>JAJXTS010000073.1 GCA_021783595.1 Chloroflexota bacterium | reverse complement strand
GCTGAGCGACGGGCGCGACGGGCGCGGCCTGGGCGGCCTGGGCGGCCTGGGCGGCCGCGAGCGCGGCGTTCACCGGCTTGCCGCAGCGCGGGCAGGCGACCCACGCCGGGTCGTCGATCTGGGCCGAGCAGCTGGGGCAGCGTCCCGGCGTGAACGGGTCGCGCGTCCCGCAGGAGGGGCAGGCGACCGCGTCCCGCTCGATGTACGCCCCGCAGTGGGGGCACGGGTGCTTGAACGTGGGCATCGCGAGCTGCTCCCTCAGCCGACAGGGTCGCCGGCCGCTTCGCTGATCTGCGCCTCCTCGGCGGCCCGACCGGGCCACTCCGCGCGATCATCGCGCGCCGTCGAGTGCCACGCCACGAGGTCCCGCAGGGCGCCCTCCCACGACACGGGGTCGCGGTGGGCCACCCGTGCGACGAAGGCCCAGCGCGCGGCGGCCAGCGACGGCAGCGCCGCGAGCGCGAGCCGGTACCGCAGCGCGGCCGGTGCCGCCAGCTGGGCGGCTGGGAGCGCCATCGGCTCTCGGAGGAACCGGGCGTCCAGCAGCGCCTCGGAGATGCCGGCCACCGCTGCCTCGAGCGCCCCTGCCGGCAGCGACCCCGAGAATGACGCCCGGGGCAGCACGCGGAACAGGTAGGTCGCGTGGGCCCCCTCGCTGACGAGCTCCATGGCGACCAGATTGCCCGGCAGGCCCACCAGGAACCAGAGCCTCGGCCGGTCGGGCGAGCCCGGCGCCTCGGGCGCGCAGGCGATCCAGCGCGGTGCCTCGCCGCCGCCGCCGATGGCGCGGAGGACGCGGTACGAGGCGTCGAACGGCGGCACGCCAAGCGCCGCCGCCTCCAGGACGGGCCACGCCTCGCCGAGCGTCGCGGGCGAGGCCGCCCGGCCCTCGAGCAGCACCCGCGAGGCGAGCGACCGCGCGCCGAACGAGGCGTCCGGAGCCAGCCCGGCAACGATCGCCGTGGCGTCGGCCATTGCCCCGTCGCGCAGCGCGGTCCAGCGTCTCGCGTGCTCCGTGGCGATCGCGCCCAGGCGGAGGAGCCGCAGCGCCGGCGCGCCGTCCGGGGCCGGGGCCAGGCTGGGCCCGGCGCCACCCACCGCCACGCCGCCGACGGACGCCTCGACTGCCACCGAGCCGATGTCCGCCCGGCGGATCCGCCGCCACGGCCGCCGCTCGTCCACGGGGGCCAGTGCCACCCCGCGCTCGTGGTAGAGGAGCTGGGCGATGCCCGACTCGGGCCCGGCCGCGTACTCGACGAGGTCGACCGGCGTGCCCGGCCGCGTCTCGACCAGCCCGTCCGCCAGCCGCTGGCGGAGCCGGCCGTCGCGCAGCAGCCGAACCAGCAGCCCCGCCATGGTCCCGAGGCGCTCGAACTCCCAGCGCTCGGCCCCGGGCCCGGGGCCGAGGTCCACCGTCACGACGCCGCCCTCGATCGCCACGGCCGCCACGTCGCGGTAGGCGGCCGACCACAACGCGCTCGTGGCGGCCCCGACCGTGACCCCGTTCTGGTCGAGCGTTACCTGAACCTCGGCGCTCGCCCCTCCCGACCGGCGGGCGATCGCGCGGATGCGTGCGGGCAGCTGGTCGGTCACGGTCGCGTCTCCCCCGAGGGCCTCGTGGCGCGCCTTCGCGGCGCCGGGCCATCGTAGCCCGGGCGGCGACCCCCGACTTGACCCCCGATCCTGGGAGGACGACAGGACGTCCGGCATCTGCAGCGTCGGTCACGCGCCTGGCGCCCGACCGCGTGCCGCTCGCCCGCCCGCTGACCCGCCACGGCGGCAAGACCGTGGGGCACGAGGTGCGGGGCGGCGAGATCCCGTGGCCCGACTTCGGCCCGCCCTGGGCGCGCCTCCCGATGGTGACCGCCGAGCGGATCCCTGCCCGACGGCGCCGCAGACGGGGCCTCGGCCCCGTCTGCACCGACCCGATGGCCCTCTCCGCCATCGTCCCGCCCGCGCCCCGCCCCGTGACGGGCAACGCAGTGGCCAGGCGGGTGACCTCCCGCCTGGCCGAGCCACCGTCACGATGCCTGCGTCGGGGCGGAGCGTCCCGGTCATCGGCGACCTCGCGAAGACCGGCAGGCTCGGGGTCGGTATCAGCTCGCTCGCCGACGTGGACGAGGCGGCCGCCCTGCGCCGGCGGGGCGGCCACCCCCTCCCGCCCGACTTGTGACCCGGACGTCCTCCGCAGGCCGACGCCCCGCGCACACCCTCGGACCCGCTAGCCTCTCGCGGTGATCTCCGTCCGCTTCGCCGTGTGGCTCGTCATCGTCTCGGGCGTCCTGTTCGGCACGGCCGGCACCGCCCAGGCGCTGGGGCCCGCCGCCGCCCCGCCGGTGGCCGTGGGCATCCTGCGGATCCAGACCGGCGCGCTCGCCCTGCTGCTGGCGATGCCGTTCCTGGGCGCCCGGCGCTCCCGGCTGCCGGCCCTGTGGCGCCGGCCCCAGATCGTGGTCACCTCGCTCGCCGCGGCTCTCTACCAGCCGTTGTTCTTCGGCTCGGTGAGCGGCGTGGGCGTGGCGCTCGGGACGCTGGTGGCGGTCGGCAGCGAGCCCGTGTTCGCCGGCCTGCTGGGCTGGGTGTTCCTTCGCCACCGGCCCACCGCCGGCTGGCTGGCCGCCACGGGGATCGCGGTCGCGGGCCTGGTCCTCCGATCCGAGGGCCAATTCGGCGGCGGCGACCCGGTCGGCCTGCTGCTCGCGCTGGGGGCCGGGCTGTGCAGCGCCAGCTACACCGTGGCCGCCAAGCACCAGCTCGACCGCGGTGCGCCCGCCCTCGAGCTGTCGGCCGCGAGCTTCGCGCTGGGCGGCCTGCTGCTTGCGCCGCTGCTCCTCGGGCAGCCGTTGGGCTGGGTGGCCTCGCCGGGCGGCGCCGCGCTGGTGCTGTACCTGGGCGTCGCGACCATGGCCATCGCCAACGTCGTGCTGGCGCGCGGCATCCACGGCCTGCCGCCGGGTCCCGCGGCCACGCTCATGCTGACCGACCCGGTGGTGGCGACGCTGCTCGGCGTGGTCGTGCTGGGCGAGGCGCTGTCGCCCGTCGCCGCGGTGGGCGTGGCGCTGGTGCTCGCGGGCCTGGTGCTGCAGGGCCTGGTGCTGGCCCGCACGTCGCCAGGGGACCTGGAGCCGGCGCCGGTCCTGTAGGTGGCCGGCGCGGCATGCTTGCGCCGTCCGTGGTCGAATGGGCGGCACCAGCCCAAGGGCGTTCCCCGGCGTCCCGCGCCGCCCGCCAAACCGCCTGCCAACAGGAGTCGCACCGTGATCGTCTGTGTTCCCGTCACCCCCGATGGCCAGATCGACGGCAGCTGGGGGCGCGCGCCGCGCGTCGCCGTCGCCAAGGTCGAGGGCGGCCAGATCACCGCCTGGGACGAGCACCCGGTGGCCTGGGACGCCCTCCACGACGTCGGGACTGAGGGCGGCCACCACGCCCGCGTGGCCACCTTCCTTCGCGACCACGGGGTGGAGGTGGTCGTCGCGCAGCACATGGGCCCGCCCATGGCCCAGATGCTCGGCAAGCTCAAGATCCTCGCCCGGCTCGGCGAGCAGGGCGACGCGCGCGCGGCCGTCCTGGCTGCCGGTCGCCTGGACGCCTGACGCCGGGACGCGCGACGGGCGCCGAGCGGACTCGGCGCCCGGCCCTCCCCCGCGCGGGACGTGCCAGCTCGGGACGACGCCTGCGCGCGCGGCGTACCGGACGAGTCCCGCGTTGCGCGCCATGCCCAGCTCCGGGCCAGAGCACCCTGCGGATGGCGCTGGCCGGCCTCCGGACGAGGTCGCGGCCTCGGCTCACGACCCCGTCCGCCGTGGCTGGCCGGAGGCCGGTGTCCTCGGGCATGGCGTCACGGGCGCTCACCGCGGGGCTCACCGCCGCCTGGTCGGGCTGGCCGGGGCGGATGCGCCCAGGCTCGATGTCAGGGGCGGCGACCCGCCCCGCCGCTTACCGCAGGAACTCGGCCGGGGTGCTGAACGACCGCAGCGCGGCCATGTAGTTCGCGCGCTCGAACAGCGACGGGTCGGCCACGGTGGCCGCCGTGGCGGCCCCGCGCATCTGGCCCACCGACTCGTACTCGTGCTCGGCCATCCACGCGGCCAGCCCGTCCACGAGCGAGCGCATGTGCCCGACGCCGTGCTGCAGGAGCGCCGACGCGGTCATCGCCACGTCCGCGCCGACGAGCAGCGCCTTGGCCGCGTCGGCGGGCGTGTGGACGCCGGACGTGGCCGCGAGGCCGACGCCGTAGCCCAGCTGGGGCCGCAGGATCGCGATCCAGCGCATCGGCAGCCGCAGCTCGGCCGAGACCGAGAGCGACACCTTGTTGACGACGTCGAGCGACTCGAGGTCCAGGTCCGGCTGGTAGAAGCGGTTGAACAGCACCAGGCCGCTCGCCCCCGCCCTGACCGCGCCGGCCGCGAAGTTCCCCAGCGCCGAGTAGTACGGGCTCAGCTTCACCGCCAGCGGGACGGTCACGGCCGCCCGCACCGCGGCGATCAGCTCCAGGTCGCGGGCCTCGCGGTCGCAGCCGGACATCCCCGGGTCCGCGACCACGTGGTACAGGTTGAGCTCCAGGGCGTCCGCGCCGCTGTCCTGCATGCGGCGCGCGTAGCGGACCCAGCCGCCCTGGGTGGTGGCGTTGAGGCTCGCCACAACCGGGATCGTCACCGTCCGCTTGGTCTTCTCGAGGCGCTCGAGGTACCGGTCGCCGGCGTCCTTGTAGTCCCCGATCTGCGGGAAGTACGACAGGGCCTCGCCGAACTGGTCGCTGCCCTGCTCGAGCGAGCGGATGAGCTCGATCTCCTCGTGGAGCACCTCCTCCTCGAACAGCGAGGGCAGGACGACCGCCCCCGCCCCCGAATCCTCGAGGCGCTTGCAGCCGGCCGGGTCGCCGGTCAGCGGCGACGACGACGCGACGAAGGGGCTCTGGAGCTCGAGCCCCAGGTATCGGGTGTGCAGGTCCGCGCTCACGCCTCGTCCTCCGTCCCGGTCCCGACGGCGGCCGTCGGCTCGGCGTCTCTAGGGTGCAGGTGCGGCACGTTGCGGTGGATGCCCGCGAGCTGCTCGTAGTAGCGCCACTTCTCGTCAGCGTCGGCCTGCATGAGCTCGGCGAGCTCGGCGGCCTTCTCGGGGTTGGTGCGCTCGAGGATGGCGAACCGCGTCTCGCTGGCCACGAACTCGTGGATCGGCAGGGTTGGCTTGGTGGAGTCGAGCTTGAACGGCATGCCCTCGTCGTCGCTGACCACCGGCGAGTAGCGGTAGAGCGGCCAGTAGCCGGACTTCACCGCGTCCTTCTGGTGGCTCATGGACTTGCTCATGTCGATGCCGTGGGCGATGCAGGTGGCGTAGGCGATGATCAGGCTCGGCCCGGGCCAGGCATCGGCCTCGAGGAACGCCTTGATCGTCTGGGCGTCGTTGGCGCCCATGGAGACCTGCGCCACGAACACGTTGCCGTAGCTGCGGGCGATGGCGCCGAGGTCCTTCTTGCCCGTGGTCTTGCCGGCGGCGGCGAACTTGGCGACCGCGCCGCGCGGCGTGGACTTGCTGGCCTGCCCGCCGGTGTTCGAGTACACCTCGGTGTCGAGGACCAGGATGTTCACGTTGCGGCCCGAGGACAGGACCTGGTCCAGGCCGCCGAAGCCGATGTCGTAGGCCCAGCCGTCGCCGCCGATGATCCACACGCCCTTGCGGACTAGGTCCCCGGAGAGCGAGGCGAGGGAGCGGGCATCCTCGGAACCGATGGCCGCCAGCCGCTCGCGCAGCTGGGCCACGCGGCCCCGCTGCGCCTCGATGCCGGCCTCGGTGCCCTGGTCGGCGTGGACGAGGTCCGCCGCGAGGGCCTCGCCGATCTGCGGCGCGAGCCGCTTCACCAGCGCGGAGGCGAGCTCGTGCTGCTTGTCGAGCGCGAGGCGCATGCCCAGGCCGAACTCGGCGTTGTCCTCGAACAGGCTGTTGGCCCAGGCCGGGCCCTCGCCCGCGGCGTTCGTGGCCCACGGGGTCGTGGGCAGGTTGGCGCCGTAGATCGAGGAGCAGCCGGTGGCGTTGGCCACGACCATCCGGTCGCCGAACAGCTGTGTCGCGAGCCGCTGGTACGGCGTCTCGCCGCAGCCGGCGCAGGCGCCCGAGAACTCGAACAGCGGCTCGAGGCGCGCGGCGCCCTTGACCGTGTCCACCGGGATCGCCTCGCGGGCGAGCGGCGCGATCGTCTGGAACCTGTCCCAGCGCTCGCGCTCGACCTCGCGGTTCTCGAGGTAGTTGGCCATGTTGATGGACTTGTGGCCCACGTCCGTGCGGCTCTTGGCCGGGCACACGTCCACGCACACGCCGCAGCCGGTGCAGTCGTCCGGGGCCACCTGGATCGTGATCAGGTGGTTGGCGAGCTCGCGGCTCTTGAACTCCTTGCTCGGCAGCCCGTCCACGGCCTGGTGGGCCGGGTAGACCTTCATGCGGATGGCCGCGTGCGGGCAGACCATGGCGCACTTGCCGCAGTCGATGCAGATGGACTCGTCCCAGACCGGGATGGACGGGGCGATGGCCCGCTTCTCGTACCGCGTGGTGGCGGTGGGGAAGGTGCCGTCCACGGGCAGCGCGCTGACCGGCAGCAGGTCGCCGTCGCCGGCGATCAGCTTGGCGGTCACGTCGCGGACGAACTCGGGGGCGGTGGCGGGGATGAGCGAGCTGACGGCGTCGTCGCCCTTGACCGCGCCCAGGGCGACGTGGGTCATCCGGGCGAGCGACGCGTCGATGGCCGCGTAGTTGCGCTGGACCACCGCCTCGCCGCGCTTGGCGTAGGCCTTCTTGACCGAGTCCTTGATCCGCGCGATGGCGTCGTCCGCGGGCAGCACGCCGGACAGCGAGAAGAAGCACGGCTGCATGACCGTGTTGATCCGGTTGCCCATGCCGACCTCGGTCGCGACGGCGAACGCGTCGATGACCCACAGGTCGATGCCCTTGTCCACCATGGCCCGCTGGACGCTGGCGGGGAGCTGGTCCCACACCTCGGCCGGGCCGTAGGGCGAGTTGAGCAGCAGCGTGGCGCCCGGCTTGGCGAGCGCCATCACGTGCTTGTTGAGGATCAGGTTGAACTGGTGGACCGCGACGAAGTCGGCCTCCTCGACCAGGTAGGTGCTCTTGATGGGCTTGGGGCCGAAGCGCAGGTGCGAGGTGGTGATCGAGCCCGACTTCTTGGAGTCGTACTTGAAGTAGCCCTGGGCCCAGAGGTCGGTGCCCTCGCCGATGATCTTGACCGAGCTCTTGTTGGCGCCGACGGTGCCGTCCGACCCGAGGCCGAAGAACACGGCCTGGACCTCGCCGGCCGGCCGCTGGTAGCGGAACTCGCGGTCCATGGGCAGCGAGAGGTGGGTCACGTCGTCGAAGATGCCCAGCGTGAAGTGGCGCTTGGGCTTCGCGGCGGCCAGCTCGTCGAACACGGGCTTGGCCATCGAGGGGTTGAACTCCTTGGACGCCAGGCCGTAGCGGCCGCCGATCACCCGCGGCATGGCCGCGAACGGGGCGGCGTCGCTGTCCATCGCCTCGGCGAGCGCGGACACGACCTCGAGGTAGAGCGGCTCGCCGACGGCGCCCGGCTCCTTGGTCCGGTCGAGCACCGCGATCGCCCTGACGCTCTTGGGCAGCGCCGCGATCAGCGCCTCGGACGGGAAGGGGTTGAACAGCCGGACCGCCAGCATCCCGACCTTCTCGCCGCGGGCGACGAGGGCGCTCACGGTCTCCTCGACCGCGCCCGCCGCCGAGCCCATGGCCACCACCACGCGCTCGGCGTCCGGGGCGCCGACGTAGTCCACGAGGTGGTACTGGCGGCCGGTTCGGGCGGCCAGCTCGTCGAAGACCCCCTGCACGATGCCCGGCACGGCGAGGTGGTACGGGTTGCTGGCCTCGCGCCCCTGGAAGTAGACGTCCGGGTCCTGGGCCGTGCCGCGGACGACCGGCTTCTCCGGCGAGAGCTGGCGCGCGCGGAGGGCGAGGACGTCCTCCTCGCGGATCAGGGCCCGCAGGTCCTCCCTGGACAGGATCGCGATCTTGTTGATCTCGTGGCTGGTGCGGAAGCCGTCGAAGAAGTGGAGGAACGGCACCCGGCTGCGCAGCGTGGCGGCGTGGGCGACGAGCGCGAAGTCGTGCGCCTCCTGGACCGACCCCGCCGACAGCATGGCGAAGCCCGTGGCCCGCGCGTGCATGACGTCGCTGTGGTCGCCGAAGATCGACAGGGCGTGGGTCGCAAGCGCGCGGGCGGCGACGTGGATCACCGCGGGCGTGAGCTCGCCTGCGATCTTGAACATGTTCGGGATCATCAGCAGGAGGCCCTGCGACGCGGTGAACGTCGTGGCGAGGGCGCCCTTCTGGAGCGCGCCGTGCATGGCGCCCGCGGCGCCGCCCTCCGACTGCATCTCCACGACGTCCGGGACCTGGCCCCAGAGGTTCGGCTTGCCGGCAGCCGCCCAGTCGTCGCAGTGCTCGGCCATCTGCGAGGCTGGCGTGATCGGGTAGATGGAGATCACCTCAGACAGCGCATAGGCGACGCGTGCAGCCGCCTCGTTGCCGTCGAGGGTCTCCCAGTGCTGATCCATCGGTTCGCAGCTTCCTTTCGGGCGGCGCCGGCCACCCGTGCTGGTGGCGGTTTGTCCGGGTCGGGGGTGCGCCAACGCGGCGTCGCCCCGGCGCTCTCCGGGAATTGTGCGCCACTCGGCGCGACGGCGGCTGGCCGGATGGATCACCCGCGGCGGACCGCAGGTCAGGGGTTGGGGGCCAACTGGTAGGGATTCTGGCCCGGTGGGCCCGTCCCGGAGACCGGCGGGCGCCGTCGCGACGGGGCCGCCGAGGGGCGAGGGAGGCCCGAACCGGGCCCGTCCCCCCGGCGGGCGGACCCGAGAGGTCGCCGGCGGTTGGGGGCGATCGCCGGGGCGCTTGACCGGCTCCGGCGGCGAACCCTACCCTCTCCGCGCAGCCGGCGATGGTGCCCGCCGAGACGCGAACGCGTCTGAACCGCCCGCGAGGGCCGATGGCCTCTGCCTGTACGCGCAGGACCGGGGCCTTCCGTTGCCCCGCAGACGGAGGTGGCATGACGTACCTCGCCATATCGGTCGGCGCCGTCCTCGGCGCCAATGCCCGCTTCCTGCTGGGCGGGTTCGTCTTGGACCGGATGGGCGCCGCGTTCCCCTTCGGGACGCTGCTGATCAACGTCAGCGGCTCGCTCGCCATCGGGCTCGTGTACGCGCTGATCTGGCGGCTCGGCGCGCCCGACTGGGTCCGGCCCCTCGTGGTCGTGGGGTTCCTGGGGGCCTACACCACGTTCTCGACGTTCTCGCTTGACACGCTCTCGATGGCCGAGCGGGGCGCCTGGCCGGCGGCCCTCGCCTACGTCGTCGCGAGCGTGGCCGCGTCGCTCGTGGCGGTCGGGGTGGGCGTCACCCTGGGTGGCGGGGGCTGATCGCCGCGCCCCGGCGGAGCCCGCGTGGTCGGACCCCGGCCCTCGCCGGGGCGGCCTGCGACGCACGAGCCCGCCTCGTTGTTGCGCGCATGATCCGGCGAGGGCTGGTATGGTCCGCGCCGTTGGCCTGACGACAGGGGTACCAGCTGCATATCTCCGACCGGCAGGATGACCTGCCGTCTGGTCGCCGCCTCTCTCCGGGGAGGACGCACGATCAGCAGCGTGTCGCCCCGCGAAGCGCTGCCAACCTCCTCCGACCGGTCGGTCACGTCCCATCGCCACGGCGAGATGACCGCCGTGTCCTGGTAGAGAGGAGCCCTTTGGGTCTCACCGCCGGCCTCCGGGCCTTCGGAATCGCGGCGCTCGCCGCCGTCTCCACGCTCGTCGTCGCGTCGCCCTCGATCGCGGCCGCGAGCTCGTCCACCTCATCCCTGACGGTCGCCATGCGCGTCGTCACCATCGCCGAGGCGCAGCGCGGCAAGCCGTACGTCTTCGGCGCCGCCGGCCCCACGGCCTTCGACTGCTCCGGCCTCGTCCGTTACGCCTACCTTCGGGCGGGGGTGAACGCCATGCTGGGCGGCGGCCACTCCGGTTACGCCATGCTCGTCTGGGGTCGCGCCCATCACCTTGTGAGCGGCTCGAACCCGCAGGTCGGCGACGTGGTCATCTACGGGAACGGGGCGCACGCCGCCATCTACATCGGCGACGGTCGCGTGATCAGCGCGCTCAACCCGAGCCAAGGGATCCGCATCACGGGCCTGCACGCGCTGCACGACTCGGTCACGGGTTTCATCCACACGCACCTGAGCGGGACGGGGCTCTCCAGCACGCCCTCGCCGGTGCGGACCGCGACGTCCCTCAAGATCGTCAGGCCGACGGCCGCCAAGGCCAAGGTCAGGGCCAAGGCTGCCAAGCCAGCGGCCGCGAAGGCCGCCACCACCGTGGTGGCGCGCTCGTACCTCAACCTGCGCAGCGCCCCGTCTCTCTCGGGGCGCGTCTTGGCGACCGTGCGCCCGGGAGACCGGCTCCGCGTCACCGGCGCCACGACGACGAGCGGCCGACGCTGGGACCACGTGGCGTACGGGAACCGCAGCTTCTGGGTGCTCGCCAGCCTGGTGCGCGCCGCCTGACGAGGCACGCGCCGCGGGACGCGGTGCGCGCCGCCTGACGGGGCGCCGGCTACGCCGCGCCAACCCCGCCGCTCCGCCACTCGAGTGAAGGCCGCCCCGCCCACCGCGGGGCGGCCTTCGCGTTCGCCGCCGCTTGCCGCGTTTCCGCGCCGCGCGCCCGTTCCGCGAAGCGCCCGCCCGTTGCGCGCGGCGCGCCCGTTCCGCGAAGCGCCCGCCCGT
>JAJXTS010000072.1 GCA_021783595.1 Chloroflexota bacterium | reverse complement strand
TCGTGGCGGACGCGCTGTTCGAGCGGATCGAGGTCCTGGGGCTGCAGGAGGCGACGGTGCACCTGTCCGACCACGCCGTGCGCCACGGCCTCGCGGAGGCGCTGCCGGGGGAGTTCGGAATGTCCGTAAATGGTCGGGGCGAGAGGGGTTGCCCCGCGACGACCGACCTTCCTGTCACGATGCGCCTGGCCGAGCCGCCCGAGCCGTTCGAGTGGCTGCGTAGCGCGTGAGGCCGCGAGAGAGCGGCGATCGGCTCGCCGGCTCCGGTTCGACCCTAGTCGGCTGGGACTGCGGGGTCGGGTGGCTCGTCAGCCGCGGGAGGCGACGCCTCGGCCGCCGGCCACCGCACCTCGGGGCGGCGCGCCGTCGACCGCGCCGCTACCTCCCCCGCGGCCGAGGACGCCCACCTCGCCAGCGCGCTCGCGGACCGCGCGCCGAGGTTGGGCCGTCCGGCCCAGCCCCATGCGAAGGCACCCGCCTCGCCGAGGCCGAGCGCGAGGACGGTCCCGTAGAGCATGGCCTGCTCCCAGGTCGGGTAGCCGGCGGCCTGGCCCCACATGAACAGGGTGAAGCCGACCGCGGCGGCGGTCAGCGCAGCCCACCTCCAGAGGCCGTCCGGGGCCGCGCCGTCCCGCCGCGCGCGCATCGCCTCCCCCAGCCGGGCCGGGCCGAACAGCAGGCCGAAGAAGCAGGTCACGGTGAAGGCGACGTCGCTGACCGCCCAAGCCAGCGCCGCGGCCCCGCCCAGCGACCGCGGGCCCAGGGCGATCTCGCCGACCCACGAGGCCACCCACACGATCACCGATCCGTACCCGACGGTGGGGAGGGACAGGCTGCGCTCCCGGACGTCGCGCCGCAGGCCCGCCCAAAAGCGGGTTACGACGGCCGCGCCCGCCACGGCGATGAGGGCGAGGATCGCGACGAGCGCCGCGCCCCCCGCCTCGCCCGCGGCCTCGGCGCCGCGGTGGTCCGCCCGCTCGTACAGCGGCGAGCCGTCGGCCGCCGTCCTCTGGTTCCCGAGGAGGTCGCGCGAGGGCACGGGCTCCCCGCTCCACAGCCCGGTCTTGGCCTCGCCCTCCTTCGGCCCGAGGAGGCCCTCGACCGGCCGGTACTCCCCGTCCCACCCCTTCCGGTGGACCTGACCCTTGTCGCCCACGCGCCGCCCCCTTCTCCTGATCCGACTACTGGTTGATCCGGGGACCAGACCCGGCGGCCACGAGCTGCGAGGCTAGAAGCCGCTCGGGTACTCAGGGCCGGCGGCCCGAACGAACTTCGAGCTGCCGAACCTGTTCACCGAGCGGGCGTACCACCCGCAGAATGCGCCCCCGCCCGTATTGATACCAACAGTCAAGTACCGCATCGTCGTCGCCCCGGGTCTGCTGGCAGCGGCCGACTCGCCGTGCGCGATGCCCCAATCGATCGCGCGCGGCAGGTCGGCGAGACCATTCGCGCATGTGCCGCCGCCCTCTCCAGTCCACACCTCGGACGCCTGCACGGTGGCCGTGCGATCCGGGAGTGCGGACCACTGGAGGGTCACCCAGGTGCACGCGCGGATGGTCGGGTCAAACGGGCAGCCGACCCGCTGGCCGGTGGTCACAGTGACCTTGGGTGTCGGCGGCGCCGCCGCGAACGTCACCGCCCGCGTCCCGGCGGGCGCCTTCGCCGGCGGGTCGCCCGCGCTGTCGGCGACGTCGAAGCTCACGGTCAGCTTGCCGAGCGGGGCGCCGAGCTTCCAGAGGTCCACCTTGCACGACCAGACGCCGCCCGGGCCCGCGCTCGCCGCCGGGCAGGCCAGCTTTGTGGTGGACCCCCACTTGACCGAGAACGCAACCCTGGCGACCGACAGCGTCGAGGGCGTCACCGCCGCCTTCGCCGAGAGGGCGAGGGACGAGGTCGCGAGCCTCGCGCCGTCCTTGGGCGCGACCCACGAGGCGGTGATCGCCGGGGCGGCGGGGGGAGCCGAGTCACCGGGGCAGCCGATCCCGGGGTTGCCCGAGGTGTAGGACCCGCGGGGCGGGATGCCGGACGGGGCCCTCGCGAGCACGTCCGGGTCCGAGAAGCCCTGGGCGACCTCCTGGGAGTCCGCCCACCACCAGCCGGGGCGGATCGCGTTGGGGTCGGTCACGCCCGGGTTCGCGGCCGTCGGGGCCGGGACTGTCGGCGTGGCCTCGACCTGGAAGTGGACGTGCGGCCCGGTCGCCCAGCCGGTCTGCCCGTCCGTCCCGAGCGGGGTGCCGAGGCAGACCGGGGACCCGGCGGTCAGCCCTGCCGGGATCGAGTTGGGCGCGAGGTGCATGTACAGGCCAGCGGTGCCGCGGCCCTGGTCCACGAGAACGTAGTTCGCCTTCGTCCAGCAGCCCGGGTCCTTCGTCCCGTCGGCGTCGGTGTTGGCGTCCCTGCACTGCGTCGCGCTGCCCCGCTGGAGGCCCAGCACCCTGCCTGGTCTCGCCGCCACGACGGTGAACGGCACGTTCTTGTCCGTCCCGAAGTCGAACGCGTACTGGCCCTGCTCGCCGGGCGCGTGGTCGCCCGCGCTGGGCCCGGTGTCGAGGTTCGTGTTCGTGACGGCGAGCGCGGTCCCCGCCGCGGCGGGGAGGTAGTACTGCACGACCGGCTGCGCCGCGGCCGGTGCGGCGGACGGCGCGGCTGCACCGGCTGACGCCGAGGCCGAAGTGTCCGGCGCGGGCGTCGCGAGCGGAGCCGTCGCCGTGGGCGCCGGCGCGTTGTTCGGCCCGCACCCCGCCAGGACCAGCGCAACCGCCAGCACGGCCGCCCGACGCGCGACGATCACGAGTCCACCCCCAGCGAGCTCAGCTACCACTCAGCGGGACGCTGAGGCGGAGGATAGGCCGATCGGCCCCGGTCAACTGACCGATCCCGCTGGGACTCCGGCGGCCGGACCATAGCGGCGATGGACGCCCGCGACCCCTCCCCCGCCCGTGCGCCTGCGGTCAGGCGCGCGGTGCCACGCGTGCCCGCGCGTCCGGGAGGCGAGTCGACCCTCCCGCGAGGCGCGCGGGTACGGCGCAACCCACCTCGCCGCGCGGCGGGCGCTCATCGCCTTGTGCATTGAGCGGGGCGCGGTGCCCTGCGCGTACGGCTGCGGGGTCCTGGTGACCGCGGAGACCGTGATCGCCGCGCACGTGGTCGACGGGCGGCCCAACCTGCGCTGGATGGCCTCGTGCTCGCGGTGCAACGAGCGCGCCGAGCACGCGGCCGGGGGTGGGGGTGGGCCCTGGGACGGGCGCGCGGGGCGGGGCCGCGACGTGTTGCGTCCGATCCCGGGCCGGCAGCCGATGCGGAGCCCGGCCGGCGTGTGCGCGGGGCCGGGCCTCCAGGGCCGGCGGGACGAGACCGCGCGTCGGCGGGGTCCAGGCCGCGTGCTGCCGCCACCGCCTGCGGGGGGACCGGGGCGGCACTGCGCTCACGACCCGCAGCCCCCGATGCCGAACGTCGTCAGCGAGACGAGCGTACCGGCGTCGGCCGCCGACGCGGTCGCGCAGACGCCGGCGATCCGGCTCACCCGGCCGAACGCCAGGCCGTCGCCCGGCTGCCCGAACGTGACCGTCGAGGTGGGCGCGTCCGCGGCGACCCCGACCTGCGCGCCGAAGTACTCGATGAAGTTGTAGACGCTCGGGAACGCCGGGCTCGCCGACGGCCCGGGGAGGAGGTCGGCGATCCAGAGGACGGTCCCGCCGGGCAGGACGACCTCGCCGCGGAGCCAGCCGCCCGGCTGCGGAGTCACACGGTAGGCGTAGCGGTCGCCAGGCGAGATCGCGCGCCCGAGGTGGATCCGGCAGCTTGCCCCCGCCCCGGTGTCGAACCCGGCCTCGCAGTTCGGGTTCGGGGCGCCGCCCGGGAGCGGCCCGATCGCCACGCCCGAACCGCCGAGGCTGAAGACCGCGGTCGGCCCGACCTGCCCGTCCACCGCGCTGCCGCCGTTCTGGACACCGATGTAGCCCCCGGCCCAGGCGAGCGCGGCGTAGCTCGTCCGCCCGAGCGTGCCGATGTCGATCGTCTGGTCGAGCGCGGTCGCCGATCCGGACCAGTCCACGTACGCCGATGCGCAGCTGGCCTGCGCCGTGTCGCACCACGTGTCGAGGGCAACCGGGAGGGCTGTGCCGACCGGAGTCGGCGCGGGCGTGGGCGCCGGCGCCGGCGCCGCGGCGGGCGCGAAGGCCGCGCAGCGCGAGCCGACCCGGACGACCAGCGGCAGGCGGACGAGCCTCCCCTGGGCCGAGGTCAGGGCGAGCGTGCGCGCGAGGACGCCGGCCGGCGAGGCGGCCACCCTGGCCGAAAGGACCGTCAGCCCCGGGCTGGCGCACGAGCCGCGCCGGAGGGCGACGAGGTACGCCGCTCCAGGGCGGAGGCTGCGCGCCGTCACGGCCACGCGCACTGGGGGCCCGACGCGGATCGTCGACACGAGCGCCGACGTGCCGAGGCGGGCGGTCCAGTCGGGCGCGCTCGTCGCCGTCGCGATCGACGGCATCGCGTAGGCGGCGGCCGCCAGCACGACCAGAGCGGCCACGAGAAGTGCCCCTCCGCCGATGTCGACGTGTCGCGCCGCTGATCTCCTCGTGACTCAGGCAGAGGTGTCCCCAACGCCGCCGTCGGGTGGCGTCAGCCGGCCGGGGAGGCGACGGGCCCGGGCGGACCGGCCGCGGCCAGCGCGTTCCTGATCGCGAAGTACTCGGGCTTCGGCTGGAGGTTCTCGTCGAAGGGCGTGGCCTCGGAGTCGGACTCGCCCAGAGCCAAGAGCGGGAACGAGTAGGTGTCCCAGATGCCCCACAGGCCGAACTCCCGGCACACCCCGCTCTGGCGGCAGGCGCCGACCATGGCCGACGCGACCTTCGCCTGGAGCGCCAGGCGGCTCTTCTCGGTGCCCTTGACCCCGTGCAGGTCCACGTCGAACTCGGTCACCGCGACCGGCACGCCGTACCCCTTCATCGTCGCCGCCACGTCCTGCCGCGAGGGCGGGTCCGAGGCGCGGAGGTGCATCTCGAGCCCGACCATGTCGAGCAGCCCCTCGGCCTTGAGCCTGGCGGCGACCTGCCGGTCCATCCGGGTCGTGAGGCCGTTCTGCCCGCCCAGCGAGCTCTCGTTGTCGGAGTCGTTGAAGATGAGCTTGGCTGAGGGGTCCGCGGCCCTCGCGGTGCGGAAGGCGAGGTCGATGTAGCCGGGGCCGATGGTCTTGTAGAAGATGTCGTCCGGGCGGTACGGCACGATGTACGGCTCGTTCACGACGACCCACTCGTCCACCTGCCCGGCGAAGTGCCCGACCACCGTCCGCACGTGGTTGACGAGGATCGCCGACAGCGCCGCCCTGCTGAAGTGCCCCGACGTGACCCACGCCGGCAGGTCGTTCGGGAACACGAGCGCATGCGCCCGCACACGCATGCCGCGCGCCCGGGCGATCGCGACCTGCCGGTCCGCGGTCGAGAAGTCGAAGACGCCCGGGCTCCGCTCGACCTCCCCCCAGTAGACGCCCCAGTCCACGGTCGCGAGGTTGAACTGGCTGGTGAAGATGTCCATCCAGGCGGGGTTGCCCTGGCCGTAGCCGGTCATCTCCTCGCCGATCAGCATCCCGCTCCCCTGCGCCTCGTCCTTCAGGCTGGGCGTCAGTTCCCGCTCGAGGGGCGACAGGGTTGGGGCCGGCGTCGGCGCCTGCGTCAGAGCCGGCGGGGTCGCCCCCGTCGCCGCAGGTGACGGCGGTGCGGCGGCCCGATCAGCGGGCGGCAGGGGCATCGACAGGGAGCCCGTGGCGGTCGGGCTGGGCGCAAGAGGGCCTGGTGGGGTCGTCGACCCGCAGCCCCCGAGGATCAACGCGACCGCCAGAACGGCCGCGCGGCGCGCCACGATCACGAGCCCACGCCTCCACGAGATGGGATGTTCGGTCGAGGTCATCCGGACGCTGTGCGGGAGCATAGGCCGTCCGGCTTCGGCCAACCGGCCGATCCCGCTCGCCCGCCGCCGGCCGGACCATGTCGGGGATGGACGCCTCCGGCACCTCCCCTGCCGCCCGCCCACCTCCCCGACTGGCAGGCGCGGACCAAGTGTCCAGCCCGCCCTGGCCGCCGAGAGGACGTCGAGAGGCCAAGGCGGCCTGTCGACGCGATCATGGGAACGATCACGACAGGCGGCCCCACCGCGCGCTTCGCCCGCACCGCGTGGCCCCCGAGGGGGCGCGAGCAGTCCGCTGACGAGGTCATGGCCGGCGATGTCGCCTTGGCTCAGCGCGGTCGGCATGTCGGCCCGCTGAGAATGCGTCCCGGTGGTTGCCGCGAAGGGCCCATGCGGCGGTGCGCGGGGTGCCATGATCACCGCAGACGGGGGCGCGCGGCGGCAGGGCGGCGTCGGCGCACGAAGGCGGGCGGCATGGCCGCCGCAGGGGGTGACGTGAAGGGCTCAGGCCACGCGCCACACGTGGGCAGCGGCAGGGCCGCACCGCCCACCCTCTCCCGCCGCCGCCTCCTCCAGGCGGCCGGCGGCCTGGGCGCCCTGATCCTGCTCGGCGCGCTGCCCGCCGAGGCCGAGGGGGCGACCCTGCCCGCCCTGACGGCCTCCCAGCTCACGGGCGCTATGGCGGCGCTGCCGCGGACCGGCTCGGTGGCGCTCCCGGGCGGGGGCCGGGCGCAGGTCGCCGACCTGCGCGCCGCCGCGGCCGCGTTCGCGGTGGCCGATCCGCATGCGCCCAGCCCTGCCTCCAACCCGGTGGCCGCGCTCGGGGTGCTGTGCGCGCTCGCCGCCTGGTCGGGCCGCAACGGGTCGCTCGACCTCCGGGCGGCCCTGCCCGCGGTACCCGTGCGACCCCTGCGCCTGGCCCTGCCGCGCCTGCCGACGGGCGCCGCGAGCGCGGCGTACGGGTCCGCCCTGCCGCCGGGGCTCGTGGTGCGTCCGAAGGGCTCGCTCGTCCTCATCGGCACGCTGTCGGGGCACCGGGTCCTGGCGGCCCTGGAGGATCCCGCCCGGCAGGTGGCCGGGCATCCCCGCCTCGAGCTCGTGGTGCTGCGGGCAGCCGACCTCACCGGCCTCCTCGCGGTCCTGCGCGCGAAGCTCGACGGCACGGGCACGGTGGTGCTGCTCGCCTCGGGCTCCCGGGTCCCGCTGCGGCCGATCGCCTCCGCCCTCGCCGCCCGCCTCCTGCATGCCGCCGGGGCCATCTTCGTCGACCAGGCCCCCGTCCAGCCCCCCGCTTCGAGCAGCCCCCTCCTCGCCGCCGAGCCGATCGTGCCGGCCCCGCCCTCGTCGGTCGTGCCGGCCTATGCCCGCATCTCGCAGGCGAAGGACGGCCGGATCCTGGCGCTCGACGGGGGAGGGCAGGCGGTAGGACGGGCGATGACGCTGGCCGACCATTCGTGGTCCTGGGTCGGCGGCAGCCGGGCCACCAGCTACCTGCTCGACTACACCCCGCGCGAGTACGCTGAGGCGATCGGCGTGCGGATTGGGAGCCAGTCAGGCGGCTGGTACTTCTACGGCGACTTCGGTCCCGTGCGTGCCCTCTTCCTCAGCCAGGTGGACGTCGCCACCATCGACCCCTTCTACTGGAAGGGCGTGGAGCCCGAGCCCGGGGTGTTCGATTTCGGCTGGGCGGACGCGCAGCTGGACACGTGGCTCAAGGCCGGGATGCGGATCCGGGGCCATCCGCTCGTCTGGGGCGCGGACCCCGAGAACAGCCCGGGGTGGCTCACGGACGGGAGCCTCTCGAGCGCCGAGATGCGGCAGGTGATCGTGAACCACGTCGACACGATCGTGCGACGGTACAGGGGTCGGGTCAGCGAGTGGGTCGTGGTGAATGAGCCGTACCTGCCCGGGTACGGGTACCCGCTGACCGACGTCTTCTACAACACCATCGGACCGGGGTACGTCGATCTCGCCTTCGAGACCGCCCGAAACGCCGACCCGGAGGCGCGGCTCATCCTGAACAACAACGACGACGAGCACTCGCGGGGCAACATCGACGGCATGCGCGCGCTGGCGCAGCACCTCCAGAGCGCTGGACTCCTCGATGCGGTCGGGCTCGAGATGCACATGGTGGACATGTCGTGGGTCCCCGGCGGGATCCCGACGGCCGCCGACGTGACGTCCTCTATCGAGAGCTACGGCATGCCATGCGTGGTGACCGAGTTCGACTACGACCTCTCCGGCTACCCGGGCACCGAGGACGAGAAGCTGACCCGCCAGGCGGAGGTCTATACGCGCCTCCTGGGGGCGGCGCTCGAGGCGGGCGTGACCGAGATCAGCTTCTGGACACTCACCGACGGCACTGGGCAGGCGCCGGGATCCCAGCCCGCGTTGTTCACCGATCCTGCCCACCCGAAGCCCGCGTACTACGCCGTGCGCGACGCGCTCAAGGCAAAGGCGGGCCTGACGTGAGAGGCGCGCAGCCGATAGGTGCAGAGGCAACGGAGGACGAGCCGTGCAGCTGAGTCGCCGCGCCTTCCTGAAGGCAGCTGGCCTCGTCGCGGCTGCCGCGATGCTCGGCGATGGCGCCACGCTCGGCGTCGCCGGGCGCGCCCTCGCGACGAGCTACCCAGCCGTCCCTGTCACCCGGGCCGGTGCCGGCCTCTACGTCGGACCGGGCAACGTCGACTACCGCCTGATCGGGACGCTGGCGCGCGGGCAGCGCGTGACGACGCTCGGCGTGTTCGGCGACTTCGCCCGGGTCATCGCCAGCTCGTACCGGACCGCGGCCGGGGCGCTGGTCCACAAGAGCGTCAGCGGCTACGTGCTCCGCTCGGCGATCGGCCGCCTCCCGGTCGGACTGCCCACAGTTCCAGTGAAGACGGTGCCGTGGACGAGCCGCCCGCTGATCGTCCCGTCCGGGCCGCTCGTCATGCCGAGCGTCGGCATGCTGCTCGACGGGTACAAGGACTACATCATGCTCGACGGCACCTGGCACGCCGCGCGCGACCTCACCCTGGTCTTCGACGAGGGCTTCGTCACGCATGCCGGCGCGCCCTCGACGAGCGCGAGCGGCCTGGTGCTGCAGAACGTCACCACCACCCACGATCCCTCGAACATCGCCCAGCTCGCGCTGCTGCACAACGGCACCGACCACGGCTGGTACTTCGGCTACAGCCCCGGCACCGACTGGGAGTTCTTCGACCACCTCCCCATCGCATCGAGCGTGAACGCGGGCCAGTTCACCATCTCGGTCGATGGGACGGGGCACCTGGTGACGCTCGGGCTGCCGTCCGGCCAGCACCTGAGCTACCGACTGACGGTGCCGCTCTTCCGGCGCGGCGACGTCCTCAACATCTCGCTCTCGGACGGCCCGTACACGGATATGACCGCGGAGCGTCTGACGCTGTCGCTGGCGCCCCTGGGCAAGCTGCAGGCACCCGTCGCCCCGTACGGCTCGCTGCGGGCCCTGGCCCCGAGGGCCGGCATCACGGTGGGCACGGCCATCAACACCTGGCGCCCGGGGCCCGATCCCCGCTACGAGCAGGTCGCGACCTCCCAGTTCGACCTGCTCGTGCCCGAAGGCGACTTCAACTGGGACTGGCAGATCCGACCCGACGCCAACCACTACGACTTCGCCGGCGCCGACGAGCAGGTGCACTTCGCGCAGCGGCACGGCATGGCCGTGCGCGCGTACCTCCTGCCGTCGGGGAGCGATGCTGCGGGTCTGCCGGCCTGGCTCACGGGCGGCGGCTACACGCGAGATCAGCTGTTGGCACTCGTGCACGACCACATCGATACCGTCGTCCGCCGCTACAAGGGCCGGATCGGTGAGTGGCTGGTGGCGAGCGAGACGATCTTCCAGGGCCAGTTCGTGCCGTGGAACTTCTGGCTGAAGAACGTCGGACTCGACTTCATCGACCAGGCCTTCACGTGGGCCCACGAGGCGGACCCCTCGGCCAAGCTGCTCTACGAGTTCAGCAGCGACGAATGGGCCGAGCCCCAGACGAGCGCCATCGTCAACCACATCGCCGATCTTCGGAACCGGGGCATCCCGGTGGACAACGTCGGCTTCGAGATGCACGTCTTCGACGCCACGCAGGCCCCCACGAAGGCGCGCCTCCTCGACGACTTCGGGCGCCTCGGCGCGCTCGGGGTGGGCGTCGAGATCACCGAGATGGACGTGAATGTCTACCAGGTGCCCGGAACGCTGGCCGACAAGTACGCCGCGCAGGCACAGATCTATGCCGACGCCCTCTCCGCCCTGCTCGAATCGGGGGTCGGCAGGAGCTTCACGACGTGGGACTTCGTCGACTCGCAGTCTTGGCTCCTGCGGCCCGACATCGTTGCCCAGTTCGGCCCGGCCCGGGCGCCGCTCCTCTTCGACGACGACTACGCGCCCAAGCCGGCCTACTTCGCCGTCCTCGATGTCCTGAAGCAGAAGGTGGGGGTCTCGTGAGCGACTCGGCGGATCCTGTGCCCTCCCCCTCCACCTCGCCTCCTGTCTCGCCGCCGCTTCCGCAGGCCTCGGATCGCTGGTGGTGCTGGGTGCGCTGCCGGTGAGGCCGGGGCCGGCCGCTGCCGGCCGCACTGACGGCCGCCCAGCTCACGGCGGCCATGGCGGCCCTGCCCCGCTCCCGGGCCCCCGCCCGACCCCCGGTCAGCGGACCGATCCCGCTCGGCCGCCGCCGGCCGGATGATGCCGGCGACGGACGCCTGCGACCACCCCTCCCCCGACGCCCGCCCACAGCGATGGCGGGCCCGAATCGAGTGTCCTGCCCGCCCCAGGGGCCGCACGCATCAGCGCCGCCCGACCGACCTGGGCGCAGACTTACTCGGTCACGCCGATGGGGAAGTGCGTAAGGCTGGTCGGGGCGAGAGGGGTTGCCCCGCGACCACCGACCTTCCTGTCACGATGCGCCTGGCCGAGCCGCCGGAGCCGTGCGAGTGGCTGCGGAGCGCGTGACAGCTGCCGGCCGATGCGCGACCCGGGCGCCCCG
>JAJXTS010000071.1 GCA_021783595.1 Chloroflexota bacterium | reverse complement strand
CGGTCGTACACGCTGCCGGCCACGCCCCACAGCCGGACGGCGCCCGCGGCTCCCAGGCCGACGAGGAGCAGCAGCGCGAGGGTCCCCGCCAGTCTCCGCATGCGCCCTTGGACGCCATCGCGCCGGGGAATGTTGCGTGTCGCCGGAGCCAGGGAGGGCTCGGCCCCCGAGGCGCTTCGGGCGGATCCGCGGCATGATCCGCGCATGACGACTCCGTGGTTCGGCCTCCACTGCCCCAGCTACACCCACCCCGGCACCACGTCGGCGGACCTGTTCGACAAGACCGTCGAGCAGGCGAGGGCCGCCGAGGCGGCCGGCTTCAGCCTGGTCACCGTGATGGACCACCTCAACCAGATCCCCGGCGTCGGCGTCCCCGACGAGCCAATGCTCGAGGGCTGGTCCGTCCTCGCCGCGCTCGCCCGCGAGACCAGGACCGTCCGCCTCTCCACCCTCGTGTCCGGCGTGACGTACCGCAACCCCGCCCTGCTCGCCAAGACCGCCACCACGCTCGACGTCATCTCCGGCGGGCGCGCGATCTTCGGCCTCGGCGCGGCCTGGTACGAGGCCGAGCACCAGGCGTTCGGCTTCGACTTCCCGCCCATCAAGGAGCGGATGGACCGCCTCGACGAGGCGCTCACGATCATTCGCGGCATGTTCGCCAGCGAGCGCTCCAGCTTCGAGGGCGCCCACTACCGCACCACCGACGTCATCAACATCCCGCGACCGGTGCAGCCGGGCGGCCCGCGGATCCTGGTCGGCGGCGGCGGCGAGCAGCGGACGCTCCGGATCGCGGCCAAGCACGCGGACATCACCCACTGGTTCCCGCTCGGCATGGACGTGCTCCAGCACAAGACCGACCTGCTGCGCGGCTACGCGGAGGCGATCGGCCGCGACCCCGACACGATCGAGCGCACGATGGCGGCGCCCGTGATCGCGGCAGCCGACGAGACGGCCGCGAGGGCGATCCTCGACCGGCTGCCCCCGGACCGGCGCCCGCACGTGTTCGCGGGCACGCCCGAGCAGGCGGCCAACGAGCTCCGGCCGTACCTCGACGCGGGGTTCACCGGCTTCACGTTCAACAACAACCACTACCGGACGCTCGAGGAGATCGCCGCGGTGGGCGAGGCGCTGCGCCTGATCGGCGGCTGACCCCGGCCGACGCCCCCGGCCGCCCGCGCCGGCCGGGGGCGCGATCCCCGGCGCCGGTGGCGCGCCTCCGGGCGGAGCCGTCCTCGGTATCGTGTAGGGCGAGCGTGAAGGCCGGCCTGCGGCCGTCCTCGCTGCGGAGCCCAACCGTGGACATCTCTCTCGGCGAGCCAGTCATCGTCGCCCTCGACCGCACGGATTGAGCGCGCCGAACGCTCCCGCCGCCGAGCTCGTCGCGCCCGCCCGCACGCGGGACCTGTTCGCGCCCGGCGCCCGCGGCCTGACGCTGGGCCTGGTCACCACCATCACGCTGATCGCCGTGGAGTCGCTCGCGATCGGGACCGTGATGCCGATCGTGGCGCGGGACCTGGGCGACCAGGAGCTCTACGGCTGGGTCTACGCCGCGTTCTACCTCGGCAACATGCTGGGGATCGTGCTCGTGGGCGCCGCCCTGGACCGCCTGCCGATCCGGCGCCCGTTCGCGGTGGGCGTCGGCCTGTACGCCGTCGGGCTCCTGGCCGCCGGCCTCGCCCCGTCGATGCCGATCCTGATCGCCGCCCGGTTCGTGCAGGGGAGCGGGGGCGGGTCGCTCTCGCCGACCGCCTACGTCGCCATCGGCCGCCGGCTGCCGAGCCGGCTCCAGCCGCCGATGTTCGCCATGCTGTCGGCCGCCTGGGTCACGCCGGGGCTCATCGGCCCGTCCATCGCCGCCTTCGCCGGCGCCACCGTCGGCTGGCGCTGGGTCTTCCTGGGCCTCCTGCCGCTCCTCGCGGCCGCCGCCGCCGTCGCGCTCCGGGCGCTCGGGTCCGTGCCCGGCCCCACGCCCGGCGAGGCGAACCCCGAGCACCAGGCGATGGCGGGACGCCTCCCCTCCGCGCTCCTCGCCCTCGCGGGCTCGGGCCTGGTGATCGCGGCGCTCACGGCGCCCGAGCTGCTGCCGGCGGTCGGCGGGACCGTCGTGGGCCTCGCGCTGCTGGTGCCCGCCTTCCGGCGACTGACGCCGGCGGGCACGCTGCGGGCCGCCGAGGGCGTTCCGGCGGCGGTGCTCCTCCGGGGCGCGATGACGTTCGCGTTCTTCGCGGCCGACGGCTACGTGGCGCTGCTGCTCCAGACGTGGCGCGGCACGTCGCCGGCGCTGACCGGCGTCGTGTTCACGGTCACGACCATCGCCTGGTCCGCCGGCACCTGGTACCAGGCCGGGCGGATCGAGACGTGGGGCGTGGCGCGGTTCACCCGACTCGGCTTCGCCATCCTGGCCGTCGGGGCGGTCCTCTCGGTCGGCGCGGTCATGCCCGGCGTGCCCCCCGAGATCCTCATCGTGACCTGGTCGCTGCCCGCCGCCGGCATGGGGCTGATGTACTCCGCGGCCACGATCGTGGTGCTGCGGCGGAGCCCGCCCGCGGAGCAGGGCTCGGCGACCGCGTCGCTCCAGCTGGCGGACATCCTGGGCACGGCGCTGGGCGTGGGCGTCGGCGGGGCGATCGCCGCGGCCGGGACGCGCGCGGGCGGGGACGGGCTGGGCTGGGCGCTGGGCGCTGTGTTCCTCGTGGCCGCGGCCGTCGGAACCCTCGGCGCGCTCGCGTCGGGCCGCCTCGGGACCGCGCCGGCCCCCGGGGACGAGCGGGCGGCTGCGGTAGACTAGCCGTCCGTCGCGGGCCACCCCGCCCGACGCCGATCCCGCCACCTGCGGAGGTACTCCACCCGATGTCCGCCGAGACGCTTCGAGAGAAGATTCGCGAGATTCCCGACTTCCCGAAGCCCGGCATCCTGTTCTACGACATCACCACCCTGCTCAAGGACCCGGCGGCCTATCGCGAGTCGATCGAGCTGATGCTGGAGCCCTACCGCGGCGAGCGGATCGACGTGGTCGTGGGCATGGAGTCGCGCGGCTTCATCTTCTCGTCGCCGATGGCGTACGAGCTGGGCACGGGCCTGGTCCCGGTCCGCAAGCTCGGCAAGCTGCCGGCGGACACCCTGACGGTGGAGTACGCGCTCGAGTACGGCTCCAACACGCTCGAGATCCATCGCGACGCCATCCTGCCGGGCCAGCGGGTCCTGATCGTGGACGACCTGCTCGCCACCGGCGGCACCGTGCGCGGCACGATCGACCTGGTCGAGCGGCTCAAGGGCGAGGTCGTGGGCCTGGCCTTCCTCGTGGAGCTCGAGTTCCTCAACGGTCGCGAGCGGCTCGAGGGGCGCAAGGTCACGAGCGTCGTCCGCTACTGACGCCGGAGCCGGCGCCTGCCCGTCCGATGCCCGACGACGAGCCCGTTCCCCCCGACCCGCACCGGCGCCGATTCTTCCGCCTGTTCGCCGGCGACGTCGCGACCTCGGTCGGCACCATGATCGGCGCGGCCCGCTCGCTCCAGGCCGAGACGGCGTCGGCCGCGCAGGACCTGCTGGGAGGGACCGGCGTGGCGGGCCTGCTGGGCGGGGAGACCGCCCCCTCGCCGCAGGCGTCGGCCCCGTCACCGGCGCTGCGGGCGCAGGGGCCCTACCTCGCGGCCACCGCCGGCTACCGCGCCCCGTTCCGGTTCGAGGACGACGTGGTCTTCGCCTGGGACCAGCGGCTGCTGCCGGACATCCTCCAGGAGATCGCCATCACGGGGGCGGCCGACGCCATCGGCGCCCTGACCGACGGCGCGGTCATCGGGTCGGCCGTCGCGGCGCAGCTGGGCGCGGCCACCGTGGCCCTGGTTGCCGCCCGGGCGCGCGACTCGCGGCCGTTCGCCCGGCGGGCCACGATCCGCGGCGCGGCGAGCGCCTTCCGGCTCAACCGGCCGGGCTCGGCCCAGATGGCGCTGGCCATGGACCGCATGCTGGCCCTCGTGGAGGCGTTCCCCCTGGACGCGGACGGCGCCGTGCTCGCCGACGCCCTCCGCCGGGAGGCCGAGGAGATCATCGTGGAGGCCACCGAGGACCACAGCCGGATCGCCGGGGACGCCCCCCAGGCGCTGCCCGCCGGCAGGACGGTGGTGCTTCGCGTGCTCACCGCGGGCAGCACGGGCGCCCTGGGCAGCGGCGTGTTCGGCACCGCCCTGGGCGTCGTGACGAGCCGCCACCAGGCGGGCCAGGCGGTGCACGCGCTGGTGGCCGAGACGCGGCCCTGGCTCGCCGGCGGGCGCATCGCGTGCTGGGAGCTGGCCCAGGCCGGCGTGCCGCACACGCTCATCCCCGATGCCGCGGCGCCCGGCCGGATCGCGGCGGGCGAGGTGGACGTGGTGCTCGTGACCGCGGACCGAATCGCCGCCAACGGGGACCTCGCCGCGCCGGTGGGCACGTACCCGCTGGCGCTCGCGGCGCAGGCGGCCGGCGTGCCGCTGGTGGTGTGCGTCGCCACCACCGCGATCGACCTCGCCGTGCCCGACGCGGCCGGGTTGGCTCCCGAGGACGCCCGCCCCTCCGCAGCGCTCGCGTTCGCGGGGCAGCGGATCGCCCCCGAGGGGACCCACGCCCGCAATCCGGCGACCGACAGCGTGCCGGCGGCCCTGGTGGACGCCTTCCTGACGGACGAGGGCGTGCTCCGGGCGCCGTTCGCCGCGCCGCTGGCCGACGCCGTCGAGCGGGCCTCGGCGCGGCGCATGGCCGCGAGCGGGTTCCGGGCGCTCGTCGCGCAGCGCCAGCGGGCGGCCGAGCCCGCCGAGCCGGAGCCCGAGCCGTGACCGCCGTCGTGGCCAGCCGGCCCATCGTCGCCCGCCAGAGCGCCGACCGCGCGGTCCTGCGCGGCTTCCTGGAGCGGGACCGGATCTTCGCGGCCTACGCGGTCTGCGACCTGGACGAGCGCGAGTTCGGCCGCGCTCGCTGGGCCGTCGCCATGGCCGGCAACCACCTCGTGGCCGTGGGCATGGAGTACTCCGGCCCAACCCCGCAGTCCATGTTCGTCCTGGGCCACAACGACGGCATCGCCGCGATCCTGCGCGACGTCCTCCGCCCGAGGGCCGCGTACATCGCCGCGGCCACGCCGGCCGTTCCCGCCATCGCGCGGGCGTACCGCGTGGAGCCCGGCCCGCAGATGGTCCGGATGCGCGTGGACCGCGCGACCTTCCGTCCCCGCCCGGCGCCCGTCGAGCGCGTGCTCCCGGTCGAGGTTGGCGACCTCAACCGCCTGTACCAGCTCGGCTTCGCGGCCTGGCTGCCGTCCGGCGCCGTCGCCGAGGGCGTCTACTTCGGCGTCCGCGTGGGCGGGCGGCTGGTGGCGGCCGCCGGCACCCACGTCGTCTCCCGCGAGGCGCGGATGGGCGTGGTGGGCAACGTGATGACGCACACCGAGTACCGCAACCGCGGCTACGCGAAGGCCGTCACCTCGGCGGTGACGGCGGAGCTCCTCCGCTACTGCGACGACGTGGTGCTGAACGTCCGCGCGGACAACCCGCCGGCGATCGCCGCCTACCGCTCGCTGGGGTACGAGGAGCACTGCCGGTTCGAGGAGCGGCTCATCCGTCGCACCGCTCCCGTCTGGCCCAGCCTCCCGGGCCCGTTCCGCCGCCTGTTCGGGTCCCGCCCGACATCCGACGCCGTCCTCGCCTACGATCAGGCGCATCCGCTCGAGCCGCTCGCCGGCACGCCCGCCGAGCCGCCCGATCCCGCCGCCGAGCCCGGCCCGACCGCCGAGCCCGGCACCGAGCCCGATCCCGCCGCCGATCCCGATCGCGCCGAGCCTGAGCCCGGGCCCGGCACCCGCCCCGAGGAGCCTTGATGACCGACAACGCCAGCCTCGTCCCCCACGACGTGACCGACCTCGGCCTCGCCGCCGAGGGCGTCCGCCGGATCGAGTGGGCCGAGCGCGAGATGCCCGTGCTGCGCCTGATCCGCGAGCGCTTCGCGCGGGAGCGTCCCCTCGAGGGCCTGCGGATCGGCGCCTGCCTCCACGTCACCACCGAGACCGCCAACCTGATGCGCACGCTCAAGGCTGGCGGCGCCGAGGTCCACCTGGCGGCGTCGAACCCGCTGTCCACGCAGGACCCGACGGCCGCGGCGCTGGTGGCCGAGTACGGCATCTCCACCTACGCGCGCCGGGGCGAGGACCGCGACACCTACTACGCGCACCTGCGCGCCGTGGCCGACACGCGGCCGCAGCTGACGCAGGACGACGGCTGCGACCTCGTCACGCTCCTCCACAGCGAGCGCCGCGACCTGCTGCCCGGCGTCATGGCCGGCACCGAGGAGACCACGACCGGGGTCATCCGCCTGCGCGCGATGGCCGCGGCCGGGGCGCTGGCGTTCCCCGTCGTGGCGGTCAACGAGGCGCTCACCAAGCACCTGTTCGACAACCGGTACGGCACCGGCCAGTCCACGATCGACGGCATCCTGCGCGCCACGAACATCCTGATCGCCGGCCGGAACGTGGTGATCGCGGGCTACGGCTGGGTGGGGCGCGGCATCGCGAGCCGCATGGACGGCCACGGCGCCCACGTGGCGGTGGTCGAGGTGGACCCCGTCCGGGCCCTCGAGGCGCTGATGGACGGCTACCAGGTGATGACCGTCGCCCAGGCGGCGCCCTGGGGCGAACTGTTCGTCACCGCGACCGGCAACGTCAACGTGTTCCGCCGGGAGCACTTCGCCGCCATGCGCGATGGCGCCATCATGGCCAACTCCGGCCACTTCGACGCGGAGCTGGACCTGGCGGCGCTGCGCGAGATGGCCGAGGGCCACGTCCGCGAGGTGCGCGAGAACGTCCAGCAGTTCGACATCGGCGGCAAGCGGCTCCACCTCATCGCCGAGGGGCGGCTGGTGAACCTCGGCGCGGCCGAGGGCCACCCGGCGGCGGTCATGGACATGAGCTTCGCCAACCAGGCGCTGTCCGCCGAGTACGTGGCCAAGCACCACGCCGAGCTCACGCCCCAGGTCTACGTCGTGCCGGAGGCGATCGACGCGGAGGTGGCGCGGCTCAAGCTCGCGGCGATGGGCATCACCCTCGACCCGATGACGGCCGAGCAGGTCGAGTACGTCTCCAGCTGGCAGCACGGCACCTAGACCGGGGATCGGCAGCCAGGGACAGGCGTCCAAGGACCGCCACGGAGGGCACCCCACGGTGGGCATCACGATCGCACCGTACGGCAGCTGGCACTCGCCGATCAGCGTGGAGCTGGTCTCGGGCGCCGCCATCTCGATCAGCGAGCCCGCCGCCGGGCCGGAGGACGTGTACTGGCTCGAGAGCCGTCCCGCCCAGGCCGGGCGGCGCACGCTGCTCCGCCACTCGGCCGACGGAGCCACCCGCGAGCTCACGCCCGATCCGTTCCGCGTGGGCAACCGCGTCCACGAGTACGGCGGCGGCTCCTACGCGGCCGGGGGCGAGACGATCGTCGTCTCGAACCAGGCGGACGGGCGGCTGTACCTGATCGACCCCGAGGGCGAGGCCGATCCGCGGCCGCTCACGCCCGAGGGCCCGTGGCGCTACGCGGACCTGCGGCTGGACCCTCGGGCGGCCCGGCTGGTGGCCGTCCGCGAGACGCACGACGCCGACCGGCCGAACGACCACCGCCTGGTGCGCAACGAGCTCGTCGCGGTCGCGCTCGACGGCTCGGGCGGCGCGGGGCGCGTCCTCGTGAGCGGGCCGGACTTCGTGGCCTCCCCGCGCCTCTCGCCCGACGGGCGCTGGCTGGCGTGGCTCGAGTGGGACCTGCCGTTCATGCCCTGGGACGCCTCGCGCCTGCGCCTGGCGCCGGTGGGCGAGGACGGCGCCCTGGGCGAGCCGCGGACCGTGGCGGGCGGGGACGGCATCTCGGTCGCGCAGCCGGAGTGGTCGCCGGCGGGCGTGCTCCACGCCGTGTCCGACGAGACGGGCTGGTGGAACCTGTACGCCTTCGACGCGGCCGGCGCCGGGGACGGCGCGCCTGCCGGCCCCAAGCGCGCCCTCGCGCCGATGGCGGCGGAGTTCGCCGACCCGGCCTGGGTGTTCGGCGAGTCGTCGTACGCGTTCGGGCCGGACGGGGCGGTCATCGCCACGCCCCGCGCCGACGGGCGGGACCGGCTCCTGCGCATCGACGCTGACGGCACCGTCCACGAGGTCGCCACCCCGTTCACCGAGTTCGACTGGCTCGGGGTCCACGGCGAGGCGGCGCTGGTCGTCGCGGGCGGGCCGCACGACGGGGCCGCGCTCCTGCGGCTGGACCCGCGGACCGGCGAGCCGGCGGGCGTCCTCGCCCGCGCGCTGCCGTCGCCGCTGGACCCGGCGGTCCTGCCCGTCGGCGAGCCGATCGCGTTCCCCACCGCCGGCGGCGCGACCGCGCACGGGCTGTTCTTCGCGCCGGCCAACGCCGCGTTCCGGGCGCCCGACGGCGAGCTCCCCCCGCTGCTGGTGCTGGTCCACGGCGGGCCCACCAGCTCGGCCTCGTCCGCGCTGTCGCTGGACCGCGCCTTCTACACCTCGCGCGGGATCGCCGTGGTGGACGTGAACTACCGCGGCTCGGACGGGTACGGCCGCGCCTACCGCCACGCGCTCAACGGCGGCTGGGGCGTGGTGGACGTGGACGACGCCACGGCCGCCGCCCGGTTCCTCGCCGAGCGGGGCGACGCGGACCCGCGGCGCATGGCGGTCCGGGGCGGCTCGGCCGGCGGCTACACCACGCTGGCGTGCTTGGCGTTCCGGCCCGAGGTCTTCGCCGCGGGGATCAGCCTGTACGGGATCGCGGACCTGGAGCTGATCCATGAGGACTCCCACAAGTTCGAGTCGCGGTACGAGGAGGGCCTGGTGGCTCCCTGGGGCGAGGACCGGTCCGTCTGGCGCGAGCGCTCGCCGATCCACTCGCTGCGCCGGATGACAGCCCCGCTCCTGCTGCTCCAGGGCCTCGACGACCGCGTGGTCCCGCCGTCGCAGCTCGACGCCATCGAGGCCGCGTTCCAGGCCAGCGGCCACCCGTACGTCGCGCGGCGCTTCGCGGGCGAGGGCCACGGGTTCCGCCGCGCCGAGACCCGTCGCGAGCAGTACCGGGCCGAGCTCGGGTTCCTCGGGCGCGTGTTCGGCTTCACGCCCGCGGACGGGATCCCCGTGCTCGAGGTGCCCGGGCTGACGCCGCCGGCGGCGTAGAGTAGCGGCGAGCCGCCGACCGCGCGGCGGCGCGCGAGGAGGGCAGCGTGGCGGAACAGGCGTCGCGGGCCCGCGCCGTCCCGGCGACACGGGCGCCCGCGGCCGCGCCCGCCGTCGAGAACCCGGTCATCAACTCGCCGTTCGAGGAGCCGGCCCGCCACTTCCGCCTCGCCGACGGCCAGGTCACCGGCGACGTCGCCGAGGGCCGCCGGCCGTCCGAGTTCTTCGTCCCGGTCGCGCGGCCCAGGAAGGCCTCGCCCCAGCTCGCGCTCCAGTTCGGCGGCGGCACCCGGCAGGAGGCCAACGAGGTCGTCAACGAGATCCGCTACGCGGTCCGCCGCTGGCGCTCGCTCGGCTACCCGCACACGACGCACGTCACCCGCGAGCTGCTCGCCCACTGGCGGTCCGAGGACCGCGAGCGGCGGCTGTTCTTCTGCCAGCTCGAGGCCGCCGAGACGGCCATCTACCTGGTCGAGGCGGCGGAGCGGCTGGGCGACACCAAGAGCCTCAACCACGTCCGGGGCGAGAACGCCCGCCTCAACGCCGGGCTGCCGCGCCTCGCCGCCAAGATGGCCACGGGCTCGGGCAAGACCGTCGTGATGGCCATGCTGATCGCCTGGCAGGCCCTCAACAAGCTCGCCAACCCGTACGACCGGCGGTTCAGCCACCGGTTCCTCGTGGTCACGCCCGGCATCACGATCCGCGACCGCCTCCGGGTCCTGCTCCCCAACGACCCGCAGACCTACTACCGGTCGATGGACATCGTCACGCCGGACCAGCTCGGCCGGCTCCAGGCGGCCACGGTCGAGATCACCAACTACCACGCGTTCATCCGCCGGGACAAGGTGGAGGCCGCGGGCCTGACCAAGCGCGTCCTCGCGGCCGGCGACCCGGACGGCGACCGCTTCCGCGAGACGCCGGGCGAGATGGCCCGCCGCGTCTGCCGCAACTTCGGCAGCGCCCGCGACATCGTGGTCCTCAACGACGAGGCCCACCACTGCTACGCCCCGGCGCCGCCCGAGGAGGCGCAGGAGGGCTCGCTCGAGGCGGACGAGCGCGCCGAGGCCCGCCTGAACGCGGACGAGGCGCGGGTCTGGTTCGAGGGCCTCCGCGCGATCCGCGACAAGCTCGGCGTGCGCCACGTGTTCGACGTGTCGGCGACGCCGTTCTTCCTGCGCGGCTCCGGGTACGCCGAGGGCACCCTGTTCCCGTGGGTCGTGTCCGACTTCGGGCTCATGGACGCGATCGAGAGCGGCGTCGTCAAGGTGCCGCGCGTGCCCGTGTCCGACGACGCGATGGCGGGCGACCTGCCGACCTACCGGGACCTGTGGCTCCACGTCCGCGACGCGCTGCCGCGCAAGGGCCTCAGGGACACGACGGTGGGCGAGGGCGACCCGCTCCTGCCCAAGCAGCTCGAGGGCGCGCTCGAGAGCCTGTACGCCGACTACCGCCGCAGCTTCGACGCGTGGTCCGCCGCCTCGATGGGCCGGCCGCCGGTGTTCATCGTGGTCTGCTCCAACACCAGCGTGTCCAAGCTCGTGTACGACTGGATCGCGGGGTACGAGCGCCGGCTGCCCGACGGCTCGGCCGTGGCCGCGACCGGGAGGCTGCCGCTGCTCAGCAACGCCGCCGACGGGCGCTGGCGCGACCGCCCGGTGACGCTGCTCATCGACTCCATGCAGCTGGACCGCGGCGACGCCCTGGACCCCGCGTTCAAGCGGGCCGCCGCCCGCGAGATCGACGAGTTCAAGCG
>JAJXTS010000070.1 GCA_021783595.1 Chloroflexota bacterium | reverse complement strand
GTCTAGGAGCCGATCCTCGGCCACTTCGCCGAGACGGACCCCTACGAGGACGAGGCGTGGGTGGCCGAGTTCGAGGCCGCCGTCCGATCGCGAGGCCACGAGACCTTGTTCCACCGCTACGCGGGCACGGGACACTGGTTCGCGGAGCCGTCGCGCGAGGCCTACCGCGCCGAGGCGGCGGAGGTCGCGTTCGGCCGCACGCTGGCATTCCTCGAGCGGACGCTCCGCGGCTGAGACTGGCGCGGGCGGCCGGGCGGCACCTGGTCGCGCGTCAGGCGATCGCCACCGGACGCTCGAGCGCCGCGTCCGGGCGGAGCCGGCGGTCCACGAGGACCCTCACGATGTAGGTGATCTCGAGACCCGCGCCGTCGAACGACGGGGCGGCGTCGGGCGGGATGGCCAGGCGCGCCTCCGCGCCGCCCGCGAGCGACCCAGCCGCGAGGCTGGCCGAGGCGACGATGCCCTCGTCCCCGTTCGGCGCGTTGGTGCGCCGGTGCAGCTCGATCCGAACGTTCCCGTCGGGGGCGCCCGGCCAGCGCGCCGCCACCCCGAGGAGCGACCCCGGGGCCGCCGGCAGCGGCGTCGTGATCGAGATCGCCGCGCCGCCCGGCGCTGCGTAGGTGTCGAGCATGGCGAGCCCGCCCTGCTCGCCCACGCCGGCGCGGATCAGGTCCGGGTGCTGGAGCACAGGCACCAGGCAGGCGACGAACGCGTCCTCGTGCAGCGCCACGTCCCAGCGGGCGTCGAGCGCCCAGGCCACGATCGCCTCGCCAAGGTGTGCCTGCGGCGGGCCGAGACGCGGCGCCGGGACCGTGAACGTGGTCTCGAACACGGCTCCGGGCTCGAGGGCGAGCGGCAGCGGCACCTCGGCGAGCGGCAGCTGCTCGAAGATCTCGCCGTCCGCCTGCACCCAGCTCTCGGTCGTGGTGGTGTTGGTGGCAGGGTTGTGGCTCGAGGTGCTGCGGCGCTGCTCCGTCAGCTTGCAGCCGAGCAGGCGGATCACGGCGCCGCGCGCACGGACCTCCTGGCCGGCCACCACGCGAAGGTGGGCGGTGACGGCCTCGCCCACGCGGACCGGGCCGCTCACCTCGATGCCGCCGACAAGGTCGCCGCCGGCCGCCCGCACCAGCTCCTCGATCCTCACGCCGTGCAGCGGGTGCGAGCCAGACGGGCCGGCGAGCCGGTGCCCGTCCACCGCGTCGAACGGCGACGGGCTGGAACCCTTGCGACCGCCCCACGCGAGCGACGACCCGAGGCCGTTGCCGATCGAGATGCCCATGCCCGGTCTCTCCCTGGACGGCGCGACCTGCGCACGTCCGATGATCGCACCCGCTCGCGCGACGCGATGTCCGCCGGCGCCCGAGAGCCTGCCGGCGCCCCAGCGGGGCCGCTCGGCGCCGCGGGCCCCTGGGAGTGGCAGGACCGCGGCCACCCGCGCGATCCTAGAGGACGACGCCGAGGCTCTCGGCAACGCCAGGAGGTCCCGCGATGCTGCTCCTCGACTCGGCCCGCGCGGAGGACGCGCGCCGCGCCGCGGCGCTCGGCTTCGTCCGCGGCGCCACCACCAACCCGACGCTCCTGGCCCGGGCCGACCGCCGCGCCGAGGACGTGATCGCCGAGCTCGCGGACCTGCTGCCCGGAATGATCTTCCACCAGCTCGTGGGCGAGACCCCGGCCGAGCGCGAGGCAGAGGCGCACCGGTTCGCAGCCCTCCGCCCGGGTCGCGTCGGGCTCAAGGTGCCGTGCACCACGGACAACCTGGGCCTCGTCGCGCGGCTCTCGGGCGACGGTCTGGTGTGCGCCATGACCACGATCTTCAGCCCGGCGCAGGCGCTGCTGGCCGCCGAGGCAGGCGCTGCCTACCTCTTCCCGTACGTCAACCGGACGACGCGCCTGTACGGCGACGGGCCCGGCCTGGTCCGTCAGATGCGCGCGGTGATCGATGCGCTGGGGGCTCCCACCAGGATCCTGGCCGCCAGCGTCAAGACGCCCGACGAGGCGGTGGCCGCCATCCTGGCCGGCGCCCACGGCCTGACCCTGCCGCTGTCGGTGATCGAGGCGCTGGGCGAGCACCCGGCATCGCTGGCCGCGATCGAGGAGTTCCGCGCCGCCGCGGCCCGGGCAGGCTAGGCGAGGGCGCGGCGCGGCGCCCCCGGTTCCGGTTGGCGATCGTCCTCAAGACTCTGTCCCAGAGCGCCCGCGCGGGTTACCTTGGAGCCATGACCGCCTCGACCCACGCCGCCCCTCCCACGCCGCCGACGCCCGAGGATCTCGCGAGGTACCGCGAGAACCTCCAGGGCGAGGTGGACGCGATTGCCCTCTACTCCCAGCTGGCCGCCCTCGAGCACACCCCGGCCCTCAGGGACTTCTACGCGCGCATGGCCGCCACCGAGGAGGTGCACGCCAGCGTCTGGCGCACCCGCCTGCGCGCGGCCGGCCAGGACCCGGCCACCGTCACCGTGGGCTGGCGGACGCGGATCCTGATGTCCGTCGCGCGGAGGTTCGGGCCGGGCCTCGTGGTGCCGACCATCGCCGAGCGCGAGTCCGCCGAGCAGGCCGCCTACGACGACCAGCCCGAGGCCCTCGCGAGCATGCCCGGCGACGAGCGCTCGCACGCGCGCCTGTTCCGCGAGCTCGCCGGCGGCAACGGCGTCGAGGGCGGCGCGATCGCCCGCATCGAGGGCCGCCACCGGGCGGGCGGCGGCAACCAGCTGCGGGCGGCGGTCCTCGGCGCCAACGACGGCCTGGTGTCCAACCTGTCCATCTCCATGGGCGTGGCGGGCGCGTCCGGCGGCGGGCACGCGGTGCTCATCGCGGGCCTTGCCGGCATGCTCGCCGGCGCCCTGTCGATGGCCATCGGCGAGTGGCTCTCGGTCCAGAGCGCGCGCGAGCTGTTCGCCCACCAGGTCAAGGTGGAGCGCGAGGAGCTGCTCACCGTCCCCGACGAGGAGGAGGAGGAGCTCGCGCTGATCTACCAGGCCAAGGGCCTGCCGGAGCAGCAGGCGCGCGAGATGGCGAAGACGCTGGTGAGCGGCGACCTGGGCCGGGCGGTGGACACGCTCGCGCGCGAGGAGCTGGGGATCGACCCCGAGGAGCTGGGCGGCTCGGCCTGGGTCGCGGCCCTGACCTCGTTCTTCCTGTTCGCGGGCGGCGCGCTGGTGCCGATCCTGCCGTTCTTCGTGGCCGAGGGGCTGCCGGCCGTCGTGGCCTCGGTCGTCATCGCCGCCCTGGCCCTGTACGTGGTGGGCGCGGCGATCACCGTGGTCACCGGCTCCAGCGTGGTCAGGACGGGCGGCCGCCAGGTGCTGCTCGGCCTGTTCGCCGCCGTGGTGACATACGGGCTCGGCGCGGTCGTCGGGCACGCGGTCGGCTGACGGCGCGACCGGACCGGCCCGCCGGGCCGGGAGGCGGCACGGGGCGGGGCCGATGGCGGCCTGGGCGGGCTAACCGAGCAGCAGGCGGGCCGCCGCGAGGACGAGGATCGCCACGCCGATCCCGATCGGCAGCAGCGTGCCCTTGGCGAGGCCGATCCCGATCACGACGACGCCCACGGCGGCGAGGACCAGGGGGTTGCGGTTCAGGCCCGAGTGAAACGGCACGGCAGCATCTCCGATGGCTCAGCCGGCGTCGTCACGGCCGAAGGCGAGATAGGCGAGCGGCCCGACGATGCCGACGAGCACGATCAGCAGGCGCCACGTGGCCTCGGGGTAGACGCGGCAGCGGCCGCGGGCGGCGTCGAGGTCTCGCAGGGCCCGCACGGCGAGCCAGGCATGGGCCGATAGCAGCGCGACCGCCGTGACGAGCGCGGCAATCAGGGTCGCGGGGTCGGGCTCGCGAGCGACCGGCATGGCCGGAGTCTACGCCCGACCCGCCGGTCACCCGGCCGACGGCGGCCGGGTGACCGGCGGCCGCGGCGTCAGCCCAGCGCGGCCCGGAGCGCCCCGTCGAGGTCCGCCCAGAGGTCCTCGACCGCCTCGATCCCCACCGACATCCGGCACAGCGTCGGGCCCACGAGCGGCGCGTCGCCCGCGTACCGCGCCCGCCGCTCGATCAGCGACTCGACGCCGCCGAGGCTGGTCGCGTGCGTGACCAGCCGCAGCCGCGCGAGGAACGCCTCCGTCTGCTCGACGCTGCCGGCGACCTCGAACGAGAGCATCGGCCCCGCCCCGTGCGGCAGGACCCGCGAGGCGCGCTCCTGCTGCGGGTCGCCCGGCAGGCCGGGGTAGTTGACCCGCGACACGTGCGGGTGGGCCGCCAGGCGCCGGGCGAGCTCGGCCGCGGACGCCTCCGCGCGGTCCAGCCGGACGGCGAGCGTCCGGAGACCCCGGAGTGCGAGGAACGCCTCGAGGTTGCCCGGCACGGACCCGTGGTCGTGGCGGTGGGCCGTCAGCACGTCTGCGCGCGCGGCGTCGCGGCAGACCGCCGCCCCGAGCAGCAGGTCCGAGTGGCCGCCGATGAACTTGGTGGCCGAGTGCAGCACCACGTCCGCGCCCAGGTCCAGCGGGCGCTGGCGCAGCGGCGTGGCGAACGTCGCGTCCACCACGGTCAGGGCCCCGCGCTCGCGGGCGCCCTCGGCGATTGCCGGCACGTCCGGCACGACCATGAGCGGGTTCGCGATCGACTCCACCCACACCATGTCCGCGCCCTCGGCCGCAGCGAGGACCGCCGCGGTGTCGTCGGCCGGGGCGAAGCGGACATGGAGGCGTCCGGCGGCTGCCATCCGCTCGAAGACGCTGCGCACGCCGTAGTACGTGACCGTTGACAGCACGACCGTGCCGTCGGCCGGGACCAGGTCGCTGATCGCCACCGCTGCGGCGAGCCCGGACGCGAACGTCACGGCCCGGCCCCCGTCGAGCACGCCGAGCGCAGTCTCCAGCGCCGTCCAGCCCGCGTTGCCGTCGCGTCCGTACTCGATCGCCGCGTCGTGGCAGTACGTCGAGCTGGCGACAAGGGGCTGGTTCACCGGCGCACCGGCCACGCGCGCGGGTCGCCCCGCCTGCACGGCGATCGTGTCCGGCGACCAAGCGGGATCCACGCGAACGAGACTGGGGGTCGACGACTCGGTCACGGGTCCTCCACTGTCGGTGCATCCGGCGGACCGCCGGTTCCGGGCGCCGGGTCGACCGCCAGGCGCGGTCGCCAGCCCCGGGACGGCAGCATACGGCGGGCGCGCGACCGCTGGGCCGGCCGCCGGGACAGGGTCAGGCCCGCACGTCCCTTCGCCCGAGGCCCCACCCGCCCAACGCGACGCCGGCGGCGGCGATCGCCAGGCAGACCAGGTGGCCGGCGATCTTCTCGAGCGCGACGCGCCGGCGGGAGTGCGGGCCGGCGAGCACCAGGTCGAGACTCCCGCGCCGCGCCTCGACGGCCAGCGTCGAGGACAGGGCCAGGATCGACCACAGCCCTGTGATCAGGGCGAAGTACGAGCCGTAGTGCCAGCTGATGAAGCCGCCGGTCGTGTCCACGGCGACCGGGTCGCCGTACAGGCCCCGGAGTGACGGCGGAACCGCGGCGGTGATGGCCTGGAGGCCGGCCCTGGCCTCGGGCGAGCCGTAGGCGCTGGCCATCACCTGGCCGCCCGCGACGATCATGATCCCGAGCAGGGCGAAGACCGCGAGCATCGCGACCCGCGCGTCGCGCACGGCCTTGGCGAACACGCTGCCGAGACCCATGGCGCTGCCTCCTGCCGGTCGTGCCAAGTAGAGCCGGGGCCAGCGACAGAAGCGAGGGTCGGGCAGGCTGGAGCCGCGGCCCGATGCGCCCTATCCGGCCGGGGACGGCGGCGGCGCCGGCGCCTGCGGCGCGTCCGGGGGCTTCCAGGCGCGTCCGGGCAGGGGGCCCCCGTGCGCGCGGAGGCGGCCGTCCTCACGCCCGGAGCATGGCCGCACCAGGTCGCGGGGCTGGTCCCGCCGGGCTCTACTCGCTGAACCTCTCGTCATGACCAACGAACGGGATGGCGGCCGTTCGTGTTCCCTGGTGGAAGCGAATCACCCAGCTGCCGTCGCGGCGGACCCAGAGCGAGGACCTGTTCGTCCCCTCGAGGCGGTATGTCACGAGGGCCACGCTCTCGGCGAGTACGTCGACCGTGAATCCCACGATCTGGACGCGTCTCGCCTCCGACGACGTGAGCACGGCGGCGATCGAGGTGCGGTCCCACATTCGTCCGCTTGCACCGAACTCGACAAAGTCGTCGGCCACGAGATCGAGAAGGTCACCACCGGCGACCGATGGGTCTCGCGCCGCGAGGGCGTACTCCAATCGAAGGAGATCGTCTCGTAACCCCATCGCACCGCCCACGCACCTACCCCTAGAGGACTGTCACGGAGAGCCCGCAGGCACGCCAGCCGCCCTCTGTGGTCAGGACGAGATCGGCGCCGAGCGCCCACGCCGTGGCGAGGACGAGGGCATCGGGCAGCCGCAGCGATCGACCGTGCGCGGCTCGCAACGAAGCTGCGGCAGCGGCGACCTCTCGAGAGATGGGTTCGACCCCGATCGGCAGGGTATCGAGCAGGTCGTCGACGACCGCTACCGCTTCGGACCCACGGCGGCTTGGCCCGACAAGGCATTCGGCGTAGGCCGATGCCGGCAGGACCAATCGAGCGCCGCTGTCACGCGCCTCTCGCAGAGCGCCGATGCACACCTCATGGTGCGCGTCGCTTGCGTCGAGCAGCGCGATGACGACGCCCGCGTCGAGGACCGTCAGTCCCACTCGTCGCGCAGTTGGTCGAGCTCGCCCGAACCGTAGACGCCGGTGAGTGCGCCCGCGAACCGCTCGATCGGATCGACCTCGCGGACAAGCAGGACTTGGCCCGGCCCGCGCACCTCAGCCCGAAGACGGTCACCCGTCCGGATACCGGCCCGGCGGAGCGCCTCGACCGGCAGCGTCACCTGGTGCTTCGCACTGACGCGTGTCCGACCGGTACGCCGATCCTTTACTCGATCACTCATGAGTAAAGGATAGAACCTGATGCCGGCGTTGGCTACCCCCTTGACGGTCCGCTGATCTCGCCTTACTCGCTGAACCTCTCCTCGCGCCAGGGGTCGGCGTCGTTGTGGTAGCCGTAGCGCTCCCAGAAGCCCGCCTGGTCGCGGTCCAGGAACTCCAGGCCGCGGAGCCACTTGGGGCCCTTCCAGAAGTAGCGCTTGGGGACGATGAGGCGGAGCGGCCAGCCGTGCTCGGGCGTCAGCGGCTCGCCCTCGTAGGTGTCGGCGAGGATGACGTCGTCGTCGTCGAGCACCGCCAGCGGCAGGTTGGCCGTGTAGCCCTGCTCGGCGTGGCCCACGACGTGCGTGGCGCTCGGCCGGACCCGCGCCTGCTCGAGGATCGCGCGGATCGGGACGCCCTCCCAGTTGGTGTCGAGCTTCGACCAGCGGGTGACGCAGTGGATGTCCGTGTGGAGTCGGGCCCGGGGGAGGGCGCGGAACTCGGCCCACGTGAGGCGGAACGGGTTGTCCACCTCGCCGAAGACGCGGAAGTCCCACGAGGCCAGGTCCACCTTGGGCACCGATCCGTAGTGGAGGACCGGGAACTTCTCGGTGAGGTACTGCCCGGGCGGCACGCGGCCGGCGAGGGCTGGGTCGCCGGGACGGCTGCCGAACAGGCGCTCGAACATGGCGGGTTCTCCAGGCGGGCGGATGGCTCTGCGGGGGCTCTCCCGAGGGTGTCTTCGGGCGAATCCTACGCTCGGATCGCCGCGCGGTCGGGCATGGCTCTCGCCGGCCGGGAGGCGCCGCCGCTCCAGGCTCGGCCCGCGAGCCCGCCTCGGGTATCGTTGTGCCATGCCCGACGCGCCGCGCATCGTCATCGTCATGCCTGCGTACAACGCCGCCAAGACCCTGGAGCGGACGTACGCGGACATCCCGCACGACCTTGTCCACCACGTGATCCTCGTGGACGACGTGTCCCGCGACGAGACCGTGGAGATCGCGCGCCGCCTGGGCCTCGAGGTCATCGTCCACCGCCAGAACCTGGGCTACGGTGGCAACCAGAAGACCTGCTACGACCGCGCGCTCGAGTGGGGCGCGGACGTGGTGGTGATGCTCCACCCGGACTACCAGTACGACGCCACGCGGATCCCGGACCTGGTGGCGCCGATCGTGGCCGGCCGCAAGGACCTCATGCTGGGCAGCCGCTTCCTGGGCGACCCGCTCGCCGGCGGCATGCCGGGCTGGAAGTTCGTCTCCAACCGGTTCCTGACCGGGGTGGAGAACCTCGCCTTCGGGCTGCGCCTGTCCGAGTACCACACGGGCCTGCGCGCCTACTCGCGCCGCCTGCTCGAGACCATCCCGTACCGGCTCAACTCGGACGACTTCGTGTTCGACCAGGACCTCATCGCCCAGGTGGTCGCCGCGGGCGGCCTGGGCGTCGGCGAGATCGCCGTGCCCACGCGCTACTTCGACGAGGCGAGCTCGGTCAACTTCAAGCGCAGCGTGGTGTACGGCCTCTCGACGCTGCGGGTCGTGACGCGGTACCTCCTCCACCGGACGGGCCTCCGGCGCTCGCCCCAGCTCAAACCCCGGGTCCCCAGGCGCGAGGTCGGCGCGGCCTGAGGATGCGGTACCGCGGTGGCCTTGGCCGCGCAGCGATCGGGATCGCCATCTCGGCGGTCGCGCTCGTTCTCGTCGCCCGCAGCGTGGACATCCCGGCTGCCTGGGACGCGCTGCGCGCCGCCCAGCCGGGCTGGCTGCTCGTCCTCGTGGCCTTCGTCATCCTCGACCTGCTCAACCGCGCCTTCCGCTGGCGCGTCCTCCTCGCGCCCATCGGCCGCGTCGCGTACCGAGACTCGCTGGCCGCCCTGCTGGTCGGCTACCTCGCCAACAACGTCCTGCCCGCGCGCCTGGGCGAGATCGTGCGCAGCCACGACCTCGGCGAGCGGTCCGGGCTCTCCAAGTCCACGCTCCTGGGCACCATCGTCGTGGAGCGCGTGATGGACACGCTGGTCGTGGTGGTGGTGGCCGCCCTCGCGATCTTCGTGCTCTCGGTCCGGGGCATCGTCGCGTCTGCGGTCCTCGTGGGCGTGGGCGCCACCGCGCTGCTGGTCGTCGCGATCCTGGTCGGGCTGGTCGCGCACCGCCTGCCGGGCGCCGACCGGGCCGCGCGGGCCATCAACCGCTGGCCGCGAGTCCACAGCGCCCTCGTCCGGCTCCGCGCTGGCCTGGCCATCACGGCCAACCTGCGCGTCATGGCGGTGGCCCTCGCGCTCACCGTCGTCTCCTGGACGTTCTCCGTCCTGGGCTTCGCAGCCGCCGCGCAGTCGGTCGGGGTGGAGCCGACCATGGGCCAGGCAGCCCTGCTCGCCGCGGGTGTCAACCTCGCCACCGCGGTGCCTGCGGCGCCGGGCTACGTGGGCACCTTCGAGCTGGCCGCGGTCACGATCGCGGCCTCCGTGGGGATCGACCGCGAGGCGGCGCTCGCGTTCGCGGTGCTCATGCACGCGATGTCCCTGCTGGTCACCTCTATCGGGGGCGCGGTCGCGCTCCTCGCCGGCGGGCGGCGTCGGGCCCGCAACGAGGCTCCGCTCGCGGAGCCGGGGAGACACGTATGAGCGCGCATCGGGTCAGGCCCTGGCCGGGAGCCGTGGAGTGGGGCGGCGACTGGATGGCCGACACGGCAGCCGATCTCGCGCGCCTCGGCTTCGAGCTGCGCGACGGCCTCCTGCCCGGCACGGCACCGGGCCCGCGGCTGCTGGTGGCCCTGCGGGACGAGCCAACGCTCGAGCACTTCGACCCCGAGGAGGTCACCTACTGGGACGTGCACCTCGGGCACGGGCAGCTGGTCACGCTCACCCGGCGCACGATGATGCCGCGCACCCTGCCGTTCAGCTGGGGCCGCATCCAGGTGGCCGACCGCATCCCGGAGACCAACCAGTTCCTCACCTTCGGCGGGACGCTGCTCGCCGACGCCCCCGACGAGCACCGGACGTTCGCGGCGTTCGTCTCGCGAGCGCCCATCGTCCGCTGGGCCGGGCACTCGCAGGGCGTGGACCCGCTGGTTGACGAGATCGGCGCGTTCTTCGCCCGCCTGATGGTGCCCATCGACTTCCAGCCCGAGGCCGAGACGCACATCGCGCAGGCGGACCCCGAGACGCTCTACGCGGTGTTCCTCCACGACGCCGCCCACCGCTTCCGGCCCGGCGGCCACCTGCGCGACGAGTATCCCGACGTGGCTGCCCGGCTGAGCCGCGAGGCGCATCGCGTCGCGCACGACAACCCGATGGCCTGGCGGGCCGGCGCCGCACTCCTGGCGTCGCTCGAGCTGGGGTCGTAGCCAGCGGCCGCGCCGGCCCCGACGGCAGGACCGTCGCGCCGCGCGCACCCCGCGTCGCGGCACCCGCCCCGTTGCCCGGCACCCGCTCCAGCTCGCGCGCGAGCTTCGCGCCGTGGCGGCGGATCCCGCCGGCCGAGTCGGTCGCGACGGGCTCACGCTCGATGAGGAGGCCTGCCTCAGCGACGCCCTCGACGACGCGGCCGAGCCCGTCCTGCCGCAGGTCCGCGAGCTGATCGAGCTGGCGCTCGCCCCCGGGTCGAGGCGCTGCCCCCCCACGCCCGCCTGAGCCCGAGCCGCGCTCGGATCCGCCCGGAGTACTGGCTCGACTGAGTTGGGCCCGGGCTGTGGCGGGCCGACCCACCAGCCTCGCGAGGCCCTCAGGCGCGCCTGTTGCCTGCCGGCAGCCCGTCAGAAGGGCAGCGCGGCCAGGTCGCGCGCGATCGGGAGCCGATCGGGCCATCCCCTCAGCGGCGCCCGTGCCGGATACCGCTGCCAACCGTACCCGGGTCCAGCCGCGCGCCGCGGTGTGGCGCCGACCGTTCCGGCCCCCCGGATACCGCTGCCAACCGTGCACGGGCGCCCGGGCCCAGCCTCCGCGGTCCCGCTCCCCCCGGATACCGCTGCCAACCGTGCCCGGGCGCCCGGGCCCAGCCTCCGCGGTCCCGCTCCCCCCGGATACCGCTGCCAACCGTGCCCGGGTCCAGCCGCGCGCCGCGGTGTGGCGCCGACCGTTCCGGCCTCCCACGAATACCGCTGCCACCCGTAGACGACTGGACGGGAACGGTCCGGGCGAGGTTGGGCGAGCCCGTCGACCCGGCCTGGCGATGGTCGGCGCCGCGCCCGGTGAGACGACCGCTCGCCCCAGGCCTGGGCAGGGCAGCTCAGGCGCGGTCCAGCTCCC
>JAJXTS010000069.1 GCA_021783595.1 Chloroflexota bacterium | reverse complement strand
ACTTCGACATGATCGGGCGCAAGACCGCGGCGCTGATCGCCGCGTCGATCGAGGCGGGCGCGCTGCTCGCCACCGACGACGACGAGGTGATCGCCCGGTACCGGCGCTTCGGCTGGAGCCTCGGCCTAGCCTTCCAGCTCAACGACGACCTGCTCGGCATCTGGGGCGCGGAGCAGAAGACCGGCAAGGTGCCCACCGACGTGGCACGCCACAAGAAGACCCTGCCGCTGCTGTACGCGTTCGAGCACGCCGGTCCGGCAGACCTCGCGCGCCTGAACGAGCTCCACGCCCGGCCGGAGCCGACCGACGCGGAGGTGGCCGAGATCGTTGCCGTCCTGGAGCGCGCCGGCGCCGACGTGTTCACGCGCACCGAGGCGCGCCGCCACCGCGACGCCGCCCTGAGCGAGCTGGACGGGCTCTCGGTGGTGGACCCGGCCGCCCGCGAGAAGCTGACCGGCATCATCAACTCGGTGATCAGCGCGTAGGACCGCGCGGCCCGAGGGCGAGCGGGTCAGCGCGAGGCTCCGGCGGCCCGGAGGCGCGCCCGTCCCGGCAGCGGCACTTCGCGGCCGAGGCTAGCCCTCGCCGTCCTCGGCGGATTCGTCGGTGACCGGCACCTCGAGCTCCACGAGCACCTTGGCCACCCGTCGGCCGTCGGTGGACTCGACCGTCAGGTGCAGCCCGTCCACGCGGACCTCGTCGCCCACCTGCGGGATGCCCCCGATGCGGTGGTAGACCAGGCCGCCCACCGTGTCGTACTCGTCTTGGTCCTCGAGCTCCGTCCGCAGGTCCCAGATGTCGAGCAGGTCCTCGATCGCCGACCGTCCGTCCACCCGGGCGAGGTGCTCGCCGATCATCTCGACCAGCGGCTCCTCGGCGTCGTACTCGTCCTGGATCTCGCCCACGATCTCCTCGAGCAGGTCCTCGATCGTGACGAGCCCGGCCGTGCCGCCGTACTCGTCGAGCACGATCGCGATGTGGACCTTGCGGCGCTGGAACTCGTGGAGCAGGTCGTCGATGGACAGCGACTCGGGCACGAACACCGGCGCCCGCAACAGGCTGCGGAGCGACGGCCGCGCGGTCGTGTCGGACTTGAGGAACGGCAGCAGGTCCTTGGCGTAGAGGATGCCCACCACCTCGTCCACGGAGTTCTCGTACACGGGAACGCGAGAGTGGCCGCCGTCGATGATCAGGTCGATGGCCGCGTCGAACGTGGCGGTGGCATTGAGGCCGATGATGTCCACGCGCGGCACCATGACCTGGTGCAGCCGCCGGTCTCCCAGCTCGATGACCGCGTTGATCATCTGCTCCTCCTCGGCCTCGAGGATCCCCTGCTCCCCGCCCCGCTCGACGATCAGCCGAAGCTCCTCGGCCGTGATCTGCGCCTCGGAGCTGACGCTGGCGCCGAACGGGCGGGTGACCGCCCGCGTGAGCCCGGTGAGGACCACCACCAGCGGCGACAGGAGGCGCCCCAGCAGGTCGAGCGGAACCGAGAGCACCAGCGCGACGCGCTCGGCGTAGGCAAGGGCCAGCGACTTGGGCACGAGCTCCGCGAACACGATCGTGAGCAGCGACAGGACGATGGTCACGATGAGCAGGCCGAGGCCGTCGGCGGTCGACCGGTCCATGCCCGCCGAGGCGAGCACGCTCGCGAGCTGCTGGCTCAGGCTCACCGCCGCGAAGGCCGAGGCGAGGAAGCCGATGAACGTCACGCCGATCTGGCTGACCGCCAGGAACCGGCCGGGATCGTCGAGCAGGCGGCGCACGCGCTGGGCGCCGGGCCGCTCCTCGTCCACCAGCTGGTCCACACGGCTGCGCCGGATGGAGACGAGGGCGATCTCGCTCGCGACGAAGAAGCCCTCGAGGACGGTGAGGACGGCCAGCAGCAGGATTTCGGGGATCGGGGTGCTCACCCCGCGCCACCGTCCCGCGCCGGGTCGGGCGCGGGCTGGACGGCCTGGGCGAGCTGCGCGGGGGCCGCCGCGGAGGCGGCGTCGGCCGACGTGTGGACGTCGCGGATCCGGGCGGGGACGCCGAGCGCCAGCTGCCCCGCCGGCACATCGTGGGTGACCACGGCGCCGGCGCCGGTCTTGGCCCCATCGCCCAGCGTCACGGGGGCGCGGAGCATGGTGTCCACGCCCAGGAACACACCCCGCCCGATCGTGGTGCGGTGCTTGCGCACGCCGTCGTAGTTGGCGGTGATGGTGCCCGCGCCCACGTTGGTGTCGGCACCCACGTCCGCGTCGCCCAGATAGCTGTTGTGGTGCTGGCGGACGTGCTCGCCCAGACGGCTGTTCTTGATCTCGGCGAAGTTCCCGATCTCCGAGCGGCGCCCCACGTGCGCGCCGGGGCGCAGGTGCGACATCGGGCCGACCGTGACCGCGTCCTCGACCGTCGAGCGCTCGACGATGCTCGCCCAGACCACGCAGTCCTCGCCGATCGTGGCGTCGAAGAGCTGCGAGCCCGCCCCGATCCGCGTGCCTCGCCCGACGCGCGTGGCGCCGCGCAGGATCACGTTGGGCTCGAGCGTGACATCCTGGGCCAGCTCCACCCCGTGATCGACGTAGGCGGTCGACGGGTCCAGCATCGTGACGCCCGCGCGCATCCACCGGTCGTTGATCTCGACCCGCATGTCCCACTCGGCGCGGGCCAGCTCGGCGCGGTCGTTGATGCCCATCAGGCGTCCGTCGTCCTCGACGTCCAGCGCGCCCACCAGGCGACCGTCCGAGCGCGCGAGCCCCACGAGCTCGGTGAGGTACAGCTCCCCGGTCGCGGGCGACTCGCGCAGGTCGCCGATTCTCCGTCGCAGCCACGCCGCCTCGAACGCGTACAGCCCGGCGTTGACCTCCGTGATCGCGAGCTCCTCGTCCGTGGCGTCCTTCGCCTCGACGATCCGCTCGACGGTGCCCGCCTCGTTGCGGACGACGCGCCCGAGGCGGGCCGGGTCGATCGCGTCCACCACGACCAGCGCGAGGGCGGCGTGGTCCATGCGCCGCGCCTCGAGCAGTGCGGTGAGGAGCTCGGCGCGGATGAGCGGAACGTCGCCGCTAAGCACGAGCACCTCGTCGGCGTCCTCGGGGACGGCCAGGAGGCCGGCTCGGACCGCGTCGCCCGTCCCGCGCGGGACGTCCTGCAGCGCGGTGCGCGCGACATCCGCCACCGCGTCACGGACCGCCTCCGTCGCAGGCGAGTACACGACAACGGGCTTGGTGCCGGTGGCCTCGACCGCGGCCTCGATCACCCAGCCCACGAGCGGGCGGCCGCAGATGCGGTGGAGGACCTTGGGCGTGGCGGACCGCATGCGGGTGCCGAGGCCGGCCGCCATCACGACGGCGACCGTGCGGCGGGCAGGGCCGGAGGCGGGGCCGGTCACAGCGTCTGACGCCGCGCGGACCGCGGGCCGACGCGAGCCGGCCTGCCGGCGTCGTCGCCCTGGGGTGTGGGGGAGTTCGTCATGTCGGGCGCCGCGATTCTGTGGGCCGCTGGTGCGGGGTGTCAAACGGATCGCGGAGCGTCCCTCCCGATGGCCGCCCGCATGTGCGGTCAGGGGCTGGCGGCGCCGCTCGCGCCGCGCTCCGCGGTCCGCCTCGGGCCGTCGCGCTCCGCGCTGTCCCCGCGTGTCCGGCGACCCCCGGCGGCCGCGGCCTCGGCGGAGTCGAGCCTGGTTCGCCAGGACCCCGCGAACCCCCCAAGAGCCGGTCCGCCCGGCCTAGGGGCGCCGCGCGATCGCCTCGATCTCCACCCGACCGCCCTTCGGCAGCGCAGCGACCTGCACGGTCGAGCGGGCGGGCGGCGGGTCCGGCATGTACCGGCCGTAGATGGCGTTGACCACCGTGAAGTCGTTCATGTCGGCCAGGAAGATCGTGGTCTTCACGACCTCCTCGAACGTGAGGCCCGCAGCGTGGAGCACCGCACGCAGGTTGAGCATCGAGCGCTCGGCCTGGGCCTCCGCGCCGTCGAGCAGGTTGCCGGTCGCCGGGTCCAGGCCGAGCTGGCCGCTGCAGAAGACCAGGCCCCCCGTCGCGATCGCCTGGCTGTACGGGCCGATGGCGGCGGGCGCGTCGCCGGTGAAGATGGCCTCACGGGTCATGGCAGGCTCTCCGATGCTGGGGCGGTGATGGTGGTGGCCTCGATGAACGGCGGGCGCGGGCCGGGGGACACGAGCGCGCCCGACGCGACGGCCTCGCGGAGCTTGGCCGCGGCCTCCTCGGCCCCGGCACGCGAAGCATAGAGGGCCCAGTGGGTGGGGCCGGACCCCGAGACCCCGACCGGGACGCCGAGCTGCCGGAGCAGCGCCCGCTTGAAGGGTACGAGCGCGGGCTCCACGGCCGCGGCTGCCGGCGCGAGGTCGTTGGCGGCCGCCAGGACGGAGGCCCGGACCAGGAGCATGTCGGAGGTGAGCATGCCTCGGCGGAGCTCGTCGGCGAGGTGCGAGGACGCGAGCCGGGCGGCGCCGGCAGGACCCCTCGCCCCCAGGTCCCACGCGCGGAACACCGCGGGCGTCGCGAGCGGCACGTCCGGCGTCACCAGCAGCAGACCCGGGCGGTCCGGCCAGCCCGGGGCGTCGCGGAGCCACGCCAGCGGCGTCAGTCGCTCGCCGCGGCCCTCGACCAGCGCTGGACCGCCCACCGCGAAGAACGGCACGTCCGAGCCCAGCCCGGCGGCGATCCGGCGGCGAGTCTCGACCGGCAGGTCCACGCCCCACGCCTCGAGGGCCGCGTCCGTCGCCGCCGCCGCGTCCGACGAGCCGCCGGCCAGACCCGCCGCCACGGGGATGCGCTTCTCGAGGCGCGCGGCCAGCGGGAGCAGCAGCTTCGGCTCGAAGCCGGCCGCCCGCGCGGCCGCGCGGGCGGCGGCGATCGCCCGCAGCACGAGGTTGTCGGCTAGGGGCCCGGGGTCGAACCCGTCCACGTGGAGCGTGTCCGCGCCGCCCGGCGGCAGCACGGCGAGCGAGAGGCGGTCGGCCACGCCGGTCGGGACCATCACGCTGTGGAGCTCGTGGTAGCCGTCGGGACGGATGCCGAGCACGGCCAGCGTGAGGTTCACCTTGGCGGGTGCGAGGCGCACCACCGGGGCGAGGCGGCGGGCGGGGTCGGTCATCAGGGTCCTCGTCGCGTTGTAGTCGCGGGTCGCCGCGGCGCGGGGTCGATCATGCCGTGTCGTCAAGGCGCGCGACGCGATCGCGGACCAGCCAGAGCGGGACGAGGGCGGCCCCGAGCGCCACCGCCGAGCCCAGGACCAGGCCGGCGAGGTGGCCCTCGACGAGCGGCAGGCCCAGCAGGCTGGCCAGCGCGATCGGCCCGACGAACAGGCCGAAGGCCACCGGGACGTAGAGCATCGCGACAACCTGCCCCGCGCAGCCCATCGCCCCGCCGCCCATCTGGCGCGGATCGTCCCACGCGAAGTCCGCACTCAGCACGCCGAAGGACAGGAGAATGCCGGTCATCCCGGCGAGGCACAGCGCGGACGCCACGAGGCTGTAGGCGAAGGCTGCCGGGCTCATGCCGCGCACGATGGCGATCACGGCCGTGAAGGCGACCGCGAGCGCGAGCGCGGGCACATACGCCACGGCGAACTTCGCCTCGAGGAGCTGGCCCGTGCGCACGGGCGCCACCTTGACGAGCCAGTACGACCGGCCCTCCCGCGAGAAGGACGTGCCGGCCAGCCGGGCGAGCAGCATGAAGCCCACGAACAGCGACAGGCCCACGCTGCTGTACGAGAGGATCAGGCGCAGGGGCTCGGCGAGGTCGCCGGCGGCGGAGCCGTCGCCCGGCGAGGAGCCGCCGCGGAACAGCAGGAGCGTGTAGGCGACGCCCATGATCAGGGGCGTGACCAGCTGGGAGAGGTTCCGCAGGTCGCGGCGAAGGGTCAGCGCGTCGCGCCAGAGCAGGCCAAAGACGGGCGGCGAGAGCAGGCGGGCCAGCGGAGGCCGGGCCGCGATCGACGCGTCGGCCGAGGCGCCGGCCCGTGGCGTCCGGGTCCTGGCCTGCTTGGGCCTACCCGTGCGCCCGACGGCCTGCATCCCGGCCCACCCGGAGTAGTACCAGCGCTCCGCGGTCAGCACCGCCAGCCAGAAGACGGCGAACCCCACGCCGATCACCAGGGCGACCAGGGTCAGGCCCGTCAGCCAACGGCCCTCGCCCAGCTCGACCAGACCCCGTCCGGCCCAGTTGAGCGGCAGCCAGGGCGTGCTCGCGACCAGGAGCACGCCGCCGACCTGCGCCCCCGAGACGGACCCGTGGTCGCCCGCCTGCGAGAGGCCGAGGTTGCCCGCCTGGGAGAGGCCGACGGCGACGATCGCGCCGACGAAGGCGAGGATCTCCGCGGCCCGGCGCGGCGGCATGACCCGGACCACCAGCATGACCAGCAGCGACGACAGGCCGGCGGCGGCCAGGGTCAGCGCGGCCATGACCAGCAGGAGGAGCGGGTAGTAGAGGGGCGTGTAGCCGCTGGACAGCCCGAGGCCGACGAGCACCGGCAGCCCGAACAGGCTGATGAGGGCGAGCATCGGGACGACCGTCCCGATGACCTTGGCGATGAATACCGCCCGGATGGGCACGGGCGTGGCCAGCAGGAAGTCCATGTCCCCGGTCAGGTACAGGCCCTGGAGCAGCCCGCCGAAGCTCGTGAGCAGGATCGCGAAGAACAGCCCGGTCAGGATCAGGATCGGGATCGAGGCAAGGACCGGCGCAGGGTCGGTGGCCAGGTACTGCGCGAGCTCGGGCGAGCGCAGGAAGCCCAGCAGCAGCCAGCTCGCCACCAGCAGGCCGACGGCGAGGGCCAGGAGCAGCAGCCCTCCGATGACCGCGCCGATCCGGGCACGCCCCTTCGCCCGGCGGATGCCGCTTAACGCGATCCGGATCCGCAGCCGGAGGAGCTTCCGGACGGCCGGCAGGGCCCGCCCGTCGGGGCCCCGCTCCGCCGGCCTCTCGGCGAGCGTGCTCATTGCAGGATTTGGGCGAGCTCGGCGACCTCCGCGCCGCCCGTGAGGCTCAGGAAGATGTCCTCGAGGCTCGCCCGGCCCGACGCGTCGAGCGTCCGCAGCTCGTCCATCGTGCCCACCGCGATCAGCTCGCCCCGATTGATGATCCCGACGCGGTCGCACATGCGCTCGGCGATCTCGAGGATGTGCGTCGAGAGCATCACCGCCGACCCGCGGTCCGCCATCTGGCGCAGGATGTCCTTGATCAGGCGCGCCGACTTGGGGTCGAGGCCGACCGTGGGCTCGTCGAGCACGAGCACGCGCGGGTCGTGAAGCAGGGCGGTGGCGAGCGCCGTCTTCTGCTGCATCCCGTGGCTGTAGGAATCGATCGTGTCGTCCGCGGCGGCGGCCAGGTCGAACATCCGCAGCAGCTCGTCGATCCGGCGCGCGGCGCGGCCGCGGTCGAGGCTGTAGAGGTCGGCCACGAAGCGGAGCAGCTCGCGGCCGCTCAGCTTGGCGTAGAGGTTCGGGGAGTCGGGCACGTAGCCGCTCGCTGCCTTGGCGCCGAGCGGATCCGCCCCGACGTCGTGGCCGGCGACCCGCACCTCGCCCGAGGTCGGCTGGAGCAGGCCCACGATCATCTTGATCGTGGTCGTCTTGCCGGCGCCGTTGGGGCCGAGGAAGCCGAACACCTCGCCGGCGCGCACGTCGAAGGTGACGTTGTTCACGGCAAGCTTGGCGCCGAAGCGCTTGACGAGATTCCGGGTCTGGATCAGGGCGTCGGGCACGGGTCTCCTGTCGGCACGGGGGAGCCCCGCAATCCTATTCGGGACGGCTGGTTCGGCGCGACCGCGGCCGGTGGTGGAGCCGGCCGCCGGCGACGCGGCTCAGCGCCCGCCCGGGAGCGGCCCGAGCGCCTCGGACAGCGCGATCCACTCCCCCACGGCCACCGTCTGCGGGCGCCGGTCCGGCGCGATGCCGACGGCCTCCAGAGCTGCGTCCACCCGCCCGGCCTCGATCGGCAGCTGGCGGCGCAGGACGTTGTGGAGCATCTTGCGCCGCTCGCGGAAGCCCGCCTGCACAAGGCGCCACAGCTGGTCCTCGGCCGCGGCGTCGAGCCGGTCGTCGAGGGCGTAGGGCTCCAGCACGAGCACCGCCGACTCAACCTTGGGCGCGGGCTCGAACGCCTCGCGCGGGACTCGGAACGCGACGCGAGCCCGGGCGTGGTACTGGACGAACACGGAGAGGTAGCTCATCTCGCCCACTGGCGCCGCGATCCGCTCGGCCACCTCGCGCTGGACCATCAGGACCAGGCGCTCGGCTCGGGGCGGCTGGCCGAGGAGCCGGTGCATGATCGGGCTCGTGATGTGGTACGGCAGGTTCGCCACCACGTCGTAGGGCGGCTCCACGAGCCGGACGAGGTCCTGGTCGAGCGCGTCGCCCTCGATCAGGCGCAGCTGGCCCGCCTCGAGCTCGGCAGCGTAGGCGTCACGCAGGTAGGCGGCCAGCCCGCTGTCGAGCTCCACGGCGGTCACCGGGGCGCCGGCGGCCAGCAGGCCGCCCGTGAGGATCCCGAGGCCGGGGCCGATCTCCAGCACGGCGCGGCCGGGTGTCGGGTCCGCCTCGGCGAGGATCCCCTCGAGCACCTCCACGTCGGCGAGGAAGTTCTGCGAGAGCCGGTGGCGCGCGTGCAGGCCAGCCGACGAGAGGACGCGCCGGACGCGCCGCGGGTCGAGGCGCTGGTCGCTCACGAGGCCGTCGCCGCCGGGCGCGCGAGCGGCAGCGACGGCCGCGCGTCCAGGTCCAGGCCCGCGCGCACCCCCGCGGCGAACCGCCGGGCGCCGGCCGCGCCGATCATGGCGCCGTTGTCGGTGCACAGGCCGGGCCGCGGGATGACCAGCGCCAGGCCTCGCGCCTCCGCCTCGCCGCTGATCCGGGCTCGCAGCGCGCCGTTGGCAGCGACCCCGCCGCCGAGGACGATGCCGCGCGCCCCGACCTCCTCCGCAGCGCGGATGGTCTTGGTCGTCAGCACGTCCACGACGCTGTCCTGGAAACCCCAGGCCAGCTCGGCAACGGTCGCGGCGGCCAGGTCGCCCTCGCGCCCGTCCGCGGGCAGGCCCTCGTCGGCGCGCGCCTGGGCCACGATGCGGCGGGCCGCGGTCTTGAGCCCGGAGAAGCTGACGTCATAGGTGCCGCGCAGCCAGGCGCGCGGGAAGACACGGTCGTGCGCGGTGGCCCTGGTCGCCTCGCGGGAGATGGCCGGGCCGCCCGGGTAGCCCAGTCCCAGCAGCCGGCCGACCTTGTCGAAGGCCTCGCCAGCCGCGTCGTCGACCGTGCCGCCCAGGTACCGGTAGTCGAGGTGGTCGCGCATCTCCACGAGGAAGGTGTGGCCGCCCGACACCACGAGCGCCACCAGCGGGAAGGGCGGCGCCTCGCGCTCGGCCTCGCCCGGGTCCAGCAGCCAGCCCGCGTACAGGTGCCCCTCGAGGTGGTTCACCGGCACCAGCGGCTTGCGGTGCGCCCAGGCGAGCGTCTTGGCGAAGTTGATCCCCACCAGCAGCGAGCCCGCCAGGCCCGGCCCGTAGGTCACCGCCACGCCGTCCACGTCGCGCATCGTCGCGCCGGCGGTGGCCAGCGCCTCGTCGAGCACCGGCACGATCCAGCGCAGGTGGGCGCGGGCCGCGACCTCGGGGACGATCCCGCCGGTGGGCGCGTGGAGCGCCACCTGGCTCGCCACCACGTTGGCGTGGATGCGACGGCCGTCCTCGACCAGGGCGATGCCGGTCTCGTCGCAGGACGACTCGAGGGCCAGCAGCAGCGGCCCGCTCACCGGAGCGGCTCCCCGGGCGCGGGCTCGTCCGGCTCGGTCGAGGGCGCCGGCGACGCGTCGAGGGCCGTGCGGAGGCGGACGAACAGGTCGCGCACCGCGGGCAGCTCCAGCGGCTCGGTGGTCATGATCAGCGCGTCCTCGTTGTTGTCGCTGTAGTAGCGGGGCCGGATGCCGACGGGCCGGAAGCCGTACTTCTCGTACAGGCGACGGGCCGGCAGGTTGGACAAGCGGACCTCGAGCGTGGCCTCGCGCGCCTCGCGCTGCCGGGCGAGGTCGAGCAGCGCCAGGAGCAGCCGCTCGCCGATGCGCCGGCGGCGGAACCGCGGATCCACCGCGAACGTGGTGATGTGCGCCTCGTCCACCATCAGCCAGAGGCCGCCGTACGCCACGACCCGCTCGCCCATGACGGCGACCACGTACTGCGCGAGCCGGTTGGTCTCGATCTCCTGGCGGTAGGCGTGCTCGGGCCAGGGCGTCGTGAACGACGCGCGCTCGATCACCTGGACGGCCGGCAGGTCCGCGACGCGCATCGGTCGGATCCGCAGGGCCGGCTGCGGGTCGCTCACGGCCTGGCGCCACCCGAGGCGGGCCCGGGCTCGGAGCCGCTCATCTCGACGCCCTCGTCGGGGGGTGGCATGCGCACCCCGCGCGGCAGCGTCACGTATTCGGGCACGAGCGTCGCGAGGTCGTCGGCGTCGCCCGCCGCCAGGCGCGCCGCAGCGGCCCGAAGCATCGCGGCCGCCAGACCATCCACGGCGGCCTCGCCCAGCGTGACCGCCTCCTCCGGCGCCCGGCCGGCCAGGTCCACGGCCACCAGCCGCTCGTCGGCGGCCAGGCCGAGGTCCGCCCCGCCAGCCACGATCCGCGCCGCCTCCCCGAGCCGGAGCAGCACGCGGTCGTTGGGCCCGGCGGGCGCGACCAGGACGAGCCCCGATGCGGCCGGGTCCGCGGCGCGGGCGGCGTCGAGCAGGGCGGGGCCGGTGGCGATGCCCACGATCGGCAGGCCCAGCGCGTGCGCGAGCCCCTTGGCGGTCGCGATCCCGACGCGGAGGCCGGTGAACGCCCCGGGGCCGGTGCCCACCGCGATCGCGCCCAGGTCCGCGAGCGTCACCTGGCGGTCCCCGAGCAGCGCTTCGGTCCGTGCCAGCAGCTCCTCGCCGTGACGATAGCCGGCGGTCCATCGGCGCTGCTCGAGCAGCGTGCCCCCGGCCGTGCCCAGCGCCACCACGGCACGTGTGGTGGCCGTGTCGATGAGCAGGATCGGCCCGCCCTCGGTCATGCCGCCGCCTCCAGGTACCGCGTGTACGCGTCCGACCCGGCCCGCAGCGTGATCGTCCGGTCCTCGTCGCCGGTCCCGTCGATGCGCACGTCGAGCCGCCCCACAGGCAGCGCGTCGCCCAGCCGCTCGGCCCACTCCACCAGGACCACGCCCTCGAGCTGACGCTCGTCGAGGAGCCCGCCGGCGAGCGCGTCGGCGGCGTCCGCCAGGCGGTAGA
>JAJXTS010000005.1 GCA_021783595.1 Chloroflexota bacterium | reverse complement strand
GAGCGGCAGCCCGAGGATCTCGGTCAGGATCGTGCGCTTGGCGCCGCCCGCAGCCGCCCGCAGCCGCCCGCGATGCGCCCGGCGCATCACTTCCGCCGCCGGGTCCGCGCCGGGCCCCGGGATGATGCGCCCGGCGCATCACTTCCGCCGCCGGGTCCGCGCCGGGCCCCGGGATGATGCGCCCGGCGCATCACTTCCGCCGCCGGGTCCGCGCCGGGCCCCGGGATGATGCGCCCGGCGCATCAACGGCCCGTTTCCATGCCGGCGGCGCATCGGTTGGCCCCGCCCCGAGGAGCGCAGGCCCTCGCAGCTGCGCGTTTGATGCAGGGCACGCATCGGTTGGCCCCGCCCCGAGGAGCGCGGCTGCGCGTTTGATGCACAGCACGCATTGGCCGCCTCTCCCCGGAGCGCGGGCCCTGCCCCGAGGAGCGCCCGCGGGTCCCGAGCGGCGGCCGAGGTGACGCCCGCGGCGCATCGCCGCCCCGGCCAGGCACACGAGACTTCGCGCAAGACCGCGAGGCCCAGCGTCGCCGAGGGAGCCGCCGCCCTCGCGACCGGTAGCATCACCGCATGCAGATCGCCATCGTCGGGCTTGCCGGCTGCGGCAAGACCACCGTGTTCAACACGCTCACCCGCGGCCACGCCGAGACCGGCGGCTACGGCGGCCTCCAGCTGAACGTCGGCGTGGTCAAGGTGCCCGACCCGCGCCTGGACCGCCTCGCCGAGGTGTTCAAGCCCAAGAAGATCGTCCACGCCGATGTCACCTACGTGGACCTGCCCGCGCCACCCGCCTCGACGGAGTTCCACGTCGGGACCGAGGAGCTGCCGGCCGAGCACCTCGCCCGGCTCCGCGACTCGGACGCCCTGATCCACGTCGTGCGCGCCTGGGACGACGCCGCGCACCCGCATCCCGCGGGCTCGGTGGACCCCGCTCGGGACCTCGAGCAGCTCGACCTGGAGTTCATCCTGGCGGACCTCTCCCAGGTGGACCGCCGCCTCGAGCGGCTCAAGGCCAGCGGCCGCCATGGCACGCCCGCCGAGCGAGAGGCGAACGAGCGCGAGGAGGCGATCCTCGCCCGGCTCAAGCCCGCCCTCGAGGCCGGTCGGCCCATCCGCGACGAGTCGCTCGACCAGGACGAGGAGAAGGTGCTCCGCGGCTTCCGGTTCCTGACCCAGAAGCCGGTGCTCGTGCTGCTCAACGTGGGCGAGGGGCAGCTGGCCGACGAGGCCGCGCTGATCGCCAGGATCGCGGGCGGCTACCCGCACAGCCGCTCGATGGTGGACGCGCTGTCCGCCAAGATCGAGATGGAGCTCGGCGAGCTCGAGCCCGACGAGGCCGCGGTGTTCATGGCGGAGCTGGGCCTTGCCGAGTCGAGCCTCGACCGCGTGATCGGCCTGTCCTACCGGCTCGTCGGCCTCATCTCGTTCCTCACCGCCGGGCCCGACGAGGTCCGCGCGTGGCCCATCCCCGACGGCTCAAACGCCGTGGACGCCGCCGGCGCCATCCACACCGACCTCGCCCGGGGGTTCATCCGCGCCGAGACCATCGCCTACGAGGATCTGCTCGCGATCGGCTCGATGGCCGAGGCCAAGAAGCACGGCAAGCTGCGCTCCGAGGGCAAGACCTACCGCGTCCGCGACGGCGACGTCATCGAGATCCTGTTCAGCAAGTAGCGTTCAGCAAGTGGCGCGCCGACTGCGAGGCGCGTACCGAGCACTCGGGGCCGCCCCCGCGGCGCGGGGCCGTCTGGCGGCCACCGGCGCCTCGCCCTAGTTCAGCCGGGGATCGTCCGCCCGCAGGTCGGCCAGGATCGTCGCGTAGTCGGTGCCCTCCTCGGGGGCGTCCAGGTCGGCGAGGAAGTTGTCGTCCTCGTCCCGGGACACGTTCACCGCGGCCGTCAGGCGGTCGTCGGTGACGGCGATGAACCCGTGGTGCAGTTCCAGCTCATCCGCGATCCCCTGGACCAGCGTGCCCTGCTCGAACGAGTCCACGACACGGCGCCGGATGGCCTGCACGATGTCGAAGAACTCCTCGGGGTCCATCTCCTCCTCGCGGACGAGGAGGAGATCAGCGAAGACGTCATCGTCGCCCTCGTGGAGCTCGTAGAAGTGCATGATTGGAACCTCGGTCGAGACGGCCGCCAGCGCCGTCGTGGCGCGCGAGCGCGGGGCGGCCAGTATAGGCGGGGCGCCGCGGGCCCCCGGGAGGACGGATGAGCGGAACGCCGGACGTCGTGGTGGTGGGGTCGGCCTGCCGGGACCTGGTCGATGACGATCCGCGCGGCTGGCGCCTGGGCGGCGGCGCCTCGTACTCGGCGCTCGCCCTGGCGCGCCTCGGACTCCGGGTGGGCGCGATCGTGGTGGCCGACGAACTCGCCGCCGGCTCGTCCGAGATCGAGATGATCCGCGACGCGGGCGTGGACGTCCACATCCAGCCCGGCTCGAAAGGGCCCATCTTCATCAACACCGAGACGCCGACGGGCCGGGTCCAGCAGACGCCGCAGGTGTCCGACCCGGTGGACCCGGCGGCCCTGCCCGTCGCGTGGCGGACGGCGCGCGGCTGGATGATCGCCCCGGTCGCCGCCGAGATCCCCGACGTGTGGGCCGAGATCCCGCCTGCCGATGCCCATGTCGCCCTGGGCTGGCAGGGCCTGCTGCGCGTCCTCTCGCCGGGCGCCCAGGTCCACCACCTCCAGCCGTTCGCGTCTCCGGTCGTTCGGCGGGCGGACCTCGTGGGCGTGGGCGTGGACGACATCGACGACGCCACGACAGCCGCCGACCTGACGCGGCTCCTCCATCCCGGCGCCGAGATGCTCCTGACCGACGGCGTGCACGGCGGCAACGCCTACGTCGTGGGCGGGGGAGGGGCGATAACCACGCGGCGCCACTGGCACTCCATCCCGATCCGGACGTACGTCGACCCCGTTGGCGCCGGGGACTCGTTTCTCTCGGGCGTCCTGGCGGCCCAGCTCGACCCGTCCCTGGTGGCCGGCTGGAGGGGAGGCGACGGGGACCTGCGCCTCGGCGCCTCGTGCGGCTCGCTGATCCTGGAGGGGCCGGGCCTGTTCGGGGTGCCGCACCTCGAGGACGCGATCGCCCGCATGGCCGGTGGCGACAACCCGGACTGAGGCCGGTCACGGCGCGCCGTCGGGGCGGGTTCGCGCGACCCGCGCCGCGAGGCGCGCGGCCCGCCGGGCTAGGTCCGCCTCCACGCGCGGGTAGGGCCGCCCGAGTGCCCGCGAGCGCTCGAGCAGCCGCCAGGCCGCCCGAGTTGCCGCCAGCGCGCCTCCTGCGTCGGCGAGGCGGTGCTCGCGCAGCTTCGCCACCTCTATCCAGGCGATCGCGCCCAGCGCCCCGCCGGCCCCGGCCGCGGCCTGCCACGCCTCGCCCGCCTCCGCCCAGCGCCCCAGCCGGCGCAGGACTCGCGCCCGCTCGGCGGCGATCCGCTCGTCCGTCCAGACCGTGCCGGCATTCCACGGGGCAGCTGAGGCCTCCGGGCCCAGGGGCCCGCCGCGACCGGCGGCCAGCTCGCCGCGCCAGCCGCCCCTCGGCGTGCGTCCGCCGAAGTGCGGGCGTGTCCGAGGCTCCCACCAGCCGGAGCCCGGTCGGACGTCGTCGCCGTCCGGACCGGCGTCCGAGACCGGGGTGCGGCCGAACGGATCGCGGGCCTCGCCCGGGCCTGCGAGCGCGTCGTCCAGGCACGCCAGGGCGTCTGCGTGGCGCCGCTCGCGGGCATACGCCCGGGCGAGGCCCGCGAGGTCCCCGCGAGGAGCGTCCAGCCGGGTCTCGCGCTCGGCATACCGCCGCTCGACGTGCGCCAGCAGCAGCCCGAGGGAGCGCACGTCCTTCTCGTTGTGGATCACGACCCCGGCCAGCGGTTCGACCGGCCCTCCGCGCAGCACGTCGAGGTAGATCGCGGGGATCTCCCACCCCTCCACGTCCCCGGATCTGGTCACGCCGAGGAGCCGCTCCTCGACCGTGCGGAGGCGGGCGTCCTCCATCCGGTGGCGGAAGACGCGCCGCACGAAGGGCAGCAGGTCCAGGTGGCCGGCGTGCGCGGGCGCGGCCCGCCCGGCGAGCCGGAACCGAGCCTCGAGCAGCGGCCAGTCGAACCCGCGGCCGTTGTAGCTGACGAGCCAGGCGTCGGGGGTTACCCAGCGCTCGATCTCCGCGAGCAGGGCGGGCTCGTCCGCGTGGTCCGGCAGCAGGAGCTGGGTCTGGCGGAAGGACGCCCCGTCCCAGCGGGCCAGGCCCACGAGGAAGGCGAGCGTTCCTGCGGCCGTCGCGAGGCCGGTCGTCTCCGTGTCCACGCACACCAGCGGGGCGCTCGCGGGCGGGTGCGCGGGCAGGACCGCGAGGCGGTCTCGGTCGAGCGGGATCTCGACCGGCGCCACGACACGGCGGACGAGCCAGCCGTCGGCCGTGTCCGCGGCCTCCGCCCCGAGCGCCCGGGCAAGGCGCCGGGCGAGGTCCCCGGACCGGCGGCCCGAGAACGGAGCGCGGGCCGGGGGCTGCGCGGGGCCCTCGGGCGCCCCGCCCGGGCGCGCGAGGGCCGCCCGGAGGTTCGCCAGCCGCCGCTCCCGGGTGACCGGGACGGCCGGGTCTGCGGTCACGCGACGGCGCCGGCCGGGGCCGCCACGGCGCCGGGCTCCCGGGCGCCGGACCCCGGGCGGAGCGCCGCGAGGAGGCGCAGCGCGAGCGCCTTGCCGTCCACGTGCGGCTCCAGCCGCGGCCCCGTGCAGGCGGGGCAGCCGGCCTCGCAGGCGCAGGCTCGGATCAGGTCAGCCGCTCCAGTCACCAGCTCGTCGTGGCGCGACCACAGCCGCTCCGAGAGCCCGACGCCGCCGGGCATCGCCTCGTACAGGTAGATCGTGGGCGCCTCGTGATGGGGCGAGCGGACCTGCGCCACGAGCCCGAGGTCCCGGGGATCCACCATGAGCAGCACCGCCGCCACGGCCTGGATCGCGCGCCCCGCGCCGATCAGCGCCACGTCCAGCTCGTCCCGCCGCCAGCCGACCGCGGCTTCCCGGGCGGTCAGCCAGTACGCGGTGGTCTGCAGCTCGATCTCGGGGAGGTCGATGGGCCCCCAGCCGACGTTCTCGTCCGTCCCGAACTTGAGCTTCTTGTACAGCGTCACGAGGCTCGCGACCATCACCTCGCCGTGGGCCCGCGAGCCTCCCATGGCGGGCGCCTCCGCGAACACGTCGAGCGGCTTGAGGGTCACGGCGCGGTTCGCGTAGGTGTAGTGGTCCGCGTCGATCCTGTGGACGTACGCCTTGCGCTCGCCCCACTCCAGCCGGTCCACGTGGTACTGCACCGACTCGTGCATGTAGATGGCGTGCTCGTGGACGAGCACCTGGGCGCTGAACAGGTCCACCTCGCCCAGGACGCGCGGACGGTCCGGCGACGTGTCGATGATGACCACGTTCTCCGGGGCGGCCGAGCGGAGCGAGATCTCCGACGCCGGGAAGTTCTCCGAGCTCCAGTACCAGCGGCCGTCGTCAGCCTGCCGAACCTGCCCGCTCTCGCCGAGGAAGGCGAGCAGCTCGTCCGCCGGGCCCGGCCCGAACCGCTCGCCGGGCTCGAAGGGGAGCTCGAACGCGGCCGCGCGCAGGTGCGCCAGCAGCACGTGCAGGTTGTCCGGGTCCAGCCGGGCCTCCTCCGGCCGCCCCCCGAGCACGAACTCGGGGTGGTGGATCACGTACTGGTCCACGGGGGCGGGCGAGGCCACCAGCACCGCGACGCTCACGTCGCCGCGCCGGCCGGCCCGCCCCATCTGCTGCCACGTGCTGGCGATGGACCCCGGGTACCCCGCCAGGATCGCCACGTCCAGCCGCCCGATGTCCACGCCCAGCTCCAGCGCGTTGGTTGACACGACGCCGAGCACCTCGCCGTCCCGCAGTCCGCGCTCGATGGACCGCCGCTCGGTGGGCAGGTAGCCGCCCCGGTAGCCGCGCAGGCGGCTCCGCGGCCCGAGGTCCTGCCGCAGGCGCTCCCGCAGGTTGCTCAGCATGATCTCCACCGCGACCCGGCTCCGGCCGAACACGACCGTCTGGCGGCCGGCGCGGAGGAAGGGGAGTGCCCACCGCTCGGCGAGCGCCTGAGCGGAGCCGCGGGCGCCGGTGGCGCCGTCGATCACCGGCGGGTCAACCAGGACGAGGTGCCGCTCGCCCGACGGGGCGCCGTTGCGGTCGATCAGCCGAACCCGGCGTCCGGTGATCGCCTCGGCAAGCTCGGCTGGGTTCCCGATCGTGGCCGAGGCGCAGACGATGACCGGGTGGCTCCCGTAGTGGGCAGCCAGGCGGAGCAGGCGCCGGAGGACGTTCGCGACGTGCGACCCGAATACCCCGCGGTAGGTGTGGAGCTCATCGATGACGATCACGCGGAGCTGCTCGAAGAGCTGGAACCACTTCGTGTGGTGGGGCAGGATGGCCGAGTTGAGCATGTCCGGGTTGGTGACCACCACCTGGCCCGCCTTGCGGATGGCCGATCGGATGGGCGCCGGCGTGTCCCCGTCGTACGCGGCGGCCGACAGTTCCAGTCCGGCGTCCCGGACGAGCTCGCTGATCTCGGCCACCTGGTCCTGCGCGAGCGCCTTGGTGGGGAACAGGAACAGCGCGCGGGCTGAGGCGTCCTCCGCCAGCGCCTGCAGCACCGGCACCGTGTAGCACAGCGACTTGCCCGACGCGGTGGGCGTCACGACCACGATGTCCTGTCCCGCGTGGACCGCCTCGATCGCCTCGGCCTGGTGGAGGTACGGCCGCTCGATGCCGCGTTTCGCCAGCCCGGCCCGCAGCCGGGGGTCCAGCCAGGCGGGCCACGCCCCGAACGCCGCCTCGGATGCGGGGCGGACATCGTGGTGGACCACGCCGCCGGCCAGGGACGGCTCCTCGAGCAGCCGCTCGAGGATCGCGAGGGTGGGGGCGGGGGCATAGGTTCGCATGGCCAGCTCCCGGTTCAAACCGAACGGATGAGCGAATTGGCGAGCAGTCTACGCCACCGTGCGCCGCGGCGGCGACAGCTCGGGTGTCAGAGCCCGCGCGGCGCGGGGCCCGCCCGCCCCGGGAACGGCCGTGCCGGACGGGGGCACTCGGTTGACAGGCGATTCGGGCGCCCCTACCCTCGCCGGCATGCCTCGAGCCGACGACCCCGACGCCGCCCCCGACGCCGGCGGTGCCGCCGGGCCGGCAGGCGCCCCGTCCCGCGGTGCGATCGCCTCGGTCAGCCTCGCGGATCTGCCGGTGGCTGGGCTCACCCGCCGCCGGATCGCCCTCCTGCTCGGCGCGCTCGTCTCGGCATGGGTCATCCTGTTCTTCGCCCACCAGGTGGGCCAGGCGAGCGAGGCTGCCGCCAGGGCGGAGGCGGCTCGGGCAACCAACGCCGAGCTGCAGGCCAACGTGGCTGCCCTCCAGTCGGAGCTGGCGCTCATCCAGCGCCAGGCATACGTGGAGCAGCAGGCGCGCGCCTACCGGCTCGGGACCCCCCACGAGATCCCGTTCACCCTCGCCGACAACGCTTTGCCGCTGCCGTCCGACGCGCCGGGCTCGGCCGGCGTCAGGCTCGGAGCCGCCACCGAGGCGCCCAGCCCCCTCGAGCAGTGGGTGCGCCTGCTGTTCGGCCCGGGGGGCGATCCGTCGAACGCCGCGGGCGCCGCCGGCGGCTGAGGCCGCCTGGGGGCGCGGTCGAGCTGCGCGGCGGGTTCCCCGGACGTCGCCCGGAGGCGCGATCTGGGCTACAATCCGCGCCCGTGGCTGGGTAGCTCAGCGGCAGAGCAGGCGACTCATAACCGCCCGGTCGACAGTTCGATTCTGTCCCCAGCCACCAGCACTCATGACCCGCTCGGGCCTGTGCCCGGGCGGGTTTTGCGTGCCACGGGACCGCGTCCAGGGCATCCGCGAAGGCCGTTGGCGCGAAGTGATGGCACGAGCACGCCGCCCCTCGCCCCAGCAGGGCGTCCGGGACCCCGGCGCTATACTCGCCAGACGGCCGGCTCGCTCCGGCCCCTGACCTTCCGGAGGCGCTCCGTTTGAACGCAAAGTTCCTGCGCAACGGGATCGTGATGCTCGTCCTCGTGGCGGGCACGGTCGCGCTGCTCTACACATGGGTCACGTCGTCGACCCCGGCCACCCAGGACGGCTACTTCAAGTTCCTGAACGACGTCAAGGCGGGCCAGGTCACCAAGGCCAGCCAGGAAGGCGAGACCGTCACGGTCACGCTCAAGGACAACTCGACCTACACGGTCGTCGTCCCCAACGCGATCATGACCAACGTCGCGTCGGACATGGTGACCGCGGCGGCGGCGGGCAACCAGCCCTACCCCGGGCCGGACATGTTCTACCGCAAGCCCACCCCGGACACGTCGTGGATCGGCCTGGTGCTGACCGGGCTGCTCCCGCTGCTGGTGATCGGCGGGTTCATCTTCTTCATGATGCGCCAGGCCCAGGGCACCAACAACCAGGCCCTCTCGTTCGGCAAGAGCAGGGCGCGCATGTTCCTGGGCAACAAGACCGTCGTCACGTTCGCAGATGTCGCGGGGGTGGACGAGGCCAAGACCGAGCTCCAAGAAGTCGTGGAGTTCCTGAAGTATCCCGAGAAGTTCAACTCGCTCGGCGCGCGCATCCCGCGCGGCGTGCTGCTGGTGGGCCCCCCGGGCACCGGCAAGACGCTGATGGCTCGCGCCGTGGCCGGCGAGGCAGGCGTGCCCTTCTTCAGCATCTCTGGCTCCGAGTTCGTCGAGATGTTCGTGGGCGTCGGCGCCAGCCGCGTGCGCGACCTGTTTGACCAGGCCAAGCGCAACAGCCCGTGCATCGTGTTCGTGGACGAGATCGACGCGGTGGGCCGCCAGCGCGGCGCCGGCCTCGGCGGCAGCCATGACGAGCGCGAGCAGACCCTCAACCAGATCCTGGTCGAGATGGACGGCTTCGACACCAACACCAACGTCATCGTGGTCGCCGCCACCAACCGGCCCGACGTGCTGGACCCGGCGCTCCTGCGTCCCGGCCGGTTCGACCGCCAGGTCATCCTGGACCGGCCGGACATGAAGGGCCGCCTGGCGATCCTCAAGGTCCACACCAAGGGCAAGCCGCTCGACAAGACCATCTCCGTCGAGGAGATCGCGCGCCAGTCGCCGGGTTTCTCGGGGGCGGACCTCGCGAACCTCGTCAACGAGGCCGCGATCCTCGCCGCGCGCCGCAACAAGAAGGTCGTCGGCCAGAACGAGTTCTCCGAGGCCCTCGAGCGCATCGTCGCCGGCCCGGAGCGCAAGAGCCGCGTCATCTCCGACGAGGAGAAGCGGATCATCGCCTACCACGAGGGCGGTCACGCAGTCGTGCAGCGGATCCTGCCCAAGTGCGACCCGGTCGCCAAGGTCACGGTCATCAGCCGTGGCATGGCCCTGGGCTACACGATGGCGCTGCCAACCGAGGACCGGTACCTCCAGTCCAAGTCGGAGTTCGAGGACAAGATCGCCGGCCTCCTGGGCGGCAACGCCTCCGAGCGCATCGTCTTCGGCGACATCACGACGGGCGCGTCCAACGACATCGAGAAGGCCACCGACCTCGCCCGGCGCATGGTCACCGAGTTCGGCATGAGCGACCGCATGGGCCCGCTCTCGTTCGGCAAGCGCGACGAGATGATCTTCCTCGGGCGCGAGATCGGGGAGCAGCGGAACTACTCCGACGACGTCGCGAAGATGATCGACGAGGAGGTCCGCGCGATCATCGACCGGGCCTACGAGCGGGCCACCCAGGTGCTGATCCAGTACCGGGATCGCCTCGACCGGCTCGCCGACAAGCTGATCGCCGAGGAGACCGTGGACGCGGACGCGTTCGAGACCATCTTCGACGGCCTGCCCCCCAAGCCGGACCGGCGCGCAGGGATCCCGCGCGTCATCGTCGCCGGACCCGAGAGCGGTCCGTCGACGGGCACCGGCACCGGCATCCAGGCGCCGACACCCTCGCCGCAGCCGGCCTGAGGCCGGCCCGAGAGGCCAAACCGCACCGATCCAGGGACGAGGGCGGACCGCCGGTCCGCCCTCGCCGCATGCCCGGGGGGTGGCGGGCGAGGTAGGATCGGGGGACGCGACCACGCACCCCCAGGAGCCCCGATGACCGAGCCGACGCGCGCCCCGGAACCCACCCCCATCGACCCCGCCGTCGAGGCGGCGCTGGTGGCCTCCCGCGCGGCGCGAGCCGAGGCCCTCCTGGAGCTCGCGCGCATCCCGAGCGTGTCCACCGAGCCCGAGCACGCCGCGGACATGGTGACCGCCGCCGAGTGGATCGCCGCCCGGCTTCGGGGACTCGGCGCGACCGAGGTGGAGGTGATCCGGACCGACCTGCACCCGATCGTCTACGGCAGGATCCACGAGGCGCCGGGCGCGCCCACGGTGCTGCTGTACACCCACTTCGACGTGCAGCCCGCGGACCCGCTGGAGCTCTGGGAGACGGCACCGTTCGAGCCGTTCCTGCGCGACGGGCGGTTCGTCGGCCGCGGCGTGGCCGACGACAAGGGCCAGATCGTGATGCACCTCGCCGCCCTGGAGGCGATGCGCGCGGCAGGCAAGTCTCCCGCCGTGAACATCACCTTCGTGTTCGAGGGCGAGGAGGAGTTCGGCTCCGAGTCGCTGTTCAACTGGATCCCGCAGAACCGGCATCGGCTGGCCGCGGACCTCGCGCTCATCAGCGACACCGGGTACTTCGAGGGCAACGTCCCGGCGATCACGATCGGCCTGCGCGGCATCATGTACGCCCAGATCGACGTCGAGCTCTCGCCCGTGGACCTCCACTCCGGCCAGTACGGCGGCTCGGTCGAGAACCCGGCCAACGCGCTGGCCCGGATCATCACCGCGCTCAAGGGTCCCGACGGCCGCGTCCGCATCCCGGGCTTCTACGACGACGTGGTGCCGCTGGGCGACGCGGAGCGTGCCCAGATGGCCGCGCTGCCGTTCGACGAGGAGGCCTTCCGCGAGGAGACCCAGGTGCCCGCACTGGTGGGCGAGAGCGGCTACACGATCCTCGAGAGCCGGACCGCCCGGCCCACGCTGGACGTCAACGGGATCTGGGGCGGGTTCCAGGGCGACGGCGCCAAGACCATCATCCCCGCCCACGCCCACGCCAAGGTGTCCACCCGCCTGGTCGCCAGCCAGGACCCGCAGAAGGTCTTCGAGGCCCTGCGCGAGTACGTGGCGCAGGTGGCCCCTCCGGGGGTCAAGGTGACCACCACCTTCATCCACGGCGGCGAGGCCAGCCTGACCCCGATCGACCACCCCGCCACGCAGGCTGCGGCGCGCGCCATCCGCGCGATCGAGGGCGTGGACCCGGTGTTCATCCGCGAGGGCGGGTCCATCCCGGTGACGGCCGCGTTCGACCACGTGCTGGGCCTGCCGGTGGTCCTGGCGGGCTTCCCCCAGCCCAACAGCAACGCGCACGCCCCCAACGAGTGGCTCGACGAGCGGAACTTCGAGGCGGGGACGCGCATCATGGTCCGGCTCTGGGACGAGCTGGCCAGCGTGCCGTCCGGCAGCTAGGGCGGGCCGGGGGTCCGGGGCCGAGTGTTAGCATGCGCCCCGTGTGCGCCTGACGGGAGGGTGTGAGCGAGTGACGACGGAGCGTGAGCCGACGCCGCAGTCGGCGTGGCGACTGGATGGGGCCAACGGCAGCATGGCGCCGCGGTCGGCCATCGAGCTGCTGGTGGACCTCAACGACAAGGTGGCCACGGGCCGGGTAAGCGAGTACCAGCCGCTGCCGCTCGGCTTCACGCCCCTCGACAAGACGATCGGCAACGGGCTCCGGCCTGGCGAGCTCCTGCTGATCGGCGGCGCCCAGGGCACGGGCAAGACGACGATGGCCCTGCAGATGGCGCGCAATGTCGCGTCCGGCGGCCAGGCCAACGTGCTCTACCTGTGCTACGAGCACGACGAGCAGTACCTGCTCAACCGGCTCATCGCCGCCGAGTCCGCCCTCGCGCATCTGCCCCAGACCACGAGCGCCGTCAAGGTCCAGGACGTCCGCAGGGAGATCCTCGGGTCGTGGATGACGGAGGGCGGGGGCGTGTCCCAGCTGGCGGCCAACCCGCGCCTCAGGCCCTCGCTCGACCGGATCGCGCGGTACGGCCAGAACCTGTTCCTGCTGCGGGGAACGCAGACGGTCAGCACCATCGAGGGCATCCGCTCGCTCGTCCGCCAGCACCGCGAGCTGTCCGGCGACCGCCGGCTGTTCGTCGTGGTGGACTACCTCCAGAAGGTGCCCGTGATCCCGGAGCCGCTCACCGAGTCGGAGAAGGTGACGTTCGTGGTCAACGGCCTCAAGGACGTGGCCCTCTCGGAGGGCGTGCCCATGGTCGCGATCGTGGCCGCGGACAAGGAGGGCCTCAAGGCGTCGCGGCTGCGCAACCACCACCTGCGCGGGTCGTCGGCGATCAACTACGAGGCCGACATCATCCTGATCCTCAACGAGAAGTACAACATCGTCGCCAAGGTCAACATCGAGTTCAACCCGTACCAGGCGCAGCGGTTCCGCGACTGGGTCGTGGTGTCGGTGGAGAAGAACCGCGGCGGCATGGACGCCGTGGACATCGAGTTCGAGAAGCACTTCGAGTTCGCGTGCTTCGATCCCAGCGGCCGGACGGTCCAGGAGAAGCTGATCGAGGAGCGCCTCTACAACGAGTAGCCTCCGGGCGCCCGCGCCGGCGAGGCCGAACGGTTAGAGTTCGCCGCATGAGCACCAACGCCGACCGGTTCCCGGATGTCGTCGAAGTCGTCGTGGAGATCCCGCGGGGCAGCCGCAACAAGTACGAGTTTGACGAGGAGGCCGGGGTCTTCCGCCTGGACCGGGTCCTGTCCTCGGCGGTGTTCTACAACTTCGACTACGGCTTCATCGAGGGCACCCGCGCGGACGACGGCGACCACACGGATGCGCTGGTCATCGTGGACGAGCCCACCTTCACCGGCTGCCACATCTGGGCGCGCCCGGTCGGGGGGCTCGAGATGCACGACGAGAAGGGCTACGACTTCAAGGTGCTGTGCGTGGCGCTGGGCGACCCGCACCAGTCGCACATCGAGCGCCTGGACCAGATCCGCCCCCACCGCCTGATCGAGATCGAGCACTTCTTCGAGACGTACAAGCTGCTCGAGGACAAGGCCGTCCAGATCGACGGCTGGCGGGACCGCGGGCGGGCCCACGACGTCCTCCGGCAGGACCGCGACCGGCATCGCGCCGAGCGCGGTGGCTGACGCCGCGGAGCGGCTGTTCGTCGCCGTCGCCCTCCCGCCCGACGCGCTCGAGGCGTGCCGGCGGGTGGTGGACCCCGTCCGCGCGACGGGCCCGGGCCGCGACGCACGCTGGGTGCGCATCGAGAGCCTGCACCTGACGGTGCGGTTCCTGGGCCCGACCGCGCCCGACCTCGTCCCGGACGTGGGGCTCGCCGTGGTGGACGCCGCCGCTGCCGTGGCGCCCTTCCAGGTTGAGCTGGCCGGCGCCGGCGCGTTCCCGGACGGCCGCCACCCCCGAACCCTGTGGCTGGGCGTGGACCGCGGGAACGACGGCCTGGAGCGGCTGGCCGCCGCCCTGGATGCGCCGCTGGACCGGCTGGGCTGGCCGCCCGACCCTCGCGCCCGTCGCCCGCACCTGACCGTCGCCCGCACTGACGCCACCCGTGGCGCCACCAGCCACGCCATCGCGGACGGGCTGGCGCAGGCCGCGACCGGCTGGCGGACCGCGTTCGAGGCTCGCGAGCTGACGCTGTTCCGGAGCCACCTGGGCGACGGGCCCCCGCGCTACGAGGCGCTGGTCGTGGCCCGCCTGGGCGCCTGACGCGGGACGGTCCCGGCGCCCGGCGTTTGCCGCATCGGAGCCGCAGGCCTTACGCTCCCATGAGCCCACTCCAGCACCAGCCCCGGGAGAGACACGTGATGGCCAGCGCACCCCGCCGAACCAAGTTCGTCCTGGACGAGGACCGGATTCCGCGGGCCTGGTACAACGTCGTCTCGGACCTGCTCGCCAAGGGGATCGCGCCCGCCCCGCCGCTCCACCCGGGAACCGGCCAGCCAATCGGCCCGGCGGACCTGGCGCCGATTTTCCCCATGGCCCTGATCATGCAGGAGGTCTCCACCGACCGCGAGATCGAGATCCCGGACCCGATCCGCGAGATCTACCAGCTCTGGCGGCCGTCGCCGGTCTTCCGGGCCCATCGCCTCGAGCGGGAGCTCGACACGCCGGCGCACATTTACTACAAGTACGAGGGTGTCAGCGCGGGCGGCAGCCACAAGCCCAACACGGCGGTCCCGCAGGCCTGGTTCAACAAGCAGGAGGGCGTCAAGCGCCTGACCACCGAGACGGGCGCGGGGCAGTGGGGCAGCTCGCTGGCCCTCGCGGGCGCCTTCTTCGGGCTCGAGGTCAAGGTCTACCAGGTCCGCGCGAGCTACGACCAGAAGCCGTACCGCCGCATGCTCATGGAGACGTACGGCGCCTCGGTCGTCCCGAGCCCCAGCGACACCACCGAGTACGGGCGGCGGGTGCTCAAGGAGATGCCGAACACGCCGGGCTCCCTGGGCATCGCGATCACCGAGGCGGTCGAGGACGCGGTCGGCCGCGATGACACGAAGTACTCCCTGGGGTCCGTCCTCAACCACGTGCTCCTGCACCAGACGGTGATCGGCCTCGAGGCCATCGAGCAGATGGCGATGGCGGGCGAGGAGCCCGATGTCGTGATCGGCTGCGTCGGCGGCGGGTCGAACTTCGCCGGCATGGCGTTCCCGTGGGTCGGCCGGATGCTGCGCGGCGAGGGCAAGTACCGCGTCGTGGCGGTGGAGCCGGAGGCCGCGCCGTCGCTCACCAAGGGCGTCTACGCCTACGACTTCGGCGACACCGGGATGATGACGCCGCTGGTGAAGATGTACACGCTGGGCTCGCAGTTCATCCCCGAGCCCATCCACGCAGGCGGCCTGCGCTACCACGGGATGGCGCCGCTGGTGTCGCTGCTCAAGGAGCACAACCTGATCGAGGCGCGGAGCGTTCACCAGCGCGGGTGCTTCGAGGCGGGGGTGCAGTTCGCCAGGACCGAGGGCATCCTGCCCGCGCCGGAGAGCACGCACGCGATCCGGGCCGCCGTGGACGAGGCGCTCGAGGCGAAGGAGCGCGGCGAGTCCCGCGTCATCCTGTTCAACCTCTCGGGGCACGGCCACTTCGACCTGGTCAGCTACGAGAAGTACATGCACGGATCGCTGGAGGACTTCGAGTACCCGGCCGAGCGCGTCACCGAGGCGCTCGCCTCGCTGCCGAAGGTCGGCTAGGGTCGAGCCGGGGCCGGCGGCGGTCCGTCGCCGGCCGAAGCAGCCGGTGCGCGGACCGGCAGCCCGGAGCGCCGGGGCCGCTGCCGCGGACCGGCCGTAGCGCCGGGGCCGCTGCCGCGGGTCGACCGTCCCGGCCGCGCGGAGTGGCGCCCGGGCGGCTCCGGTTTGCGCGACTCCGCCGATAATCGCGCCATGCGTGTCGCCCTCCTCGGACTTGGCCTCATCGGCGGTTCTGTCGCCCGTGCCCTGCGCGCGGCCGGTGACGACTGGTGGGTGGGGGCCTGGACGCCCTCGGGCTCCGGTCCGCGGCAGGCGCTCGCCGCCGGCGCGATCGACGCCGCCTTCGGCGCCGCCCCGGATTTGATCCGCGAAGCGGAGGTCGTGGTTCTCGCCGCGCCGCCGCTGGCCTGCGCCGGGCTCATCGGACGGCTGGCCGGACCGTGGCGGGACGCGCTCCGCCCCGGCGCGACGGTGACGGACGTCGCATCGACCAAGGTCGAGTTGGAGTCCGAGGCCCGGGCCGCCGGCCTGCCCTGGGTGGGCGGGCACCCCATGGCCGGCCGCGAGACGAGCGGGTTCGAGGCGTCGGACGCCGCGCTGTTCCGCGATCGGCCGTGGGTCATCACCCCGGCCCACGGCGGCGGCGACCAGGCCGTGGTGGTTCGCCTCGCGCTCGCCTGCGGGGCGAACCCGGTGCGGATGGACGCGGCGCGGCATGACCGGCTCGTGGCGGCGATCAGCCACCTGCCGCTGCTGACGTCGGTGATGCTGGCGGAGGCGGTGACGGGGCTGCCGGGCGACGAGGACCGCGACTGGGCGGCGGCGCGCGCCCTGGCGGCCGGCGGCTGGCGCGACACCACCCGGCTCGCCCGGGGCGACACGGCGATGGGCGCGGAGATCTTCGCGACCAACGCGGCACGCCTCGCTGAGCGGCTGCGGGCCTACCGCGCCCGCGTGGACGCCTGGCTCGACGTGCTCGAGGCGCCGGGCGGCGCCGATCCGGCCGTCATCCGCGAGCGGCTCGAGGCCGTCCGCGCGCGCCTGGAGGCGTAACCCATGGGCAACCCCGACGAGCTGGTGCTCGCTGTCCCGCGGGCGTCGCTCGTCCCGGGCGACGGCTGGCTCGGCGTGCGGCGCATGGACCTGGGCGAGGCGCTCGCCGTCGTCGCCCGCGACGGGCGGTTCGTGCGCCGCGGCGACGCCGAGGTTGACCCGACTCTCAAGCAGGTGATCCCGTACCTGGTGCTGCGGGACGGCGAGCGATGGTTCCTCATGCGCCGCACGCGCGCCGGCGGCGACGCCCGCCTCCACGACCAGGGGTCGCTCGGCGTGGGCGGGCACCTCAACCCCGGCGACGGCGATGTGGCGGGCGGGTTGCGGCGCGAGTGGCGGGAGGAGCTGGAGGCCGACTTCGTGCCGGAGTTCTCGCCGGTCGGCCTGCTCAACGACGACACGACGCCGGTGGGCGCGGTCCACGTGGGCTTCGTCTTCACGGCCGACGCGGCCGGGCGCCCGGTCGCCATCCGCGAGACGGACAAGCTGACCGGCGGGTTCGCCGCCACCGACGAGGTCGAGGCGGTGCGCGACGGCCTCGAGACGTGGAGCCGGCTCGCCTTCGACGCGCTGACGGGACGACCCGGCGAGTAGGGAGCGGCGGCACGGGCGCCGTGCGTCCCCGGGTGCCATACTGCGGCGTAGTCCCCTGAGGGCGCGCCCGTGACACTGCTGACGGATCCGAACATCGCCTTTGTCCTGTTCGTGGTGGGCATGGCCGGGATCCTCGTTGAGCTTGTCCACCCGACCCTCCTCGGCGGCGCGGTCGGCGCGCTGTGCCTGGTTCTCGCCTTCATCGGCTTCTCCAGCCTGCCGCTCAACGCCGTGGGCCTGGTGATGGTCGCCTTCGGCATGATCCTGTTCGCGCTGGAGTCCCAGGTCGCCACCCACGGCGTCCTCGCGGCTGGCGGGCTGGCGGTCTTCGTGGTCGGCGCCTCGGTCCTCTACGCCACGCCCCCGGGATCCGGCGCGCCCGCTGACTCGGTGGCCGCCCCGGTCATCGCCGCGGCCGCGGGCTCGTTCGCCGTCTTCATGGGCGTCATGGTCTGGGCGGCCATCCGCGTCCGCCGCCTGCCGGCCCAGCGCGACGGGGTGGGCACCATGCCCGTGCCCGGGACCGCCGGCACCGTGCAGGCGCCGCTGTCGCCCGTCGGGACCGTCCACCTTGGCGGCGAGATCTGGAGCGCCCGCTCGGTCGACGGCCGCGCCCTGGACCGGGGCACGCCCGTCAGCCTGGTCGCCATCGACGGCCTCGTCGCCGTCGTCGCGGCCGCCAGCGTCGCGCCCCCCGGCTCCCTCCCGCCGTCCCCGCCCCGCCCTCCCTCCCAGTCGCCCGCGGCCCCGCCCGCCGCCCGGCCGTAGCCCGCCCGCAGCCCAAGAAGGGGGCCCCATGCAAGTTGTCGTCGCGCTCTCGGTTGTCGTCGTCCTGCTGCTGCTGGTGATGCTGTTCCTGTACCTCTCCGTGCGGGTGGTGAACCAGTACGAGCGGCTCGTGATCAAGCGGCTTGGCCGGATGACCGACACCCTGGTCCGCGAGCCCGGCCTGCGGTTCCTCATCCCGTTCGTGGACCGCCCGGTCAAGGTGGACATGCGCGAGAACTTCATCGAGGTGCCCAGCCAGACCACGATCACCAAGGACAACGCCCCGATCAACGTTGACTTCCTGATCTACTGGCGGATCAGCGATCCGCTCAAGAGCGTCCGAGACGTGGCCAACTTCTCCGGCGCGCTCCAGGGCGTCGCCACCACGACGCTGCGCGCGGTCATCGGCGACATCAGCCTCGACGAGGTGCTGTCCAAGCGCGAGCAGATCAACGAGGTCCTCCGGACCAAGCTCGACGAGACCACCGAGCGCTGGGGCGGCAAGGTCACGACGGTCGAGATCCGCGAGATCATCCCGCCGCGCGACGTCCAGGACGCCATGAACCGCCAGCTCTCCGCAGAGCGGACGCGGCGCGCGGTCATCACCGAGTCCGAGGGTCAGCGGCAGTCGGCCATCAACGTGGCCGAGGGCCAGAAGCAGGCGGCGATCCTCCAGGCGGAGGGCGACCGGCAGGCCGCCATCCTGCGAGCGGAGGGCTTCAGCCAGGCCCTCGAGCGGATCTTCAGCGCGGCCCACCAGATCGACGAGAAGACGATGGCGCTCCAGTACCTCGAGGCCCTCAAGGCCCTCGGCGCCAGCCCGTCCACGAAGTACGTCATCCCGACCGAGCTGACGGCGCTGGCCCAGAAGATCGGCGGGTACGTGGAGCGGGGCATCGGCCCCACGGTCGGCGCCGCGCCCCAGTGATCCGGCGCGCCCTGGCCATGACGGCGGCCCTCGGGGCCGCCGTCATCTCGATCGGCCCCGTCACGGACCGGCTGGCGCGGCGCCTGATGGCCGCGCCGCGGCAGCTGCCCGAGGAGGCGGCGATGGCCACCCTCCTCGACGGCCTGGGGGGCGAGGTTGTCCGTCTGCGGTCGCGCGACGGCGTGGGCCTCGCCGGGCGGTGGCTGGCGGCCGATCCCGCCGCGGGCGGGTGGGAGCCGGACCCGGGCGAGGCGATCCTGCTGCTGCACGGCTACAGCGGCTCGGTCACGCCCGACGTCGTGGACCTGGGCCCGTTCCTCCGGACCATCGCGGGCGTGCTCGCGCTGGACTTCCGGGGCCACGGCGGGTCGGACGACGCGCCCACCACCTTCGGCCTCCACGAGGTCGAGGATGTGGCCGGCGCTCTGGCCTGGCTCGGCGAGCGGGGCGTCCGGCGGGTCGCGCTGGTCGGCTCGTCGATGGGCGGGATCACCGCGATCGCTGCCACCGCGATCCTCGGCGACGGGCGCCTGGCGGCCGCGGACCTGCCGGCGGACGGGTCGGCCGCAACGGCCGCCGAGGCGCCGCGCCCGCGGATCGTGGCGATCGTCGCCGACGCCGTCTCGCCCGAGCTCGCGGTGGTGGTCGGGCGGCGCCTTGGCCTGCCGTTCGGGGTGTGGCTCGCCGACCGCGCGTTCTCGAGACTCGCGCGGCTCGTTGGCGGCGACCCGCGCGCGACCCAGCCGATCGCCACGGTCGGCCTGCTCGAGGACGTGCCGCTCCTGCTCGTGCACGGCGCCGCCGACCCGCTGATACCCGAGCGCGCCGCCGCGCGGCTGGTGGCCATGGCCCCGGAGGGCACGCGGCACCTGGTGGTGGCGGGCGCCGGCCACGGGGAGGCGCACCGCGTGGACGCCGTCGCCTGGGAGGCCGAGGCGGGCGACCTGCTGCGATCCGCGTTCCGCGGCACGCGAGGGTAGCGGGCGGCGACGGCCGGGACGGCCCGTATACTGCTCGCCACGGGGGCAGCCCCGGCTCCACGAGCGTGGTCCATGCGGGGAGGTGCGATGGCCGGGAAGGTGCTCGTCGTGGACGACGACGCGGGGGTCCAGCGACTGCTGCAGCAGACGCTCCGCGCGGAGGGCTACGAGGTCGTCCTGGCGACCGAGGCGGCCGAGGCCCTGCGCCTGTGGCAGTCGGAGTCGCCCTCGCTGCTCCTGCTCGACGCGACGCTGCCCGGCGTGGACGGCTACGACGTCGCCGCGCGCATCCGCGGCGCCGAGACCGCGGGGAAGCACGTGCCCATCATCATGCTGACCTCGGACCGGGACGTCTCGCAGAAGGTCCGCGCCCTGCGGGCCGGCGCCGACGACTATCTCGTCAAGCCGTTCCACCCGGCCGAGCTGCTGGCCCGCATGAAGGCGCTGATCGCCAGGTTCGCCGCCGGCGAGTCGCTCGTCGGCCGGCCGCCGATGGGCCGCGTGCACGCCTACTACGGCGCCAAGGGCGGCGTGGGCACCACCACCATCGCCATCAACACGGCCATCGCGCTCCACTCGCTCGACCGGAGCGTCGTCCTCGTGGACGGCAACCTGCAGTTCGGCGACCACCGGGTGTTCATGGACCTCGCGAACGACCGCAAGAGCATCGTGGACGCGGTCAACGCGCCGACGATGGACTCGGACCTGCTGAAGGGGGTCCTCCAGACGCACGAGTCGGGCGTGGACCTGCTCTTGGCGCCGCCGTCCCCGGAGTCGGCGGATCTGGTCACCCCCGCGCACATGCACGAGATCCTGCGCGTGCTCGCCTCGATGTACGACTACGTCGTCGTGGACATCGACAAGCGGCTCGACGAGATCAACCTGATGGTCCTGGACGTCGCCGAGACCATCTTCGCCGTGATGACCGCGGATCTCTCGTGCCTCAAGAACGTGCGCCTGGTGCTGGGCACCATGGGGCACCTCGGCTATGCGTCCGGGAAGCTCAAGCTGGTCCTCAACCGCTCGAACGCCTACACGGGGATCAACGTCAAGAGCGCCGAGGGGGCCCTCCGCCAGCCCATCGAGTACCAGATCGTCAACGAGTACCGCGGGGCCATCTCCGCGCTGAACACCGGGGCGCCGTTCATGGCCGCCAAGGCGGACTCGGTGCTCGGCCGGTCGGTGATGGACTTCGCCAGGGACATCGACAAGGCGCCGGCCGTGTCCCTTGCCCAGCTCCAGCCGGGCACCGCCAGGTAGGTTCCCGAGGTCGCCAGCAGGGCCGAGGCGGGCGGCGCCCGGTCGCCGGGGCAGGGCGGCGTCCGCGCGGCGTCCGGGCGTGGAGCGCGCCGTGAGGGGCGGCTAAGCCCGCGGTGAGCGCCGTGGCCTAGTGTGCCGCCCGTGCTCGCAACGCTGCTCTCCGCCACCCTCAACGGCCTCGCCGGACGCGTCGTCCGGGTCGAGGTCGATGTCGCGCCGGGGCTGCCCGGCTTCACCATCGTGGGCCTCCCGGACGCCGCCCTGTCGGAGGCGCGCGAGCGGGTGCGCGGAGCCCTGCGCAACAGCGGCTACCGCAACCCGCCGCGGCGCATCACGGTCAACCTCGCGCCGGCCGAGCTGCGCAAGGCAGGGGCGTCGCTGGACCTGGCCATCGCCCTCGGCGTCCTGCTGGGCTCGGAGCAGGTCGCCGCGGACGCCGCCGGCCTCGGGCTGGTCGGGGAGCTGGGGCTGGGGGGCGAGGTGCGACGGGTGCCCGGGCTGCTGCCGATGGTGCTCGCGCTGCGGGATCGCGGGGTCCGCCGCGTGCTGGTGCCGGCCGAGGCGGTGGAAGAGGCGCGGCTGGCGCCCGGCGTGGACGTGGAGGGCATGGCGACGCTCGGCGATGTCGCCTCGTGCCTGCGCCGCCCGAGGGCGCGCAGGGTGACGCCCGCCCCGTTGCCGCGGACTGGGGTGGGGCCAGTGGTCGTGCCGGAACCGGCGGCCCGGGGCGCGGCCGGCCGTGCCGAGTACGCCGACCGGGTGCCGGACCTCTCGGAGGTGCGGGGCCAGGTCGTCGCGCGGCGCGGCCTGGAGATTGCGCTGGCGGGAGGCCACGCCCTGCTGATGATCGGACCTCCGGGGGCCGGCAAGACCCTCCTGGCTCGGACGATACCGTCGCTGATGCCCGACCTCGACGACGCCTCGGCGCTGGCCGCCACCGTGGTGGCGTCGGTGGCCTCGGAGGCTCCCGTGACCGAGCTGCGCCGCCGGCCCCCGGTCAGGATGCCCCACCACACCGTCAGCTACGCCGGCATGGTCGGCGGCGGGCCGCGCCTGGCCCCGGGCGAGGTGACGCTGGCGGATCAGGGCTGCCTCGTGTGCGACGAGCTGCCCGAGTTCGGGCGGGACGTCCTCGAGGCGCTCCGGCAGCCCCTCGAGGAGGGGAGCGTCGCGGTCGTGCGCGTCGGCCGATGGGCAACGTTCCCGGCTCGGTTCACGTTCGTCGCGGCCATGAACCCGTGTCCCTGCGGGCGCCTCGGCTCGGCGGGGCAGTCCTGCACGTGCCCCACCGGCGTGCCACAGCGCTACCTGCGTCGCGTGTCGGGCCCCCTCCGCGACCGGGTTGACCTGTGGGCGGCCATGGACCGGGTGCCCCCGGAGCTGCTGCTCAGGGGGCCGGCCCCGGAGTCGTCGGCCGTGGTCGCCGCCCGGATCCGCTTGGCGCGGGCGGCTCAGGCGGCGCGGAACGCCGGCGTCCCGAACGGCCAGCTCGGGAGCCGGGCGCTGCGCGACGCGTGCCGTCTGGGTGCGGCCACGGCGTCGCGGGCGGTCCTGCTCGCCGATCGAGAGGGGCTCTCTGGCCGCGGGACGGACCGGCTGCTCCGCGTGGCCAGGACGATCGCCGACCTCGAGGGCCGAGACGCGGTGTCGGTCGCCGACCTCGACGAGGCGGCGCGCTTCAGGGTCCCGGCGGACCGGTTCGGGCTCGGGGTGTCCGGCTGATGCTCGGCATCGGGCGCCTGGGCCCCCTTGGGCGGGACGGGGACGCCACCACCGGCGGGTCGGCGTCGGCCTGCCCGCCGGCCGTTGACGAGCGAGGGGCCTGGGTGGTCCTCGCGGGGGCGCACGGCGTGGGGCCCGTGACGTTCGCCCGGCTGGTCGCCGCCTACGGGAGCGCGAGGGCGGTGCTCCTGGACGCGACGCTGCCGGGAGCGGTCGGCCGCCTGGTGGACGCCTCGGCGGGCAGCGAGAGCGGGCCGGTGCTGTCGCCCGCCTCGGCCATGACGGTGGTCGCCGCGGCGCGTGACCCGGAGCGGGCGCTGGACTCGGTCCGCCGGTCGGGGGTGTCCGTGGTCACCCAGCGGGACGCCGCCTATCCGTCACGCCTGCGGCAGATCGACCTGCCTCCCCCCGTGCTGTTCGTGACCGGCAGTGTCGAGTCCCTCGAGCCGCGCCGAGCGGTCGCCGTGGTGGGCACTCGGCGGCCGACGGCCGTGGGGCGCGCCACGTCGGCGAGGATCGCCGCCGCGGTGGGCGCGTCGGGGGCGACGGTGGTGTCGGGGCTCGCCTACGGGATCGACGCGGCGGCCCATCTCGCGGCGGTCCGCGCCGGGACCCCGACGGTGGCCGTGGTCGGGGGCGGCCATCAGCACCTCTATCCGGCCGGGCACAGCGGCCTCGCCGCCGCGATCGCGGCGGGCGGCGGGTCGGTCGTCAGCGAGTTCGCGCCAGACGTGCCGCCCAGCCGCGGGACCTTCCCGCGCCGGAACCGCATCATCAGCGGCCTGTCCGACGCCACGGTCGTGGTCGAGGCCGGCGCCCGGAGCGGCGCGCTGACGACGGCCGCGTGGGCGCTCGAGCAGGGGAGGGGCCTGTACCTGGTGCCCGGTCGGCTGGACGACCCGGCCGTCGCTGGCTCCCTGGCGTTCCTGCGGGAGGCCGGGCCGGAGGCGCGGGTGGTGGCCGGGATCGCGGAGCTGCTCGAGGATCTGGGCCTGGACGCTCCGCCGCGCCGCGCCCGGAGCGACCAGGCGGCCCGGCTGGGCGCCGCGGAGGCGGCCATCGCGGCAGCCCTCGCCGGCGGCGCCGGCAGTGCCGACGAGCTGGTCGCCGCCACGGGGCTGCCCGGGGCGGCCGTCCTCGCGGCCCTCACGACGCTCGAGCTTCGCGGTCTCGTGGTGGAGGTTCTGGGCCGCTACCAGGCCGCGGGGCGCCTGGCCGAGCGGCCACGGCGTGGCCCGAGGCCGCTGGACGCGCGGGACGCGGGACGGCCCGTCGGCTGATGGTCGGGCAGGTGGATCCGCGCGGCAGCCGGGCGACCGGGGGCGCGCGCCGGCAGGTCCTGGCGCGTCGGCAACGCGCGTCTGGCCATGGCCGTGCCAGACGATGGAGCCGCGGGCGGGGGTGGACTCCCCGTCGCGCACGGTGTTACCCTCCGCCCAACCCCGGGCAGGAGGACGAAGCCAAGCCCCGGGTTGTGGCGCCGGCGTCCCCGGGCGTCTCGGTCCACGCAGTGGAGGACCACCGTTTGCGGAAGCTCGGGGCAACGCTGCTTGCCCTGCCCGTCCTGGCCGCCGTCTACCTCGCCGCCGCGGCGCGGCCGATTGGCCGGAAGCGGGCCCTCGGGCTCGTCGGCGTCGCCGGGCTGGTCGCCGTGGCGCTGCTGGTGGGCACCCGTCCCGCCCCGTCGGTCGCCGTCCCGCCGTCCCCCACGCGGCCGATCGCCGCGCAGCTGCTCGACGCGATCGTCACCGGCCACGGGCTGAAGGCGCCGTTCACCATCGGGTTCGACACGCCGATGGACGCCGCTTCGGTGGCCCGGGCGCTCCGGATCGCGCCCGCCGCCGAGGCGTCGCTGTCGTGGGACGCGAAGGGCGCCACGCTCACCATCACGCCGACGCGCGGGTGGGCGCCCGACACGCTCTACGCGATCACCGTGGGGACGGCGGCTCGGGCCGCGGACGGCACCCCGCTGGCCGCGCCCGTCCATGCGGTCGTCATGACCGCCGCCGCGGGATCGGGAAGCGTCAGCGCGTCGAGCGTGGTCGGCACGCTGGCCGCGGTGGACACCACGTTCCTCATCCGCCTTGACCGGTCTGTTCCTCTGGCGGCCGTCCGGGCCGCGCTCCGGACGAGCCCGGCCGTCGCCGGCACCGTCTCGGCCGGCGCCGGGACGGGCGAGTACGTGTTCACGCCGAGCGCGCCGCTGGCGCCCGGCACGTCCTACCGCGTGAGCCTCGCCGGCCTGGCGGACGCCGAGGGGACTGCCTTCGGGGCCATCCCCGCGCTCGCAGTGCGCACGCCGGCGGCGCCGTCGGTGGTGCGCTTCCGTCCGCTGAACGGCGCGCAGGCGCAGGCCCTGACCGCGGTCCTCTCCGTGCGGTTCACGGCCCCCATGAGCCGCGCCAAGACGGCCGCCGCGTTCCGGGTCACCGCGAACGGTAAGGCGGTCCGCGGCAAGACCGCGTGGGCCGAGCGCGACACCGTCCTGGTGTTCACGCCGGCCTCCAGCCTGCCGTACGGGGCGAAGGTCGTCATGAGCCTCGCCGCCTCGGCGACGTCGGCGGCCGGGGTGCCGCTGGCCGCCACCAGCGGGACCTTCGCCGTGCGGTCCAGGCCAACCGCGACCGCGGCCGCCAAGGCGACCGCGACGTCGGCGGCGACGCCCGAGCCCGCGGCCAAGCCGGCCCCCGCGCCCAAGACCGCGTCAACCGGGTCGGGCGGCTCGGGCGGCGTCGCCGCGAGCTGGGCTGCCGTTGAGACCTATTACCTCGGCCTGATGAACTGCACTCGGACGGGAGGCTGGGTCACCTCGTCGGGCGCGTGCTCGTCCCCCGGCGGGCGCAACGTGGCGCCGCTGAGGCTGTCGGCGGCCATCAGCACGGCGGTCTCCCGGCCGTACGCCAGGTACCTCGCCGCGAACGGCCTGTGCAACCACTTCTACGGCGGGACACCGGGCGATCGGCTTCGTCGCGCCGGCTTCACCAGCTACAACTGGGCCGAGAACATCGGCTGCGAGGACATCAGCCCCTACGCGTCGGTGCTCGGCTCGCACCTGTTCTTCCAGAGCGAGAGGCCGTACAACGGCGGCCACTACCGCAACCTGATGAACTCGCTGTACACCGAGGTGGGCATCGGCGTGTGGGTGGCCAACGGGCGGACGCGGCTCGTCATCGACTTCTACCGGCCGTAGCCGGTCACCTTCCCGGCCGGACCATCGTCAGGGTGACACGGCTCGGCCGATCGGCGAGGATCCACCAGTGATCCGCAACGTCGTCGTGCACCTCGCGAACGAGCAGCCGCTGCTCGCGGACCTGTTCGACCTGCCCGTGGCCTCGGAGGCAGGTCTCCTGTGCACGAACCTGCGGGCGGTGGACGGCAAGCGCCCGGTGTTCGTCGACCAGTCGGAGAACACGTTCTTCTTCCCCTATCTGGTCATCAGGTTCCTGGAGATCCCCACGGGTGCCGTGGCGCGCCACCAGCCCGACGGCGTCTCGGTGCGGGGGACCCGGGGCGACGAGGCCGACGCCCCCGGCTCGGACGCGGGGAGCACGCTCCCGGCCGTGATCGAGAGCTGGGACGGCGGCCCCGCCGACCTCGGGGACGACATCGACGAGGACTTCCTCCGCCGCATCCGCGAGGTGTAGCGGGACGCACCGGGGCGCGACCCGACGATCGCCTGGCTCGCGGCGGCCCGGGCGGGCCGGAGGCGGGCAACGGCGGGGCTATGTCCCGATGCTACACTCCCGGCCGCCATGCCCAAGCATCTCGTGATCGTGGAATCGCCCGCCAAGGCGCGGACCATCGAGCGCTACCTCGGCGCGGACTACCAGGTCCTCGCCTCGTACGGCCACGTCCGCGACCTGCCGGAGAACCCGGGCAAGGGCAAGCTGGGCGTGGACGTGGAGCACGACTTCGCACCCGAGTACGTCGTGCCCGAGGACCGGCGACGGCAGGTCGCGCAGATCGAGAAGGCCGCGCGGGCGGCATCCGACGTGTGGCTCGCGACGGACCTCGACCGGGAGGGGGAGGCGATCGCCTGGCACGTGGCCGAGGCCGCGTCGGTGCCGGCTGCCAAGACGCGCCGGGTCACGTTCTCCGAGATCACCGAGGGCGCGATCAAGGAGGCGTTCGCCCACCCGCGGGAGATCGACCGCCACCTGGTGGACGCCCAGCAGGCACGGCGGATCGTGGACCGCCTGGTGGGCTACACCCTGAGCCCGCTGCTCTCGCGCAAGGTGCGCGGCGGCCTCTCCGCCGGGCGCGTGCAGTCCGTCGCGGTTCGGATGGTCGTCGAGCGAGAGCGAGAGATCCGCGCCTTCGCCGCCCGTGAGTACTGGACCCTCGAGGCGGCCCTGCTCGCCCCGGACGGGACGCCGTTCACCGCCGATCTGGTGCGCATCGACGGCGAGGCCGTGGACATCGGGGACGGGGAGACGGCCGAGCGCCACGCCGCCGCCATCCGCGCCGCGCAGCCCCGGGTCGGAACGGTGGCGACGCGCCAGTCCAAGCGCAACCCGGCGCCCCCGTTCACCACCAGCACGCTCCAGCAGGAGGCCAGCCGCAAGCTCGGCTTCTCGCCCAAGCGCACGATGTCCATCGCCCAGCGCCTGTACGAGGGCGTGGACACGCCGGACGGCCACTTCGGCCTCATCACCTACATGCGAACCGATTCGACCGCGATCGCCGCGGTGGCGATGGCCGAGGCCCAGAAGGTCATCGCGGAGCGCTTCGGCACCCGGTACGGAACCGGGCGGGGACGCGTCTACAAGACCCGCCAGAAGGGCGCCCAGGAGGCCCACGAGTCCGTCCGCCCCACCTCGTTCACGCGGGACCCCGACTCGCTCAAGGGCCACCTCAAGCCGGAGGAGCTGCGCCTGTACCGGCTTGTCTGGCAGCGGGCGGTCGCGTCGCAGATGGCCCCCAAGGAGCTCGAGACCACGACGGTGGAGCTGGAGGCCGGCCCCTACCGCCTGCGCGCCTCGGCCACGCGGACCCTGTTCGACGGCTTCGCGCGGGTCTACACCGAGGGCCGCGACGACGGGGAGGACGAGGCCGAGCGCACGCTCCCGCCGCTGGCCGAGGGCGACCTGACCGCCGTCTCGTCCGTCACGCCGACCCAGCACTTCACGGAGCCGCCGTCCCGCTACACCGAGGCGATGCTGATCAAGGCGCTCGAGGAGCACGGCATCGGGCGGCCGTCCACGTATGCCGCCACCATCAGCACCATCGTTGAGCGCGGCTACGTCAGGGTGGAGGACCGGAGGCTCCGGCCGGAGGAGATCGCCGAGATCGTCACGGACCTGCTGGTGGACCACTTCGGCGAGTACGTGGACCTCGAGTTCACCGCCCGCATGGAGGAGGAGCTCGACGAGGTCGCCCGCGGCGAGCGCGCGTGGGTGCCGCTGCTGCGGGAGTTCTTCGGCCCGCTCAAGGAGCGCGTGGACGAGAAGCGCAAGGAGCTCAAGCGGCGCGACTTCACCACGGAGCCCACCGACGAGGTCTGCTCGCTCGGCCACCCGATGGTGATCCGCCTCGGGCGCAACGGGAAGTTCCTGGCCTGCTCCACCTACCCGGAGCACCGCGAGACCCGACCGCTCCCGGGCGAAGAGGCCCCCAGCCTGGAGGGCGAGGGCGACGTCTGCCCTGAGTGCGGCGAGGGAATCCTGACCACCAAGCGAGGCCGCTTCGGCGCGTTCGTCGGGTGCTCGCGGTACCCGGACTGCAGGTACATCAAAAAGGACGGCCCGCCGCCCCCCGAGCAGCTCCCGTTCGAGGTGCGGTGCCCCAAGCGCAACGACGGCCACCTGGTGGCACGCCGGGCGCGCCGCACCGGGAACGTGTTCTGGGGCTGCTCCGCCTACCCGGCCTGCGACTTCACGATCAACGACGAGCCGACGGGCGCGATCCATGACGCCCACGAGGACGGGCTGGGCGCCGTCGCGCGACGCGGCGACCGCGGCGTCTGCCTGACCTGCGGCGCCCCGGTCGAGCTGCCCGCCGTGATCGCGGCGGGGATGCGCCTGCCGGGCGGCCCGGCCGACCCGTCGGCGCTGCAGCGCCCGGAGCGCCTTGGCGGCACGCGGCGCGCGGGCGGGACGGCCGCCCAGGCGACCAGGCGTTCGGCGGGGGAGGCGGTCGGGCGGCCGACGGCGCGATCCCGACGCGCGGCCTCGTGAGCCGGGGGCCGGTCCGTTGACCGGCCCGGAGTCGCTCCGGGCGTTCGTCCAGTCGCTCGAGGCGCGCGACGCCTCGGGCGAGACCCGCCGCTCCTACGAGCGCACCGTGGCGGCGTGGCTCGCCTGGGCCGAGGCACACGACGCAGACTGGCGGGCGCCGTCGCGCGCGACGCTCCGGGCCTATCTGGCCGAGATGGCGACGGGCCACGCCAGGTCGTCGGTCGCCCAGCGCCTGGCGGCCCTGCGGTCGTTCTACCGGTACGCGGCCCGCTCGGGGCTGGCGCCGGGCGACCCGTGGGGCGCCGTTGCGACGCCGCGCCTCCCGCGTCGGCTGCCGCGCGTCCTCGAGGTGGAGCAGGTCGAGCGGCTGATCGCCGTGGCGGACGAGGACCTGGCGGCCGGCGCCGAGGGGCAGGCCGTGGCCGTGCGGGACCCCGACCTCGCCCGGGCGCTCGCGCTGCGGGACCGCGCGATCGTGGAGACGGCCTATGCCGCGGGGCTGCGGATCAGCGAGCTCGCCGCGGCCGACCTGGGCAGCCTGGACCTGCGCCGCGGCGAGCTGAGGGTGCTCGGCAAGGGGCGCAAGGAGCGCGTCGGGCTCCTGGGCCGCCCCGCTCGCGAGGCGCTGCGCGCCTATCTGGACGCCGGGCGCCCGGTGCTCGCGGCGCGGGCTCGCGGCGCCGAGGCCGGCCCGGACGTCGCGGTGTTCCTCAACCACCTTGGCCGGCCGCTCGGGCCGCGCGGCCTGCGCTACCGCCTGGACCGTCTGTTCCGGCTCGCCGGCCTGCCGGACGGCGTCTCGCCCCACACGCTGCGGCACAGCTTCGCGACGCATCTGCTCGAGGGTGGCGCCGATCTCCGGGTGGTGCAGGAACTGCTCGGCCACGAGAGCCTGGCGACGACGCAGGTCTACACGCACGTGTCGCCGTCCCGGCTGCGCGACGCCTACCGGCAGGCCCACCCCCGGGCGAGGGCGTAGGCCAGTTGGACGAGACGCCGCTGGACGCGTCCGCCCTGGACGGGCTCGAGGGCGTCGAGCACGTGCTCGCCGCAGCCCCGGCCGCGGCCCGCAGCGGCGCCTGGTCCACGCGGGCGCTGGCGGCGGCGGGTCTCGTCGTCACCGCGGCCTCGCTCGGCTCGCGGATCCTGGGCTACGTGCGGCTGGTGGTCGTGGCGCGCTCCGTGCCGTCGGTGGACCAGGGCGCGAGCCTGGACGCCTTCACGCAGGCCTTCAAGATCCCGGACTTCCTGTTCCAGCTGGTCGCTGCCGGGGCGCTGGCCTCGGCGCTGGTCCCGGTGCTCGCGGCCCTGTTCGCCACGGGCGAGGACCGGCGTGCGTGGCGCGTCGTCTCGACGGTGACCACGCTTGTGCTCGGGGCCCTGGTCGCTCTCGTCCTCGTGGCGGAGGCGATCGCGCCGGCGCTCGTGAGCGGCGTGGTCGCGCCGGGATTCACCGGGCCCAAGCTCCAGATGACCATCGACCTGACCCGGGTGATGCTGCTGGGGCCCCTGTTCATGGCAGGCGGGGCCATCGCGTCGGCCGTCCTCAACGCGCGGGGGCGGTTCGCGGCGGCGGCTGTCGCGCCGCTCGTCTACAACCTCGGCATCATCGGGGGCGCGGTGTTCCTGGTGCCGGTGATGGGGGTCGAGGGCCTCGCCGTGGGCGTCGTCGTGGGCGCCGTCGGCCTGCTGGCGGTCCAGCTGCCCGGCCTCGCGTCGGTCGGTACGCGGCTCGCGCCGTCGCTCGACGTCCGCGACGAGGCCACCTCCAAGGCCCTCGTGCTGATGGTCCCGAGAGCCATTGGCCTCGGCGCGGCGCAGGTCGCCCTGCTCGTGATCACGTCGCTCGCGACGGGTCTGCCCGACGGCTCGGTGTACGCGTTCAACGCGGCCTTCACGCTGCTCCAGATCCCCATCGGCGTGCTCGGCGTCCCGCTCGGGACGGTCCTGCTGCCGTCGCTCTCGCGCGTCGCGGCCTCCGGCGAGGTGGACGAGTTCCGCCGGCTCCTCGTGCGCGGCCTCGGCATGCTGGCGTACGTCATGCTCGGGCTGAGCGCGCTCGGGGTCCCGCTGGCCGGCGACGTCACGCGCGTGACCTACGGCCTGTCGGGCCTGCACGCGGACGCCATGGGCTGGATCGCCACCTCGCTCGCGGTATTCATGCTCGGCCTCACGGCCCACTCCATGATCGCGATCCTCGCCCGCGCCTTCTACGCGATGCAGGACACCACCACGCCGCTGCTGGCCGCTGTCGCCGCGGTCGTGCTCAACGTCGTGGTCGGCGTGCTGCTCGTCGGGCCGCTCGGGCTGGCGGGCCTGGCCGCCTCGATCGCGGTGGGCGCCTGGCTGGAGGTGGCCTGGCTGGTGGTCATGCTGATGCGGCGGACACCCGGCCTCCGGCTCGGCGGCCTGTGGCGCGGCATGGCGCTGACCGCGGTCGCGGCCGTGCCGGGCGTGCTCGTGGCCGTCGCCGCCGAATCGGCGCTGGGTGCCTACGGGGCAGCGCCCGGCGGGACGCTGGTGTCGCTGGGCCGGCTGCTCCTGGTCACGGCCGCTGGAGGCCTCGCGATGCTGGCGGCGTCGCTCGCGCTGCGGATCGAGGAGCCTCGCCGTATGCTCGGGATCGTGCTGGACCTCATGCGCCGTCGCGGTCGCGGATGATGCGGACGGGAGATCTCCGCGAGCCCGAGCCGTCCGCCTGGGACGCGCTGGTCGAGGCGAACCCGCGGGGATCCTATCTGCAGCTCTCCGGCTGGGCCCGAGTCAAGGCGGTCAACGGCTGGACGTCGCGGCGGATCCTGGTTCCGGGCGCCGACGCGGGCGTCCAGGTGCTCCTCCGGCGGCCGGGGCCGCTGCCGTGGGCCTTCGGCTACGCGCCGCGGGGCCCGGTGCTGGCCGGCTGGGACGCGCACGGCATCGCAGCCTTCACGGATGCCGCGCGGGACGGGCTCTCCGGCGCCCGGGCAAGCCACCTGCGGATCGACCCGGAGATCGAGCGCGGCGCGGGCCCGGACGAGGGGAGCGCCGTGACCGAGGGCTTGCGCGCCGCCGGCTGGCGCGAGGCCCCGCCGATCCAGCCGCTCTCGACGCGCGTCATCGACCTCACCGCGGACGAGGCGGCCCTGTGGGGCGACCTGCGCAAGAAGTGGCGCCAGTACGTGAACAAGGCGCGCGCCGGCGGCGTCCGGGTCGTGGACGCGGGCCCCGAGCGGCTCGACGACTTCTACGCCATCTACCGCGAGACGGCCGACCGCGCCGGGTTCCTGATCCGCGCCCTGTCCGCCTACCGCGACGTGTGGGACGCCTACGCTCCCGCCGACCGTGCCCGCCTGCTGTTCGCGGAGCTCGCCGACGGGACGCCGGTCGCGACGCTGTTCCTGGTTCGTGCCGGGCGTCGCGTCGTGGAGCCGTACGGCGGCATGACCCAGGCGGGCGCGGACTCGCGGGCCAACTACCTCCTCAAGTGGGAGGCGATCCGGTCGTCGCGGGAGTCGGGTGCCGCCAGCTACGACCTGTGGGGCCTGGCGCATCCCGGCATCGCGCACTTCAAGACCGGCTTCGGCGGGCGCGAGGTCCGGTACGTCGGGGCGTGGGACCTGGTGCTCGACCGGGTCGGGCGCGCCACGTACGGGGCCGCGGTCCGGGCGCGGGTCCGCGTGGAGCGCGCCCGCCACGGCCTTGCGGGCACTGGCGGCCAGTCGGCGGCCGGCTACGAGGGGGACGGCGGGGGCGACGGATGACGGACTTCGTGCGCGAGCTCGGCCCGGCCGAGCTCGACGGCTGGGACGCGGGCGCGGTCGATGTGCCGGGCGGCCACGTCCTCCAGTCGCGGGCATGGGCCGAGCACCGGGCCGCCCGGGGCTGGCGCCCGCGGTTCCTGGAGGCGGGCGGGCTGCGCGCCGTGGCGCTCGAGCGGTCCTGGCCGCTGATCGGCGGCGCGTCCGCCTACATCGCACGGGGGCCGGTCGGGACGGGGGAGCCCTGGACCGGCGACGGCACCGGGCGGGCCACGGGCGAGGCCCTGGCGGCCATCGCGGCCCACCTCGGGCGCCGGGGCGTGGACGTGCTGGCGGCCGATCCCGAGGTGGCGGCCGACGACGGCGGCTACCGCGACGTGCTCGGGGCCGCGGGGTTCCACGCGATCCCGGAGATCCAGCCGTCGCGCCACCGGACCGCGCTGCCGCTCGCCGGGGCCGACGAGGCGGCTGTCCTCGACGGCATCGCCAAGGCGACCCGACAGCGGATCCGCCGGGCCGAGCGCGATGGAACCCGGGTGCTGCGCTGGGACGCCGGCACGTCGCCGCTCGAGGCGGCGGAGCGGGCCGACGCGGACGAGCCGGCCGGCGACGCCCTCGCCCGCTTCTACACCGCCCTCCGCGCGACGGGGGACCGGCGCGGCTTCGACTTCGCGGGGCCCGAGGAGTTCGTGGCCTGGTGGCGGCGGGCGCTGGCCGCCGGGCACCTGGTGTACCTGGAGGCGCGCGCGGCCGATGACGGCGGGCTGCTGGGCGGGCTGGTGCTGTACCGGCACGGGCGGCGGCTGTCCACCGCGCACTCGGCGGACGTCGCCGAGACCCGCCGCCTGCACCCGGGCACGATGCACCTGCTGCGCTGGCGCGCGATCCAGCTGGCGCTGGCCGAGGGCCGGGCGGAGATGGACCTGGGCGGGGTGGACGTGGAGGGCGCGCGCCGCGAGCCGCAGCCGGGCGAGCCGACATACGGGCTGTACGAGCACAAGCGGAGCTTCGGGGCGCGCTGGGTGGCGCTCGCCGGGGCGCAGGAGCGCATCGCGCGACCCTGGCGCTACCGGACGGGGCGGGTCACCAGCCGGCTCGCGCGCCAGCTCCGAGGGGGCCCCCGGTGACGTCGGGGGGCACGCCGGTGGAGCGGCTGATCGCGGCGGCAGAACCCACGGAGCCGCGCCCCATGGGGGAGCTGCTGGACCGCCTGGCGACCGCCGGGCTCCTTGGGGGCGGGGGCGCCGCCCGGGCGGCTGTCGCCGCGCGCCCCGTCCGCGGCATCGCCGAGGATTCCCGCGCGGCGGGCGGCGGTCGGCTGTTCGTGGCCGTCCGCGGGTTCCACGTGGACGGCCACGACTTCGTCGCCGGCGCGGAGGCGTCGGGCGCGGCGGCGGCCATCGTGGAGCGCGAGGTGCCGGGGGTCGCCATGCCGCAGGTCGTGGTGACCGACGCGCGGCGGGCGCTGGCCGTCGCCGCGGGCTGGTGGTATCGGGACCCGTCACGGCGTCTGGGCGTCGTGGGCGTCACCGGCACCGACGGCAAGACCACCACGTCGTTCCTCGCCGCAGCCGCGCTCGAGGCGTCGGGCCTGCGGGCCGGGCTGGTCGGGACGGTGGAGACGCGCGTCGGCGGGGTTCGCGAGCGCCACGAGGCGCACGTCACGACGCCGGGCGCGCCGGAGCTCGGGGCGACGCTGGCGGCGATGGCCGCGGCCGGCGACGACGTGGCGGTGCTCGAGACCACGTCCCACGCCCTCGAGCTCGGCCGTGTCCTGGGCATCGCCTACGACGCCGCGATCCTGACCAACCTGACCCATGAGCATCTCGAGCTCCACGGCACGTTCGAGCGCTATCGCGAGGCCAAGGCGCGTCTGTTCGGGGCGCTGGTCGAGGGGCCGGCCAACCCCCGCAAGATCGTCGGCGGCCGGCCGTGGCCCAAGGTCGCAGTCGTCAACGCCGACGACCCCAACCGCGTCTGGTTCGAGCGGGCGGCCGCCGACGCGGGCGCGCGCCTGGTCCGCTACGGCTGGTCGGCCGACGCCGACGTGCGGGCGCTCGCGGCCGACGAGGACGCGTCTCGCCTGCGGGTCGAGTTCGCCGCGCCGTCCGGGGCGGCGAGCCTCGAGCTGCGCCTCGCCGGCCGCTTCAACGTCCACAACGCGCTGGCGGTGGTCGCGCTGGGCGAGGCCCTGGGCCTGCCGCCTGCGGACGTGCGCGCCGGGCTGGCGTCCGTGCCCGGGGTGCCCGGCCGGATGGAGCGGATCGCGCACGGCCAGCCGTTCTCGGTGATCGTGGACTACGCCCACTCCCCGGCGTCGCTGGAAGTCGTGCTGGGGATCCTCGCGCCGGTCGCGGCCGCGGGGGGCGGCGGGCTGATCGCGGTCTTCGGCTCGGCGGGCGAGCGGGACACGGCCAAGCGCGCGGTGATGGGCCGGATCGCGGGCGAGCGGTGCCGGCTGGTGGTGGCCACCGACGAGGACCCGAGGGGCGAGGACGGCGCGGCCATCGTGGCGGAGATCGTGCGCGGCGCGGTGAGCGCCGGCCGGAGCGAGGGCGAGGATGTGCTGGGCATCCCGGACCGGAGGGCGGCGATCGCGGCCGCGTTCGGGCGGGCGCGGCCCGGCGACGTGGTGCTGCTCGCGGGCAAGGGCCACGAGCGCACCATCCTGCGCGCGGGAGGTGCCATCCCGTGGGACGAGGCGGCCGTCGCGCGGGAGACGCTGGCGGCCATGGGCTACCGGGGGCCGTAGGCCGTGCGAGGCTGCCTGTTCACGGTCATGCTGGCGGCGGCCCTGCTGGCGGTAGGGGTCGTGGTGGGGCTGCCGGCGGTCGCCGCGGGCGTGCTGACGGCCGGTGTCGGGGCCGCGGGCCTGCAGGCCCCGGACACGACCGTGACCGTGGTCGCGGACCCGCCCTGGGACCTGCTCGCCCTGCGCGCCGACCGCGTGCGACTGCGCGCCACGAGCGCGACGTTTCGCGGGCTTCGCATCGGCGCCCTGGACGTCACCTTCCTGGGCGTGTCCCTGCTCGACCGGTCCGCGACCAGCGTCGCCGGGCGCCTGACCGGGGTCACCGTGCCGGACGTGGCGGGGCAGCCCCTCACCCTGGGCGCCGTGGACCTTGCCGGCGGGGGCGCCCGCGTCACGGCGACCACCACGATCGCCGCCTCGGCGGCCCGGTCGCTGGTGGCCGGGGAGATCGCGAGCGCGATGGGCCTGGCCGTCGCGCCGTCCGCGGTGCGCCTCACGGCGCCCGACCGGGTCAGCGTCAGGGCAGCCGCCACCACGGTGACCGCGACGCTGGCGGTGGACGCCGGCGGGGACCTGGTGGCGGTGCCGGCCGGCGGCACCCCGGTGACGCTGCTGCGCGCGGGGGTGGACGTGCCGCTGCGCCTGACCTCGGCCACGGTGGACCCGGCTGGCAACCTGGTCCTGGACGGCGAGCTGACGGTGGGGCTGCTCGGGGGATGACGCCGCGCCGACCGGACGGCCCGGGGTCGGTCGCGACCGCCTGCCGCGCGGGCCTGCCGGCGAACGGGCGCCGACGGTCAGGGGCGTAGACTGCGCCAATGGCCGACCCTGTCGTGCGGGACCCCGAGCTGCCGCTGCCGAAGCCGCGCCCCGTCACGGCGCGAGCGCCCCTGGGCGCGGCGGGCGGGGACGCCCCCGTCCGGCCGGTGGAGGGCGAGGTCCTGCCGCCCCACCGGAGCTCCCACCGGGACCCGGAGGCGGCCCGGCCCCACCTGACGGCGTCGCTCCGGGCGCACCACCCGCAGGCCGACCTCGGCGTCGTGGAGCGCGCGTTCTCGCTCGCGGTGGAGGCGCACGGCGGACAGGTGCGTGCCTCTGGCGAGCCGTACGTCATGCACCCCATCGCGGCCGCGCAGGTCCTCGCCGACTTGGGGATCGACCCGGTCGCGGTTGCGGCCGCGCTCCTCCACGACGTGCCGGAGGACACCGAGTACAGCCTCGCGGACATCGAGGACCGCTTCGGGCCCGAGGTCGCGCACCTGGTGGACGGCGTCACCAAGCTGTCCAAGTTCAGCACCCACAGCCACGAGCAGCAGCAGGCCGAGAACATCCGGAAGATGTTCCTCGCGATGGCGGACGACATCCGCGTCGTGCTCATCAAGCTCGCGGACCGCCTCCACAACATGCGCACGCTGGCGGCCCTGCCGCCCGAGAAGCAGCAGCGCATCGCGCGCCAGACGATGGAGATCTACGCGCCCCTGGCGGAGCGCCTCGGCATCTGGCAGATCAAGTGGGAGCTCGAGGACCTGTCGTTCAAGGCGCTCGAGCCGGAACGCTACCGGGAGCTGGCGAAGCTGCTCGACACCCGGCGCAAGGGCCGCGAGAGCTACATCGAGCGGGCGATCGAGGAGCTGCGCCCGCGCCTGGCGGAGGCGGGCCTCGACGCCGAGCTCCAGGGCCGCCCCAAGCACATCTACAGCATCTACAAGAAGATGCAGCGCAAGGGCGCGGAGTTCGGCGAGATCTACGACGTCTACGCCATCCGCATCCTAGTCGACGAGATCCGGGACTGCTACGCGGCCCTGGGCCTCGTCCACGCCCTGTGGCGGCCCATCCCGGGGCAGTTCGACGACTACATCGCCGTCCCCAAGAACAACCTGTACCAGAGCCTCCACACCGCGGTGATCGCGCTCGACGGCAAGCCGCTCGAGATCCAGATCCGGACGCGCGCCATGCACCAGGTCAGCGAGGTCGGCATCGCTGCGCACTGGCGGTACAAGGAGGGGTCCAAGTCCGAGCGCGACTACGACGCCAAGCTCGCCTGGCTGCGCCAGCTGATGGAGTGGCAGCGCGACGTCGGCGACCACGACGCCACCGAGTTCGTCGAGGGGATCAAGCTCGACATCTTCCAGGACCAGGTCTTCGTGTTCACCCCGCGGGGCGACGTCAAGGACCTGCCGGCGGGCTCGACGCCGCTCGACTTCGCCTACCGCATCCACACCGACATCGGCCACCGGACGATCGGCGCCAAGGTCAACAACCGGCTCGTGCCGCTGGACTACCGGCTCAAGAACGGCGACATCGTCGAGATCGTCACGACCAAGGGCGAGCACGGCCCGTCGCGGGACTGGCTCAACATCGTCCGGACGTCCCACGCCCGGGAGAAGATCCGGCAGTGGTTCAAGAAGAAGGACCGCGCCGAGAACATCGTCCACGGGCGCGAGGCGCTGGACCGCGAGCTGCGTCGGCTGGCCCGGACCAGCGTCGCCCAGATCGGCGCCGACAAGGTGGCCGAGGTCGCCAAGAGCTACAGCCACGAGACCGGCGACGACTTCTTCGCCGCCATCGGCTACGGCGCCATCTCCGCGCAGCAGGTGGTGATCCGCCTGGGCGTGACCGACGACGGCCAGGCGGCGCTGCCGACGATCGCCCCCTCGCAGCCCGCCCGCTCCGGCGGGGTGCGGGTCAAGGGCGTCGGGGACCTCCTCGTCCGGTTCGCCAAGTGCTGCCACCCGATCCCGGGCGATCCGATCGCCGGGTTCATCACGCGGGGCAAGGGCATCACCGTCCACCTGCGGACCTGCCCGACGGTCATCAACGAGCGTGAGGTCACCCGGCTGATCGACGTCGAGTGGGAGGCGGCGCCGGCGCAGACCTATCCGATCGCGATCCGGGTGGAGGCGTACGACCGGACCGGGCTGCTCTCCGATGTCACCCAGGTGATGGCCGAGAACCGGGTGAACATCCTGGCCGCCAACGTGTCGGTCTCGCCGGACCACACGGCGCTGCTCACGATGACGCTGCAGGTGGCGTCGGTGGCCCAGCTGGCCAAGGTGATGGGGCGGGTGGAGCAGCTCAAGGACGTGCTCAGCGTGCAGCGGGACTTGGGCTAGGCAGCGCCGTCGGGCGGGGCGGCGCGTCCGCCGGGGCGGCCCGCAGCGGCGCCCGGCGCCCTGAGGCCGGGCTCAGCGCAGCCGGGCGGGCGAGGTCCCGCCGGCGACGCCGTCGTGCACCAGGAAGGGCGCCACGCCCCGGGCGCGGATGCGCCGCAGCCAGACCACCCCGAGCAGGCCGGTCAGGCCGGTCAGGACGCCCGCGATGACCAGCGACCCGTCCACCGAGACGGCCGTCGCGAGCCAGCCGGCGAACAGGCCGCCGATGGGCGTGGAGCCGGCGAAGACCGTCGAGTACACGCTCATCACCCGGCCCCGGTAGCCGTCCTCCACGTTCAGCTGGACCGTCGTGTTCGCGGTGGCGGCCATGCCGATGGCCCCGAAGCCCACCAGCGCCATCGCGGGCAGCGCGAGCGCGACGCTGCCGACGAGCCCGCCCGCGACGAGGCCCAACCCGAGCCCCACTGAGCCCAGCCCGATGACCATCGGGCGGGGGCGCCCGGAGAACGCGATCAGCAGCGCCGCGGCCATGGAGCCCACGCCCATCGCGGACATCAGGAAGCCGTAGCCGGTGGCGTCCGTGTGCAGGACCTGGTCGGCGAGGGCCGGGATGACGACGCCGAAGTTCATGCCGAAGACGGACGCGAACCCGACGAGCGTGATCGGCAGGAGGAGCATCGGCGAGCGCCAGCAGTAGCGCAGCCCGTCGCCGAGCGTCTCGCCCACGGCCCGCACGGACGCGGGGCGGTGGTAGCGCGCCGGGCCGCGGAGGTCCTCGTCGCGCATGACCGCGTACGCGGCGATCACCGCGAGGAAACTGAGGCCGTTGAGGAGGAACGCGATGGGGATGCCCAGGACCCCGATCGCGATGCCGGCGACGGCCGGCCCGATGATCCGGGCGCCGTTGAACATCGCGGAGTTGAGCGCCACGGCGTTGGGCACGTCGTCCCGCCCGACCATCTCGACCGCGAACGCCTGGCGCGTGGGCATGTCCACCGCGTTCGACACGCCGAGCAGCAGGGCGAGCACGAGGATGTGCCAGACCTGCACGATGCCGGCCTGCGAGAGCGCGAACAGGGCGAACGCGAGCAGCATCTGGCTGGTCTGGGTGGCGATCAGCGTCTTGCGCTTGGGCAGCGCGTCGGCGACGATCCCGCCGAACAGCCCCAGGACCATCACGGGCAGGAACTGCGCCGCCGACAGCAGGCCCAGCATGAACGGGTCGCTCGTGAGCTTGAGCACCAGCCATGCCTGGGCGACCGTCTGCATCCAGGTGCCCACGAGCGAGATGCCCTGGCCCCCGAAGAACAGGCGGTAGTTGCGGTGGGCAAGGGCCCGCGAGCCGTTCCGGAGCGAGACGCGGGCGCTCACGGGACCGGCTCCAGCGCCAGCCCGGCCGCCGCGGCGTGCGGGCTGTGGTCAGGGCCCCGGCCGGCGTCGAGGTCGTCGAGGTGCGCCTGGTTGTGGGCGCGCCGCTCCCGTGCGTCGGCGAGCATCTCGTCCAGGCGGGCACGCTTCCGCTCGAGCGTCTGGATCTGGCGGTCGATGCGGGCGAGGGCGTCCGACATGGCGGCGCGCTGCTCGGCCCCGTCGCCCTGGAGGAAGCGGACGCGGTTGCGCGCCCGCGCCTGCTCGTCCTCGAGCAGCTGGCCGATCTCGGCCAGCGAGAAGCCCGCGTCCATCCGGAGCGCGGCGATGAAGCGCAGCCGCGAGAGGTCGTCGGCGTCGTACAGCCGATACGCGCCGCCGGACCGCGCGACGGGCGCGAGCAGGCCCACCTCCTCGTAGTAGCGAATGGAGCGGGGGGTGAGGCCGGTCTCCGCGGACACCTCCTGGATGCGCAGGAGGCGAGGGAACGGCGGGGCGGTCGGGTCGGCCATGGCGCCAACGGTACCTTAACCTTCACGCGAACGTGAAGGTTGTGTCGGCCTGCCCGCGGGGCGAGGCGCGGACGATGCGGACGGGCGGCGGTGCCCGGGCCCGGGCGAGCTGCGAGCCGATCCGGCCCTCCCGGCCGCTACACTCAGCGCCAATGCCGACCTACCGCGCCCCCCGGGGCACCCGAGACCTCCTCCCCGACGAACGCGCCGTGTTCGACCGCCTCACGCGCCTGGCGACGGACCTGACGGAGCGCTACGGCTACCGGCCCATCGAGACGCCGCTGTTCGAGCAGACCGCGGTCTTCGAGCGCGGCATCGGCGAGGTCACCGACGTCGTGGAGAAGGAGCTGTTCCGCCTCGCGCCGCGCACGGACGAGGCCGAGTCGTGGGCGCTCCGCCCCGAGCCGACCGCGGGCATCGTCCGGGCCTACGTCCAGCACGGCATGCAGACCTGGCCGCAGCCGGTGAAGCTGACGACCACCGGCCCGATGTTCCGCTATGACCGCCCGCAGGCCGGTCGGTACCGCCAGTTCTGGCAGTTCGACGTGGAGGCGATCGGCGATCCCGGCCCCGCGATCGACGCGGAGGTCATCGAGCTGGGCCACCGCTTCTACGCCGAGGCGGGCGTGCAGGGCGTAGAGGTCCTGGTCAACTCGATCGGCGATCCCGTCTGCCGGCCCGCGTACATCGCCACGCTGACGGCGTACTACCGCGGCCACCTCGCCGAGCTCCCGGCCACCGAGAAGGACCGGCTGGAGCGCAACGCGTTGCGGCTGCTGGACTCCAAGGACCCCGACATGGCCGGCCTCAACGCGGCCGCGCCCCGGATCACCGACCACCTGTGCGAGGCCTGCGCGGCCCACTTCGACAGCGTCAGGGCGCACCTGACCGCGCTCGGCGTCCCGTTCCGCGTGGAGCCGGGCCTGGTCCGCGGCCTCGACTACTACACGCGCACCGCGTTCGAGTTCTACGTCAGCGGGCGCGAGGGCCAGCAGCAGGCGCTCGGCGGCGGCGGCCGGTACGACGGCCTCGTCGCGCTGCTGGGCGGCAAGCCCACGCCCGGCATCGGCTTCGGGCTCGGCCTGGACCGCGTGGCGCTCGTCCTCGCCGAGCAGGGCCACGCGCCGGCGGCCACGGCGGCGCCGCTTGCGGTGGTCGTGGGCGCCGACCCGGACGACACGGTGGGGCGCCTCCGGGTGGCGTCGCGGCTGCGCGCCGAGCGCCTGCGCGTACGCGCGGACCTCGCCCGCCGCAAGCTCGGTCGCCAGCTGGAGGCCGCCAGCAAGGACGGCGCCCACTTCGCGGTGATCCTCGGCGACGAGCTGGCCGACGGGCACGTCCAGGTCCGCGACCTCCAGGCCGGCAGCCAGCGCCTCGTCGCCCTCGCGGACCTCGCTCGCGAGCTGGCCCGCGCGGAGACGACGCACCGCCACGGCTGAGCGGGGCCGGGGTCGCCGGGCCGCGACCGGGGCCGGCTCGGGCTGACTCCTGGCGGCCGGCGGGGCGCGACCCGGCCTCGGGTACGATGGCGCGCAGTCACAACCGCACCCGGGAGCCCTCCGTGTCCGCCGATTCCGCGCCGCTCGCTACGCCCTACCGCACGCACACCTGCGGGCAGCTCCGCGCGGACGACGACGGCGCGAACGCGAAGCTCGCGGGCTGGGTCCACCGCCGCCGGGACTACGGCAAGCTCGTGTTCATTGATCTGCGCGACCGCCACGGCATCACGCAGGTCGTGATCGACGCGGCCGACGCGCCGGAGGCCCACGAGGTCGCGACCCGGCTGCGCTCGGAGTTCGTCGTGGCGTTCGAGGGCGTCGTCGCCAGGCGCCAGCCGGGGACCGAGAACGCGAGGCTCGCCACGGGCGATGTCGAGCTCCAGGCGCGCAGGGTCACGATCCTCAACGAGGCCAAGACGCCGCCGTTCTACATCAACGACCCGGACGCGACGATCGACGAGAGCCTGCGCCTGCGCTACCGCTACCTGGACATCCGCCGCGAGGCGATGGCCCGGCGCCTGCTGCTCCGGAGCCGCCTCGTCCAGGCCATCCGAGAGGCCCACCACGGGCACGGCTTCGTCGAGGTGGAGACGCCCAACCTGATCAAGTCCACGCCTGAGGGCGCCCGGGACTTCATCGTCCCCAGCCGCCTCCAGCCGGGCACGGTCTATGCCCTTCCCCAGAGCCCCCAGCAGCTCAAGCAGCTCCTGATGGTGGCCGGCGTGGACCGGTACTTCCAGATCGCGCGGTGCTTCCGAGACGAGGACCTGCGCGGCGACCGGCAGCCCGAGTTCACGCAGCTCGACCTGGAGATGAGCTTCGTGGACGAGGACACCGTCCGCTCGTTCATCGAGCAGATGGTGATCGAGGTCACCCGCGCCACCACCCCGGAGCGCCCGATCCGAGAGATCCCGTTCCCGGTGTTCGAGTACGACGAGGCGATGGAGCGGTTCGGCGTGGACAAGCCGGACCTGCGATTCGGCGTGGAGCTGTTCGACCTGGCCGCGGCCCTCGGAGCGGCGTCGGGCTTCCGCGTGTTCGACGAGACCCTCGCGGGCGGCGGGCGGGTGAAGGGCATCACGGCCCCCGGCATGGGCGGCGCGTCGCGACGCGAGATCGACGAGCTGACGGAGATGGCCAAGCGCTTCGGCGCCCGCGGGCTGGTCCACCTGTCCGTCCAGCCGGGCGGCGAGCTCCACGGGCCCATCGCCAAGTTCCTCTCGGCCGAGACGCAGGCCGCGGTGCGCATCGCCGCCGGCGCCGGCGAGGGCGACCTGATCCTCGTCGTCGCCGACAAGCAGGACACGACCAATGACGTCCTGGGCCGGCTGCGCAACG
>JAJXTS010000258.1 GCA_021783595.1 Chloroflexota bacterium | reverse complement strand
CCGCTGCGGGGCGGCGCGAGGGGCGCGGGGCCGCCGGCCGCCACGCGGGGCCGCCGGCCGCCGCGATGAGCCGGGCGCATCAAAGGCGGCCCGAACGGCGCCCGGCACGCCCAGTCTCCACCCAACCGATGCGGTCGGTGCATCACCTCGCGAACGCGATGAGCCGGGCGCATCAGACTTGAGACCGACAGCGGTGGCGGCCCGGCGCGGCCCGGTTTTGATGCGCCGGAGTCATCGCGCGCACGGGTAAGCGCCGCGAAAGGCGGTGGTGCTCTGATGGGGCATGGCCGACACGCTGATCCTTCGGGCCGCTCGCGAGCGCGAACGCGAACTCGGGCGCCGGCTCGCCCGCGACGTCCGAGACGCACGTCGGGACCGCGGCGTGTCCCAGCGGGCGCTCGCCGCGGCAGCGGGCCTCGACCAGGCGCTGCTGTCGCGGATCGAGAGCGGCGAGGTGACGCCCTCGCTGCATTCGCTCACGGCCCTCGCCACCGCGCTGGGGATGCAGCCCAGCGTCCGGCTCTTCCCGGCGGTCGGGCCGCGCATCCACGACCGCGTCTCGGCGCCCATCACCGACGCCCTGCTGTCGATCGCCCACCCTCGGTGGCGCCCTCGGCTCGAGGTGTTCGTGACCCGACCGGCGCGCGGCGTGATCGATATCGTGCTTGCGGAGGCGCAGGGCCCCGACGTGGTCGCCACCGAGGTCCAGGGGCAGCTCCGCCGCGTGGAGCAGCAGCTCCGCTGGGCTGGCCAGAAGGCGGACAGCCTCCCCTCGGCAAACGGTTGGCCGTGGACCGCGGCGCCGCCGCGCATCGCCAGGCTGCTGGTCCTCCGCTCCACCCCGGACACGAGGGCCCTCGCGCGAAGCCTGCCGGAGCTGTTCCGCGCCGCGTACCCGGCCGCCGAGGCCGATGCCCACCTGGCGCTCACCACCGACGGCTCGCCGTGGCCGGGGAATGCCCTCCTGTGGGCGGAAGTCGCGGGGGGCCGGGCCAGGATTCTCGACGGGCCGCCGCGGTCATCGGGTCGCTGAGGGAGCCGAGCTGAGGGGCACACCGGTCGCGAGGTAGCCCCGCCTCCGCGCCCCCGTGCACGCCATCGCCGCCGCGCCGGGCAGCCCGCGGCACCGCCGCCCGAAGACGGTGCCGGGGAGCTCGTCAGCCACGAGTTCCTCAGCGCCGACGGGCGGCGCCTGGACCTCGACCAGCCGGTCCCGGGGCGCCAGGCGGCCCCGGGGCTCAGCGTCGTCTCGGGTGCTCGAGGCTAAAGCCGTCGCGGGCCTGACTCGCAGCGACGATCAGGACCAGCCGCCGGCCCGATCCACCCCAGACGACGCGCGGCTGATCGACCGGGCGCGAACCGGGGCTTGACGCAGGCGCGGGCGGTTGCGGTCGCGGGTCGCTGACCGGACTCCGGGACGGCGCGCGGGACGACCGCTACCGTCCCTCGAAGCGCGGCGGCCGCTTCTCGACGAAGGCCCGGAACCCCTCGCGCCGGTCGGCGGAGCGCGCCACCGCCTCGTACATCGAGTCCTCGGCGGCCTGGCCATCGCGCAGGGACGCGTGGGCGGCTCGGATGGCGTGCTTCGCCTCTCGCAGGCCGAGCGGGGCGGCGGCGGCCAGCTCTCCCGCCAGCGAAAGCGCGTCGGCGAACGCTCCCCCGGGCTCGGTCACCCGGGCCACGATCCCCCACGCCTCGGCCTCGGCGCCCGACAGCCGTCGCCCGGTGAGCACCAGGTCACGGGCCCGTGGCGCGCCGACCGCCCAGGTCAGCAGCCTGGCGGCCCCGCCGCCGGGGAAGATCCCGACCCGCGTCTCGGGCAGGCCGAACTGCGCGTCGCGCGCCGCCACGATCAGGTCGCAGGCCAGCGCGAGCTCGAAGCCGCCGGCCAGGCAGAAGCCCTCGACTGCGGCGATGGTGGGCAGCGGCAGCTCCGCGAGCCCGGTGATCAGCGCCACGATCCGCTGGTGCTGGTCCGCGAGCTGCTCGTCGGAGAAGCCTGCCCGCTCGCGCAGGTCCATGCCGGCGGAGAAGGCGGTGTGCCCCGCGCCCCGCAGGACGAGGACGCGCGGCGAGGGCGGCGTCGCGACAGCCCGCACGGCCTCCAGCAGCGCGTCGAGCAGCGCATCGTCGATCGCGTTGCGGACGTCCGGTCGATTGAGCGTGAGCACGACCACGCCATCGGGCGAGGATTCACGGTCGACACGGAGGACGGGCGGCAACTGCATGCCGCGACGCTAGCGCAGGCGCCGCTCGCGCGCAGGGCGCGGGTGTGGGACGCTTCCGGCACCGCCGCGACGCTCGCAGGCGCCGCTCCCGCGCACGGCGCGGGGACGGACACCAGCCGCTGTCGCTGGGGCGCTCGCAGGCGCCGCTCGCACGCAGGGCGCGGACCGAGACGCCCGACGGCGAGGCGGGTCATGATCGCTCCCGACGGCGGCCGCGGGCGTCCGGCCGCGCGGAACGGCCCCGGGCGTCCAATCGATTCGGGTGCGTCCGTCCGTCAG
>JAJXTS010000257.1 GCA_021783595.1 Chloroflexota bacterium | reverse complement strand
GCGGACGCCCCCGCCGCCGTCCGCTACCAGCTGCGGATCGCCGGGCCCCGGATCACCGTCCGGCGGGCCGAGCCCGGCGCGCCGGACTACGAGGCGGAGGTCCTCGCCACATTCCACCGCTTTGCCCAGGGCGACGGGCGCGAGTACCGGTTCAAGTTCACCGAGTCGCCCCAGCTCAACCACGTCGAGGCGGCCGTGGCCGACCGGGTCGCGCTGTTGTTCCCCCGCGAGTTCGGGCTCCTCGCCGCCTTTTCGGACCGCCACGCTGGCTTCGCCGACCCTCGGGTGGAGCGCTTGGATCGCGAGGCCCAGTTCTACCTCGGCGTCATGGAGCACCTGGAGCGCGTGCGCCGGGCCGGCGGCGAGTTCTGCTACCCGGAGGTGGCCGACAGCGGCGTGGAGCTGCGGGCCGTGGGCGCCTTCGACCTCGCCCTGGCCGCCCGCCTGGCCGCCGCGGGCCGCCACGTGGTCGTCAACGACATCGCCCTGCGCGCCCCGGAGCGGGTGGTGGTCGTGACCGGGCCCAACCAGGGCGGGAAGACCACGTTCTCGAGGATGGTCGGCCAGCTCCTGCACCTCGCCGCGCTCGGGATCCCGGTGCCCGGGCGCGAGGCGAGCCTGCCGCTCGCGGACGGGATCCACACCCTGTTCGAGCGGGAGGAGGCGGTCGAGGACCTCGTCAGCAAGCTCGAGGACGACCTGCGCCGCACCCGCGCGATCCTGGCGCGGATCACGGACCGCAGCCTCGTGATCATGAACGAGACGTTCAGCTCGACCACGGTGGCCGACCAGGCGTTCATCAACCGCCGCGTGCTCGAGGCGATCGGCGCGGCCGGCGCCTGGTGCGTGACGGTGACGTTCCTCGACGAGCTCGCGACGCTGACGCCGGAGACCGTGAGCATGGTCAGCGCCGTGGACCCCGCCGACCCGACGCGGCGGACGTTCCGGGTGGTCCGTCGCCGCGCCGACGGCCTCGCCTACGCGGCGGCGATCGCCGACAAGCACCGGCTGACCCGCGAGCAGATCGCCCTGAGGGCCCGGCGGTGAAGGTGCGCCTGCTCGATCCCGACCGGGACCTGGATCTCGCCGACCGGCCGCCGGAGGGCAGCGCCGACCTGGTGCAGGACCTCGGCCTGGACCTCGTGTTCGCCGCCATGGGCGGCGGCGACCGCTTCGTGCGCGACGTCTCGCGCCACGTCGTCCTTGCCGGTCTCGGCGACCCAGCCGTGATCCGCTGGCGGCAGGACGCCCTCGACGACTGCGCTCGCGTGCCCGGCATGGCCCGCGACCTGTGGGCGGTCGCGCTCGACGCCGTCGAGCGCCAGCGCAAGGTCTGGGGCTGGAGCAGCACCTTCGCCGACTCGGTCGTGCACCGGGCGGTGGACACGCTGGAGCTCCTCATCGTCTCCATGCGCCAGCTCCGGGCCGTGGCGGCGGCCAGCGCGGGCCAGGTGCGGTCCGAGGCGTTCCGCCGGCTCTTCGCGCAGATCGAGGCCGAGCTCGACGACGCGTTCCTGGCCGAGGTCGAGGGCCACCTCCGGCGCCTGGGCGACCGGGACGAGGTGGTGGTGACGGCCTCGCCGGGCGAGGGGGCGAGGAGTTCGGGCTTCGTCCTGGGCCGCCGGACCCGCGCCCCGTCCTGGCGCGAGCGCCTCGGCCTGCGCGAGCCCGAGACGCACACCTACGAGGTCGCCCCGCGCGACGAGGCCGGCGCGCAGGCCCTGGCCGAGTTGCGGAATCGCGGCCTCGCCCTGGCGGCGGACGCGATCGCGCGCTCGTCGGACCACGTCGTGTCCCTGTTCACGCAGCTGCGCAGCGAGCTGGCGTTCTACCTGGGCTGCCTCAACCTCGCCGCCGCCCTCGGCCCGACCGGCGCCCCGCTGGCGAGGCCGGAGGCGCTCGAGCCCGGCACCGGCGTGCTCGAGGCGGACGGACTGGTGGACGTGGCGCTGCGCCTCGCCAGCCGGGGCGAGGTGGTGGGCAACGACCTGGCCTTGCGGGGCGCGCGCCTGCTGGTGGTCACCGGGGCGAACCGCGGCGGCAAGTCCACCTACCTGCGCAGCCTGGGCCAGGCGCAGGTCATGCTCCAGGCGGGCATGCCCGTGGCCGCCCGTCGGTTCCGCGCCGACGTGCGCCCCGGCGTCCTCACGCACTTCCGCCGCGAGGAGGACGCCGAGCTCGAGCACGGCAAGCTGGACGAGGAGCTGGGGCGGATGAGCCGACTCGTCGACCGGGTGCGGCCCGGCTCGCTGGTGCTGCTGAACGAGTCCTTCGCGTCCACCAACGAGCGGGAGGGGTCGGAGATCGGTCGCGGGGTGATCGACGGCCTGCTCGACGCCGGCGCGATGGTGGTGCTGGTCACCCACCTGTACGACCTCGCGAGCGGGTACGCGGCGGCGCGGCGGCCGGACGCGCGGTTCGTGCGCGCCGAGCGACTGGCCGATGGCAGCCGGACCTTCCGCATCGCGGACGGTGAGCCGCTGCCCACGAGCCACGGCCAGGACCTGTTCGAGCGCGTGTTCGCGGACGGGTCAGGCGCCGGCGCCGGCACCTGACCGAGAAGCGAGTC
>JAJXTS010000068.1 GCA_021783595.1 Chloroflexota bacterium | reverse complement strand
GAGCCGCCTGCCGGGCGGGGTGCACGCGCCCGCGGTCAGCCCGCCCGCCTGCCGGGCGAACTGAACGGCGGCGCGGCCCGCTCACCCGCCGGGCGGGCGGGATCGGCGGCGCGGCCCGCTCATCCGCCGGGACCTGGCTAGCGACCCGATTCGACGGGGTATCGACCGCAACCTGGTGGAGGGGTTCGTCCGGGAGCGCCCAACCCCAGTTCGCCGCGACTTCTGCGGCCGCGACAAGCACGCTGTAGGAAGTCGAGGCGACGGTGAACCGCAACGCCCCGGCTGCCGACGGGGACCATGGAACAGATCGTCGTCCCGGTGGAGGCGTCTGCCTGGGTCGGCATGACGGCGAGCGAGCCGTTCTGGAGCTCATCGATCCACGCTCCCGCAAAGGTGGGCAGCCTCTCTGCGCGCGGCAGCAGCGCCCTGGAGATCTCGTTCGCGAACGTCATGTGCCCACCGATGTCAAGCCCGCCCTCCTCTCCGGCGGTCACTGGAATGCCCCATTGACTGCTCCCGACGTCTCCTGTGCTCGCCAGCGCCGCCAGCGTGGCGTCGTCGGTCGGCAGGCCGAAGTCCGAGCGGACGACCCGTGCGTGGGCCAGCCACCCCGGACACCTGCGCTCGTGGGCGCGATGGCACCCGAGGGCTTGGCGAACGGCCCGGGGGGCCATCGGTGTGGACGGGGCCGCAGTTGTGAATGCCGACGCCAGTGCGTGACGACGAACCAGGGCGCAGGCCCCCTTTGCCCCACCGGCCGACCGACGCCCAATGTCGCGCTGGCTCACGCCGGGGCTCCGTCAATCCGCACCAAGTCTCGGGACACGACCTCTCCGCGAGCCCCGGGCGGCGAGCCGCCTGCCGGGCGGGACCGCGGCGCTGGGCGGGCCGCCCCCCCGAGGGCGCCCGGGCCCGTCAATGCGGATCAGCCGACGAACGACAGCCCCAGCGAGAGGTCCTCGACCAGGTCCGCCACGTCCTCGCAGCCCACCGAGAGGCGGATGATCGCGCCGTCCTTGGGCCGCGGGTAGACCAGCGTGAACACGTCGCCCAGGCTGACGCCGATGTCGCACAGGCGCAGGTGGTCGGTGAACGCCTGCATGCCCGCGACCCCGCCGGTCGTCTTGAACGTGAGCATCGCGCCGAAACGATCGCCGAGCACTCGCGTCGCGTACCCGTGGTCGGGGTGAGAGGGCAGGCCCGGGTAGCGGACCCACTCGACCCGCGGGTCGGCCTCGAGGAACCGGGCCAGCGCCAGCGCGTTCTCCGAGCCCTTGGCCGAGCGCAGCGGCAGCGTCCGCACGCCGCGGAGGACCAGGAACGACGAGAACGGGCTCGCCGCCTGGCCGAACGTGTCGGTCTGCTTGCGGATCGGGTCGATCAGCGCTTTGCGGCCGCTGACCACGCCCGACACCGCGTCGCCGTGGCCGGACAGGTACTTGGTCGCCGCGTGGACCACCAGGTCGGCGCCGTGCTCCATGGGCCGGAGCAGCGCCGGTCCGAAGAACGTGTTGTCCGCGATGACCAGCGCCCCGTGGCGGTGCGCGATCTCGCTCACGGCGTCAAGGTCTGCCATCCGGAGCCTCGGGTTCGACGCGGTCTCGAGGAAGACGAGACGCGTCCGGGGCGTGAAGGCGGCCTGGACCGCGGCGAGGTCCGTCATGTCCACCGGCGTCACCGCGATGTCGCGCCGGGGCAGGTCCTCCTCCCAGAGCACGCGGGTGATCGCGAAGACCTCGTCGCCCACCAGCAGATGGTCGCCCGCGCCGAGGTGCGCGAACAGCGTCGCCGACACGGCCGCCATGCCCGACGCCGACACCACGCAATCCTCGGCGCCCTCGAGCGACGCGATCTTCTCCTCGAGCGCCCGGTTGGTCGGGTTGCCGGTCCGGGAGTAGAAGTACGAGCGCGGGTCCCACTCCAGCGCCCGGTCCACCGCGGCCTCCTTCTCGGCCGCGGTGTCGAACGCGAACGTCGCCGTCGCGTAGATGGGGGTGCTGTGGGCGTGCGTCGTCGGGTCGGGCCGCTCGCCGGCGTGAATGGCCCGCGTGGCGAGGCCCGTGCCGTCCGTCCGCTCTCGCATGCCGATCGATCTCCGCTCGTGTGCCGGGCCCCCGCCCAAGCATAGGGCGGGCCGGCCCCGGGTCGCCGCGCCGGGCAGGAGACCGATCGCTACCTCACCACGAAGCCGATCGCGACGGCCACGACGCCGGCGACCGCGATGCCGACGCCGATCTGCGCCTGTCGCCGCAGCACCGCCATCGCGACCGAGGCGCCGGTCTTCTCGGCGGGCCGGGCCCCGCCGCGCCATGCCTCGTAGCGGGCGACGTTGGCATCCTGCTCGCGCAGGGCCATGTAGCGCCGGTAGGGTCCCCGGGCGCGCATCGTGCCGTACGCGATGAGCGCGACGCCCAATGCGATGAAGCCGAGCGACACGATCGCCACTGGTCAGGCCTCCGTCCCGAGCCGCTGCCGGACGAGCTCGGTGACCCGCGACGCGTCCGCCGCCCCGCCGGTGGCCCGCATGACCTGCCCGACGAAGAAGCCCACGACGGGCTTGCCGGCCCGGAAGTCGGCCGCCGCCCTGGGGTTGGCGGCGATCACCGCGTCGATGTGCGCGAGCAGGGCGCCCTCGTCGGAGATCGTCGAGGCCACCGTGGCGAGCAGGTCGGCGGCGGGAGTGCCGTCGGCGAGGTGGCGGTCCAGCAGGTCGCGGCCGATCGGCCGGCCGACACGGCCCGACGCGATGGCCGCCAGGATCGCGGCGATTGACTCCGGGTCTGACGCGCCCGCGGTCCCGCGCCCGTTGAGGCCGGCCGCCTTGGCGAGCCGCGCGTGCGGGCCCGTGACGAAGTTCGCGACCTCCTTGGCCGGGAGATCGGGGCCGGCCGCGGAGATGGCCTCGAAGGCGAGGGTCATGCCCGGGTCCGCCACGATCACCGCGGCGTCGTACGGGGTGATGCCCGTGGCCGCGTAGCGAGCCCGGCGGGCGGCCGGGAGCTCGGGGACCCGGGCGCGGATCCCGTCGATCCAGGCCTGGTCCACCCGCAGCGGGGGCAGGTCCGGCTCGGGGAAGTAGCGATAGTCCTCGGAGGTCTCCTTGGACCGCATGTGGTACGTGGCCTGCCGGCCGTCGTCCCAGCCGCGCGTCTCCATCGTGAGCGGCTCGCCGGCGTCCAGGGCCGCCGCCTGCCGGTCCACCTCGTACGCGATCGCCCGCTCCACCGCCCGGAACGAGTTCATGTTCTTGACCTCCACCCGGGTCCCGAACGGCTCGGTCCCGCGCGGCCGCAGCGACACGTTCGCCTCCACGCGCATCTGGCCGCGTTCCATGTCCGCATCGCTCACGCCGATCGCGCGGAGCAGCAGCTGGAGCTCCTCCGCGTAGCGGCGCGCCTGCTCGGCAGTCCGGATGCAGGGCTCGGTGACGATCTCCATGAGCGGCGCGCCGGAGCGGTTGAAGTCCACCAGCGTGGTCCGGTAGCCGTTCGCCGACGGCGCCTCCCCGTGCGCCAGCTTGGCGGTGTCCTCCTCGAGGTGGGCGCGCGTGATGTCCACGACGAACGGTCCTGCCGACGTCTCGATGGGCAGGCGCCCGTGGGCCGCGAGGGGGATGGCGTACTGGCTGATCTGGTAGCCCTTGGGCAGGTCCGGGTAGAAGTAGTTCTTGCGCTCCCACTGGGTCCGGGCCGGGATCTGCCCCTCGATGGCGAGGCCCGTGGCGATGACGTGCTCGACCGCTGCCTTGTTCATGACCGGCAGCGCGCCGGGCAGGCCCAGGCAGGTTGGGCAGGTGTGGGTGTTGGGCGGGGCGCCGTCGTACTGCGTGGAGCACGAGCAGAACATCTTGGAGACGGTCCGCAGCTGGCAGTGGATCTCGATGCCGATAACGGCCTCGTACCGCTCCAGCGCGCTCGCCGCGCGGTCCGCCGTCGCCGTCACCGGAACACCTCCACACCCACTGTCGCCAAGAGCAGCCCGTACGCCGCGACCGCCAGCCAGGCCGCCGCGACGAGCGCGTGCCGCGCCGACGCCCGGACCCGCACCCGGGCGTAGACCGGACGAGACGCGTCGATCAGCGCCCGGGTGGGCTCGCCGTCGGCCGCGAGGGACCGGAGGGCGACGCGGACCGCGGCGCTGCCCCGCACCAGCCCCCAGGCCAGGGCGTAGGTCCCGGTCAGGATCAGCACGAGCGCTGCCACCGCGCCATCTTCGCACAGGCAGCCCGATGCGCGGCTCTCCGCGGACCGCGGTTCGGGGCGAAGGACCGCGGTTCGGGGCGCGGCCGGCCGCGGCCGCCCGAGCGGCCGCTAGTAGCGGTGCCGCTCCACGAACCGGCCGATGCGGTCCAGCGCCTCCTCGAGCTTCTCGTAGCCGGTGGCGTAGCAGGCGCGAACGTGGCCCTCGCCGGACGGCCCGAACGCGCTGCCCGGAACGACGGCCACCGCCTCCTCCTGGATCAGCGCCTCGGTGAACTCGTCCGAGGTCATGCCCGTCGAGCTGATCCTGGGGAACGTGTAGAACGCGCCCCGGGGCTCGAAGGTGGGCAGGCCCAGGCGGTTGAAGCCGTCCACCAGCAGCCGGCGACGACGGTCGTACTCGCGGACCATGTCGGCGACGGCCTGCTCGCCCTCCACCAGCGCGACCAGCGCGGCGTCCTGGGCGACCGTGGGGGCGGACATGATCCCGTACTGGTGGACCTTCACGATCCCCTCGAGGATCGCGGCGGGGGCGCACATCCAGCCCACGCGCCAGCCGGTCATGGCGTACGCCTTGGAGAAGCCGCCCATGAGGATCGTGCGCTCGCGCATGCCCGGCAGCGAGCTGAACGCGCGGTGGCGGTAGCTGCCGTACGCGAGCCGGTCGTAGATCTCGTCGCTGTAGACGAGCAGGTCGTGCTCCTCGGCGATGCGCGCCAGCTCGTCCTGGGTGGCGTCCTCGAGCACGGCACCCGTCGGGTTGGCCGGGTAGCCCAGGAAGAGTGCCTTGGTGCGCGGCGTGATCGCGGCCCGGACCGCGTCGGGGTCGAGCGCGAAGTCGTCCTCGAAGCGGGTGGCGACGTGGACCACCGTGCCGCCGGCGAACACGATCGCGGGCGCGTAGGCGACGTAGCTGGGCTCGTGGAGGATCACCTCGTCGCCGGGATCGCAGGTGGCCCGCAGCGAGAGGTCTACGGCCTCCGACGCGCCGACCGTGATCAGGATCTCGTTCTCGGGCGCGTAGTGGACGCCGTACAGCCGCTCGAGGTGCTCGGACAGCGCGCGCCGAAGCTCGATCGTGCCGTAGTTGCTCGTGTAGTGGGTGCGGCCCTCGCGTAGGCTCTCGACGCCCGCCTCGATGACGCTGCGGGGCGTGTCGAAGTCGGGCTCGCCCACGCCGAGGCTGATGACGTTGTCCATGGTCGCCGCGATGTCGAAGAAGCGGCGGATGCCCGAGGGCGGGACGCTGCGGACGCGCTGGGCGAGGGCGCGCTCGGCGAGGGGTGCGCGCGAAGGGATCTCAGTCATGGCCCGAAGGATAGGCCACGCGGGGCGCTGGCACGGGCGCGTCCGAGGACCCGCCCGGATCGGCTGGGGTGCCAGTTGAGGTGCCACGTCACGGGAGACCCGAGTCGCGCCAGACTCAACGGCCGGACGGCGGCGCAGGACCTGGGGCGCGGAGGGCGCGTCCCCCCCTCCGGCCACGCTCAGGGCCGCCCATTCGAGTCCGACCCGACTCAACGGTGGCGAGCCCAGGCATACCGACCCCTCCGCGCGCGGCGGCGGGTGCGGCCGTCCACCCCTCAGCGCGCGGCGGCGCGCTCCGTTGGCGTGGGCACGGCGGGATCGGCCAGCCTCCCGAGGTCCGGCGGTAGCACGCGGCGCCAGGCGGCCTCGGCGGTTGCGCCCTCGTAGGCCCGCGCGGCCCGCATGAGCAACGCCTCGGACCAGGCGGGGCCGATCAACTGGAGCCCCACCGGCAGCCCGCCGGAGAGCCCGCACGGGATGGACACGCCCGGCAGGCCCGCCATGTTGACCGGCAGGGTGCACGCGTCGGACAGGTACATCCGCACGGGGTCGGCCATCTTCTCGCCGAACCGGAACGCGACATCCGGCGAGGTGGGCGCGACCAGCGCGTCGAACCCGGCGTCGAACAGCTGGTCGAAGTCGCGCTTGATCAGCGTCCGGACCTTGAGCGCCTTGAGGTAGAACGCGTCGTAGTAGCCGGCCGACAGCGCGTAGGTGCCGAGCATGATCCGGCGCTTGACCTCGGGGCCGAAGCCCGAGCCGCGGGTGGCGAGGTAGTCGGCGAGGTAGTCCTCGCCGCCGCGGACGCTGTGGCCGAACCGGACGCCGTCGTAGCGGGCGAGGTTGGCGGACGCCTCCGCCGGGGCGACGATGTAGTAGGTGGCTAGGCCGTAGTCGGTGTGCGGCAGGCTCACCTCGTCCACCGCGGCGCCGGCTGCCTCGAGCGCGGCCACCGCCTCGCGGATGCGCGTCTCGACGCCGGGGTCCATCCCCGCGACGAAGTACTCGCGCGGCACGCCGAAGCGCTTGCCCCGCAGCCACGACGCCGCCTCGTCGTCGGACGACGGCAGCCCCACCAGGTCGTCCGGCACCGGGACCGGAGCCGAGGTGGAGTCCCGCTCGTCGCGGCCCGAGACCGCGTGGAGCAGCGCCGACGCGTCGCGCACGTCGCGGGCGAACGGCCCGATCTGGTCGAGGCTCGAGGCGAAGGCCACGATGCCGTAGCGCGAGACGCGCCCGTAGGTGGGCTTCATGCCGACGATGCCGCACAGCGCCGCCGGCTGGCGGATCGAGCCGCCGGTGTCGGTGCCGATGGACAGCGGCGTCTGGAAGGCGGCCACGCTCGCCGCGGACCCGCCCGACGAGCCGCCCGGCACGCGCTCGAGGTCCCACGGGTTGGCCGTCGGGCCGAACGCCGAGTGCTCGCACGACGAGCCCATCGCGAACTCGTCCATGTTGGTCTTGCCCAGGATCACGGCGCCCGCGGCGCGGAGGCGCTCGGTGATGTGTGCGTCGTACGGCGCGCGGTACCCCTCGAGGATCCGGGAGCCGGCCGTGCACTGGCCGCCCTTGACGGACACGAGGTCCTTGAGCGCCACCGGGATGCCGTGGAGCGGGTGCAGGGCGGCAACCGCCTCGGCCCCCCCTGCCCGCGCGGCGGCCAGCCCCGCATCGGCCGCGTCGGCCTCGGCCAGCGCCCGCCCGTCGTCGATCGTGAGCCAGGCGTGCAGGCCGCGGTCGGTCGCGTGAGCGCGGGCCAGATGCGCGGCCGTGATCTCCCGCGAGGTGGTTTCCCCCGCCCGGAGGCGCGCGGCCATCTCGTGCGCGAGAAGCTGCGTGAGTTCCTCGGCCATGGCGCTCACTCCCCGCCCAGGATGGCCGGCACGACGAACGCGTCGCCGTCCCGCTCGGGCGCGTTGGCGAGCACGTCCTGGGCCGCCAGCGACGGGCGGGCCACGTCGTCGCGCAGGATGTTCTCCAGCTCGATCGTCTGCGCCGTGGGCGGGATCGCCTCGGTGTCCAGCTCCGCCAGCTTGGCGTACTGGTCGAGGATGTGGTTGAGCTGGCCCTCGAGCCGGGCGAGCTCGTCGGCGGTCAGCCCGAGACGGGCGAGGTGGGCGACGTGCTCGACGTCGGCGCGGGTCAGCGAGGCCATGGCGCGATGATACGCGGACGCGACCGTCGGCCGGCCGCCGACGGGGTTGCGCCCGGGCGCCTCGACCTCGGGCGCGGGTCAGGCCGGGACGTGCGCCTTGCCGAACGTGCGAGCCAGGAACTCGCGCGTCCGAGGGTCCCTCGGGTCCTCGATGACCTGATCCGGCGGACCGACCTCGACGAACTGGCCGCCCTCGATGAAGTACACGCGGTCCGCCGCCTCGCGGGCGAACGCCATCTCGTGGGTCACCACGATCATCGTCGCGCCCTCGTGGGCCAGCTCCTCCATGACGTTGATGACCTCGCCCACGAGCGTCGGGTCCAGCGCGGACGTCGGCTCGTCGAACAGCAGCACCTTGGGCTCCATCGTCAGCGCCCGCGCGATCGCCACGCGCTGCTTCTGGCCGCCCGACAGGCGACCGGGGTACTCGTCGCGCTTCTCGGCCAGGCCCACTTTCGCGAGGTAGTTCTCCGCCGTCGCGATCGCCTGGTCGCGCGACACGCCCTTGACGCGGATGGGGCCCTCGATGAGGTTGTCGATGACCTTCATGTGCGGGAACAGGTTGAACTCCTGGAACACCATCTGCGCCCGGAGGCGGATCTGGCGGATCTGCTCCTGGTGCTGCCGGTTCCGCGCGCGGAGCGGGTCGGCGTCCACGCGCAGGCCGTCCACCTCGATGAGGCCCACGGTGGGCTCCTCGAGGAAGTTGATGCACCGCAGCAGGGTGCTCTTGCCGGAGCCCGACTTGCCGATGAGGCAGATGGTCTCGCGCGGGTAGACCTCCAGGGTCACGCCCTTGAGGACGTGGTTGTCGCCGTAGAACTTCTGCAGATCGGCGACGCGAACGATCGGCTCGGAGCCGACGGGCGTCAGGGCGCCCGGCTTGGCGAAGGGGTCGTGGTGGTCGGCGGAGAGGGGCACGGGCTGGTCCATGTTCGCTACACCCTCACGTCGCTCTGGGCCATGCGCTTCTCGAGACGCTCCTGGCCAAAGCTTAGGACGATCGTCATCACCCAGTACACGACCGCGGCGATCATCAGCGCCTCGAAGTTGCGGAAGGTCTGGGTCCCGGCATTGTTGGCCCGCCAGAAGACCTCCTCGATCGTGACGTAGGACACGAGGGCGGAGTCCTTGGTCATCGAGATGAAGTCGTTGCCGATGGCCGGCGTGACGATGCGGATGGCCTGCGGCAGGATGACCCGCCGCATGATGCTGCGCTCCTGCATGCCGAGGGCCGCGGCCGCCTCGCGCTGGCCCCGGGGCACCGCCTCGACGCCCGCCCGGAAGATCTCGGTGAGGTAGGCGCCGTAGTTGAACGAGAGGGCGAAGATGCCGCTGGTCAGCGGGTCGAGGACGATGCCGAACTGGGGCAGCGCCAGGTACACGAAGATGATCTGGACGATGAGCGGCGTGCCCCGCACGAGGGACACGTAGAGCGTCGCGATCGCGTAGATCGTGGGGTTGCCCGAGAGACGGCCGAGGGCGCCGAACAGCGCGAACACCACGGCGAAGATGATCGACACCACCGAGACGAACAGCGTCACGGGAATGCCGCCGAGGATGAACGGGCCCCACTTGCCGATGAAGGCGGGGTCCACCTTGCCGCTCTGGGCGAGCGCGATCACCAGCGCCCCGACCAGGACCAGCCAGGTCAGCAGGAAGATGGTCCGGAAGCGTCGGCGCGAGCGGGCGCGGTGCACCGCGACCCTGCGGACGATGTCCTCTGGCCTCGCCAGCGTCAGGTCGTACTCGTTCCGGGCCCCCGCGGGCCCACCGCGCGCCGCTTCGGACATCCTCACCCTCTCTGTGCAGAAGCGGGGGCGCCTCGACGGCGCCCCCGCCCTGAGTTACGGCGTGTGGACGGCGTCCGGCTCAGCCGGGCCCCTGCGTGAGGTCAGCGTGGAACCACTTCTGGGACAGCTGCGTGAGCGTGCCGTCCTGGTGCATCGACGTCACGATCGCGTCGAGGGCGGTCAGGAAGTCGGCGTCGTTCGGCCCGCTCTTGTCCAGCGCGATGGCCAGCGGCTCGAAGTAGACGGGGTCGCCCACCTTGACCACGGGCAGGCCCGCGGCGATGGCCCCGTCAACGGTGGTGCTGGAGCTCAGCCAGCCCTGGAAGTCGTTGCGGCCGGCGGCCCACGTCTGCGGGCACTCAGCGTCGGTCTTGAGCGACACCGTCTTGATGCCGGCGGGCGGGGTGGTGGTCGGCGACAGCGTGCCGAAGTCGAGCTTCTTGCCCTGGAGCCAGTCGAGGTACGTCGTCGCCTCGCCGGCGCAGATGGACTTCCCCGCGAGGCCGTCGATCGTGGTGATGCCCGACGCCTTGCTCGCGGTCATCTGGGCGGGGGTGAAGTAGTAGGGCGGGCTGAAGTCGAGGACCTTCTCCCGGTCAGCCGTGATGGTCATGGAGCCGACGGACGCATCCCAGCGGCCCGACCAGCTGCCGGCCGTGATGAGCGACCAGTCAGGCGTGACGAACTGGACCTTGACGCCCAGGCGCTTGGCAACCTCGGTGGCCACGTCGATGTCGAAGCCGGAGAACGTGCCGTCAGGGTTCTTGACCGACTGCGGTGCGTAGTTCGGGTCCGTCGAGACGACGAGGACGCCGGCCTTGAGGACCTTGTCGAGCAGGCCGCCCGCGATGGGGGTGGCGCTCGGGGCGACGGTCGGCGCGGCGGCGGCACTGGCCGCCGGCGCCGTGCTCGCCAGCGAAGCCGCGGCCGTTGGGGCCGTGGTCGCGGCGGTGGTTGGCGCCGGCGTCGCGGCGTTGCCCGAGCAGGCCGCCACCACGATGGCGGCAGCGCCCAAGAGGGAAAGTCGTCCACGCAGGGACATTCGCGCTCCTCCTTCGACCGGGCACCGCCGAATTGACCGGGCGGCGCCGAATCCGCGGCATTATGCGCGTTCCGTATGGCCGCGTGGGCAAGGGCCGGACGGCCCTGTGCGTCAGCTCGCGGCGTCTGCCGTCCCGTCGGCGCCGGGGATGGGCTCGCCGGCCAGGACCCGGTGGAAACCGGCGGCATCCACCACGGGGATGCCCAGTTCGGCCGCCCTTGCCAGTTTCGAGCCTGCGCCGGGCCCCGCGACCACGAGATCGGTCTTCTTGGACACGGAAGCCGCCGGTTTGCCGCCCGCGGCGCGCACGGCGTCCTCGGCCTCCTCGCGACTGAAGCCCTCGATCGTCCCGGTCACGACGACCGTCCTGCCGGCGAGCGGACCGTCTTCGCTCCCGGCGGCGGTGTCCCGCACCGCGGGACGCTCCGGGACCACACCCGCGTCCACCAGCTCCCGCAGGACGTCCCGCGTGGGCTCGTCCGCGAACCAGGCGACGACGGCCGCGGCGACCGTCGGGCCGATGCCGGGCACCTCCTGGATGGCCTCGGACTCCTCCTCGGCGACCCTGCGCAGCTCCGCCTCGACGGCGGCGAACCAGGGGTCCGGGGCCAGCGCGCCATCCGCGGGCGGGTACGCGTCTGGGCGCACCCGGGCTGCCAGCCAGCGGGCGAGGTCCGCCGCGGTGGACTCCCCGACCTGCGGGATCCCCAGCGCGTTGAGCACCTTCGCGAGCGGCCGCCCGACGCGAGCTCGCCCGATGGCTGCCGCGAGGTTCTCGGCGCTCTTCTGGGCGAAGCGGTCCAGCGTGGCGAGGTCCGCCGCGGTCAGGCGGAAGACGTCCGCACGGGAGTGGAGCATGCCCCGCTCGAGGAGCTGGCTGAGGACCGCCCAGCCGGCGCCGTCCACGTCCATGCCGCCTCGACCCAGGAAATGCGCATAGGCCTGGGCGAGGCGCGCCGGGCAGGCCGGGTTGGGGCAGTAGTGGCGGACCGCGCCCTCGTCGCGGACGACAGCCGTGCCGCACGCGGGGCACGCGGCGGGCATCTGGAACTCGCGGGCGTCCGCGGGACGCCTGGCGAGGACCGGCCCCACCACCTCGGGGATCACGTCGCCGGCC
>JAJXTS010000004.1 GCA_021783595.1 Chloroflexota bacterium | reverse complement strand
GGGCCCGGCGCTTCAGCGCGCCCATCGTGGCAGGACCGGACCGCGGCGGCCCGCCCGCCGAGGAGCGCCTCGCCACTTCCGAGCAGACGCTCGCCTGGCTGGACTTCGACGGTCGGCTCGGCGTGTACGACTTCACCGGCGACCAGTACTTCTCGTGGATCCGCGCCCCGCGGGTGCTCGTCCGGGGCGAGCGCGGCGAGATCGACGGCGACACCGTGCGGCGCCTGCGCGACGCGCTGACGCCGGTCACCGAGCGCCTGGAGCGCCGCGACGCCGGCCAGGACGGCAACCTCGAGGGCTTCCACCACCTCGGCTACACGCTCGGCGGCCGCTGGGCGTACCGCAATCCGACGGTGCCGGCGCGCCTGGCCGACGACGAGATCGCGGTAGCCGGCTGCCTGCTGTCGATGGCCGAGCGCACGGAGGGCGGGCCGTCGCGCTGCTCGCTGGCGGACGCGGCCTGGGACCACGAGCTGGGGCTGCGCATGGCCGAGGCCGCCGACACCGGGCGCGAGGTCACGGCCGACGGCTCGCGCTGGCTCGCCGGAGACTGAGGCCGGGCCGGGCGCGGTGGGGCGGCCGGGTGGCGCGCTGGCCGTTCGGCGCCATGGGCGCCCGGGCCCCATCCACGGTTCAGGGCGGCATCCGCGGCCAATCCGGCCCGGGGCTCGCTCGGGGGCCCCATCCACGGTTCAGGGCGGCATCCGCGGCCAATCCGGCCCGGGGCTCGCGTCACCTACGGTTCACACCCGTGGGCGAGGGCGCGTTGGGGCAGCCGACGCGCGATGCACCGCCCTCAACCGTGGATGGGGCGAGCCGAGCGCCGGACGCGTTCCGTCGGGGCGAGCCGAGCGCCGGACGCGTTCCGTCGGGGCGAGCCGAGCGCCGGCCGAGCGCCGTCGGGGCGAGCCGGGCGCCGGACGCGTGCCGTCGGGGCGGGGCAGCGGCCGATCGCCCCCGCCGCAACCCCGCCGGCTCCCGATCGCCCCGGCCGCGCCGCGTTCCGCCCGGTCGGCCGGATGCGGAGCAGCCGACCGGGCGCCGTCCCCTCAGAGCTCCTGCGGTCGCTCGTCGGCGAACAGCCGGACCCGTGCCTTCACGTGCGCGAGCGAGTCGCCGGCCACCGCCTTGCCGATCTCCGTGGCGTAGGCGGCGTCAAACGCCTCGCGACTGTCGAACCACAGCTCGGACACGCCGTCGATCGCCACGTCCTCGTTCTCGACGATGTTGAACGTGAGGCGCCGCAGCCCCGGCAGCTGCTTGGCCAGCGGCGCGTGCCCCACGAGCATCCAGTCGCGGAAGTCGGCCCTGGACAGCCCGTCGTTGCGCGTCAGCAGGATCATTGCCTTGAACATCAGCTCGCCTTCCTCGTCCGTGCGCCCGGCCGCCCCCCGGCGGCCAGGACCAGGCTCACCACAATCTCGTCCGCCCGCGGCGCATCGGGGATCTGCACCGTTGCGGCGTCCATCTCGTCGAAGCTCCACAGGTCGTCACGGTTGACCAGCGGCATCGCCAGGAGCGTCCCGGGGCCGGCCACCAGCTTGGTGCTGGGGATGATCGACGGGCCGCCGCCGACCACGGCCCGCACGGGCGCGCCGAACTTGGGGTGCAGGATGGCCGCGGCGTGCTCCAGCTCGCCGTTGGTCCCCACGATCGCGCCCTTGCCGTAGGCGGTGACGGCAGCGTCCGGCCCGAGCGCCGCCAGCGCCCGCTCAGCGAGCAGCCGGCCCAGCTCGGCGCCCAGGTCCACCAGCGGCGAGACGTCCTCAACGTAGCGGCCGGCGAACGGGTTCGCGATCACTGCCGACGCGACGGCCTTGCGGGTGGGCCGCGCCAGCACGCGCCCGGCGGCGGCGTACGTCTCCTCCACTTCGAGCACGATCTTGCGGATCTCCACCACGGCCTCCCGTGCGTCGCCGCCGATCGCGACACCGCGACGCCGGGACGTGACTAGGGTGCCACGCCCGACGGCGGGCAGGCGGGCCGGCGCGGCATCCCGCGCGGCCGGTTCGGGCGGGCGGCCGGCCCGGTTCATGAGAACCTACCCAGAATTGCCCAGAGTTTCCAGATCTTCACCGGGCGATTGCGGAATGGCAACACTGGAGTTGCAGCATGGGTGGCGGAGGTAACCGATGACTCAGGCTGACATCGCGGCGGAGACGATCCGCCGTCGCGCACTCCTCGTCTGGCCCCGTCTCGACCCCACCGCTCTGCGCCGTTGCGGCGGCAATCCGCACCGGGTGGCCGACCTCGTCGCCCGCCGCTCGAGCCTGCCCCACGAATCGATCGTCGGCATCCTCACGATGCCCGACGTCAGCGAGGTCGAGGCGCGAACCTGGTTCGGCTGACCCCGCCCCCTTTCGCGGGGCCGGCGCCGCAGGACCGGCCCGCCAAGCAGCCGGGAGGCCGGCGGACGTCCGCCGGCCTCCCTCGCGTGTCCCCCCGGCGCCCCGCTACGCGCCGAGCGCGGGCCACAGCGCCTCGACGGACAGGTACCGCTCGCCGCTGTCGTACGCGAACGTGAGGATCCGCGACCCGTCCGGCACCGACGGCACCAGCTGCGCCACCGCGGCCAGCGCCGCGCCCGACGAGATGCCCACCAGCAGGCCCTCCTCCCGGGCGGCCCGGCGCGCGTAGTCCATCGCGGCCGGCCCATCCACCTGCAGGACGCCGTCGAGCAGGTCGGTCCGCATGACGCCCGGCACGAAGCCTGCGCCGAGCCCCTGGAGCGGATGCGGCCCGGCCGCGCCGCCTGACAGGACGGGCGAGGCGGTCGGCTCCACCGCGTACACCTTGAGGTGCGGCCAGCGCGGCTTCAGCGCCTCGGCGACACCGGTGATGTGGCCGCCGGTGCCCACCCCGGTGACCAGGTAGTCGAGCCCGTCCGGGAAATCGCGGGCGATCTCGTCCGCCGTCGTGGCCCGGTGGATCGCGGGGTTGGCCGGGTTGTCGAACTGCATCGGGATCCAAGCGTCGGGGATGTCGGCCGCGAGCTCATTCGCCCGGGCGATGGCACCCTTCATCCCCAGCTCGCGCGGCGTGAGGTCCAACTCGGCGCCGTACGCCACCAGGAGCTTGCGGCGCTCCACGGACATCGACTCGGGCATGGTCAGGATCAGGCGGTAGCCCTTCACGGCCGCGACGAGCGCGAGGCCGATCCCGGTGTTGCCGGAGGTGGGCTCGACAATCGTGGTCCGTCCCGGCGCGATCGCCCCGCGCCGCTCGGCGTCGTCGATCATGGCCAGGCCGATTCGATCCTTGATCGAGCCGCCGGGGTTCGCGCGCTCGAGCTTGGTCCAGACGGTCACGCGCGGGTCGAACAGCCGGTTGAGCCGGACGTGCGGGGTGTTGCCGATGAGGTCGAGGACACTGGAGACGGGCATGGTGGTTTCCTTCACTGCTGGGACGCCGGCGTGCCGCGCTTGGCGCGTGCCGCTCTACGTGCCGCTCTAGATGACGAAGTCGATACCGTCGAACCCCTCGTCGGCCCGGCGGACGCGGGACCGGCTGGTCTGGTACAGGACCGAGCCCGCGGGGATCGAGCTGGTGATGAACACGTTGCCGCCGACGATGCTGTCGCTGCCGACCACGGTGTCACCGCCGAGGACGGTCGCGTTGGCGTAGATCACGGCGCGGTCGCCGATGGTCGGGTGGCGCTTGTGCCCGGCCAGGGCCTTGACCACCGACAGCGCGCCCAGCGTCACGCCCTGGTAGAGCTTGACGTTGTCGCCGATGACCGCGGTCTCGCCCACGACGACGCCGGTGCCGTGGTCGATGCAGAAGCCGCGCCCGATCGTGGCGCCGGGGTGGATGTCGATGCCGGTGCGCGTGTGGGCCACCTCGGCGAGCAGCCTCGGCAGCACGGGCACCTTGAGCGCGTAGAGCTCGTGCGCGAGGCGGTGGATCGCTATGGCGAGGAAGCCCGGGTACGCGGCCACCACCTCGTCGAGCGACTCGGCGGCGGGGTCGCCGGCGAGGATCGCCTCGCCGTCCTCGAGCAGCGCCGCGTGGACGCGGGGCAGGGCGTCCGCGAACGCGGCGATGACCCGGTCCGCGGCCTCGGCGTCGGTGAGCGGCTCCACCAGCCGCCGCAGGTCCCGCCGGGCCAGCACCAGCCGGGCAGCGAGGTCGTCCTCGGCGCACAGCGCGTTGTCGGAGAGCTGCGGGAACAGGATCCCGAGCAGCTCGTCCGCGAAGGCGGCCACGTCGCGCTTGAGCGGGTAGATGCGGCCGTGGGCGGCGCGGTCGCCGGTGAGCACCTCGGCGAAGGCGTGGTCTCGGTCGTGGTCGATCTGGGTGGGCATGGACGCTCTCCGGTCAGCGGGTCGGCGGACGCCGCGGCGGGAGGAGCGGGACGCTCGCCCCCACGGCACGGCGAATCGGCGGGTGGGACGCGCCGCCCGGGCCTCGGGCCGGCCGGGGCGGCAGGGCAAGGGCGCGAGGCCGACTGCGGGGGGCGACGGTCTAGCGGACGACCGCGACCGGGCTCGCTGCCGGCGCTCGCCCAGGACAGGAGCAGCAGCCGCGGCGGCCGGGGCAACGAGTGCGGGTGGTCATGGGGGCAGGATAGCGGCCAGCCCGGGAATCGTGCACGGAGGGCTCCCGAGGCGCGGGGCGAGGCGGCGGCGATACCCCCGAACGGGGGTGCCGGCCAATGCTGGTGAGTCGAGAACCCCACCAGCGTTGCCAGACGCCACCCGGATGCGTGGCGGGTTGGCGCCACCGTGGCCGCGTTTGCCCACCCGGGGCCCGTGAGATCCGCCCTGGGGTGCCTGTCGGGAGCCGGTCCGGTCAGCCGACCATGACGGACGTGGGGTCGAAGGTGGGCCCACGTGCGGGAGTGGAGCGATGACAGGCCGCGACAGGCTCGAGACCCGGGGGGCGGCGTCCCGATGACGGCTGCCCGCGACCAGAGCTCCGGAGTGCCGCGCGATGGCGCCATGGTTGGCGTCATGCTCGCGATCGGCGACTTCCCCATGCTCAGCGCCGCCTTCAGGTCCGTGGTCGACCACGAGCGCGACATGGCCGTCGTCGCCGAGGCGCGGAGCCGCCAGGCCATCCTCGCCCAGGCGCGGTCGGCGGCGCCCGACGTGGTCATCCTGGGCTACGAGGCCTTCGCCGCCGACGGCATCGGCGTGCCGGAGGCGATCGACGAGGTCCGCGCGGCCGCCCCCGGGACCCGGGTGATCGCCCTCGACTGCCGGTGCGCCACGGACCAGTTCGCCACCGTGCTCAAGGCGGGCGCCACCGGGCTGCTCACCCGCGAGGCGCTCGCGGACGACGTGGTCGCCGCGATCCGGGCCGTGAGCGCGGGCCACACGTACGTGAGCCCCGCGATCCTGACGCGCATGGTGGACACGTACGTCCGCCGGACCCCGGCGGCGGCCGACGACCCGTACGAGCACCTCACGGACCGCGAGCGCCAGATCCTGCTCCTGGCCGCCCTGGGGCACACGAACCGCGACATCGCCCGGTCGCTGGACCTCTCCGAGCAGGCCGTCCACTCCAGTCGCGCCAGCCTCATGGAGAAGCTCGACCTGCACGACCGGGTCGAGCTCCTCCGGTACACGGTTCGGCGCGGCCTGCTGAACCCGTCGGTCCTATGAGGACGCGCGCGCGCCGCTTCTGGGCATCCGTCCGGCCCCGCTCCCGCCGGGGCTGGCTGATCGGCACCACCGGCGTTCTCGTCGGCGCGGCCGTGATCGCGGTCGCGATCTTCGCGAGCGCCGCGATGGCGTGGAGCCCGTACCTGGACTTCGCCCTCCACCGCGACAGCAACGCCAAGCAGTGGGCGGCGCTGGACATGTCGTTCGCGGCCTCGTCGGACTGCGTGGCGTGCCACCTCACCGAGGCGAGCCGGCTCGCCAGCCACACCCATGCCGGCATCGGCTGCCAGAGCTGCCACGGCCCAATGCTGGCGCACGAGGACGCGGCCAAGCGCGGCATCACCACGGGCGCGGCGATCGCGATGCCGACCGACGCGGTCTGCATCCGCTGCCACGAGGCCACCGAGGGCCGCCCCGCCACCATCCAGACGATCGTCCCGGCCAACCACTACGTTTCCCAGTGCCTCCAGTGCCACGACCCGCACACGACCTGGGCCCTGCACCCGCCGGTCGTCTCGCATCCGCTGGCCAACCTGCCGCCCTGCCTGACGTGCCACGGCCCCGACGGCTTCAAGGCCCGCAACGAGCGCCACCCCTCTGGCCCGCTGACGGACAACGAGTGCCTCCAGTGCCACCAGGCGGGGCGCGGCCCGCAGCAGCTCACCCTGCCCACGCCGCAGCCGACCGTGAGCGGGGGGGCCGTACCCAGCCCGCAGCCCAGCCCGAGCAAGGTGGCACCGTGACCGAGCCGTCGGAGCCCCTCGACCGCCTCGAGCCGCTCGACCAGCCGCAGCCGGCAGTCGGCGAGCCGTCAGCGCCCCCTGCGGAGCCGGCCGTGGCAGGTGCCACCGCGCCCGGGCGGGCCGCCGCGACGGCGGGCGAGGCCCCGGCCGACGCCGTCCTCGTCCCGCTCGAGGCCATCGCCCCGGCCATCCGGCAGGCCTCCCTGTCCCGGCGCGCCTTCCTCGGCTTCGGGCTGGCGCTGGCGGGCGGGGTGGCGGGGGCCGCGGTCCTCGGGCAGCTGTTCCCGGTGTTCGCGAGCGCCGGGGACCAGGTCTCGCCGCTGGTCCCCAACTACGACCCGGCCACCAAGGCGTGGACGTTCGTGGTGGACACCTCCAAGTGCATCGGCTGCGGGCTGTGCGTGGTCGCCTGCAAGGAGGAGAACCACGTGCCCGAGTCCGCCGCGTTCACGCGGACGTGGGTGGAGCGGCATGTGACGATGACCGACGGCACGGTCTACGTGGACTCGCCCGACGCCGGCATCAACGGCTTCCCGCCCACCTCGACGGCACCGGGCGCGGGGGGCAAGACCGTCAAGTCCGCCTACTTCCAGCCGCGGCTGTGCATGCAGTGCGCGGACAGCCCGTGCACCTCGGTCTGCCCGGTCAGCGCCACCTACACGACCCAGGACGGCATCGTCCTGGTGGACGCCCGCAGGTGCATCGGCTGCGGCTACTGCGTGGTGGCGTGCCCCTACGGCGCCCGCTACATCACGCCGGCCGGCGAGGACACGCCGGCTGGCACGCCGGGGGTCGCCGACAAGTGCACCTGGTGCTACCAGCGGATCAGCAAGGGGCAGCAACCCGCCTGCGTGGAGATCTGCCCGGTCGGCGCCCGGCGCTTCGGCAACGCCAACGACCCCAATGACGACATCCGCACGGCGGCGCTGGCCGCCGGAGCGCGTCCCCTCCACCCCGAGTACGGCACGCAGCCCCGCGCGCTGTACCTCGGGCCCGCCCTCCAGGAGTCCTGAGCGATGCAGGTCGTGGACAGCACGCTCCACGTCGGCAGGCTGGCCCTCCCCGCCAGCCCCCGCGCGATCCGCGCCGCGCTGGCGCGGGAAGTCAGCGCCATGCCCCTCGCCACCCGGGTCTGGTATGCGCTGCTCCTGGCCGGTCTCGCGATCGGCGCGGTGACCGCGATCCTCGCCCTGCCGCCGGGCTGGGAGGTCATGGGCACGTCGCCGTCGATCGAGTGGGGCATGCTCATCGTCGGCTATGTCTTCTTCGCCATCATGACCAGCGGCCTGTGCCTGGCGTCCTCGCTGGGCACGGTGTTCGGCATCGAGCGCTTCCTCCCCCTCGAGAAGCGCCACGCGATCCTCGCGATCCTCTCGCTGTCCACGGCCTTCGGGGTCATCGCGCTCGAGCTGCAGTACCCCGTCCGGATGGTCTTCGGGGCCGTGCTGGTGATCTCGCCCAGCTCGCCCATGTGGTGGATGGGCGTCTTCTACGGCGGGTACCTGGTGGTCCTCATCGTGGAGGTGTGGACGCTGTTCACGAACCACCCGGTCATCCACAAGTACGCCTGCACCGGGGCCGCGATGATCGGCATTGCGGCGCCGACCACGCTCGGGGCGGTGTTCGGCATGGTCGCCGCCAAGCCGCTCTGGGCCGGGGTCTTCACGCCGATCCTGATGGTCGCCTCGGCGTTCGTCGGCGGGGTCTCGCTGCTGGGGATCGTGTTCTGGGCGGTCAGCCGCTTCCGCCTCGCCGACTGGGGCCGGTCCGGCGTGGCGCTCGGGTCGGTGCGCCTGCTGCTGGCAGGCGGCCTGCTGGTGGTCGCCGCCCTGCTGGCCCGGCAGGTCGCGGACGGCCTAACCAGCGACGTCGCCGGCTTCCGGCCGTCCACGCTGGCGATGGTGGCCGGGCCGCTGGCACCCGCCTTCTGGGGTCTCCGGGTTGCGGCCGGCCTTGTGGCCCCGCTCGCCATCCTCGCCCTGCCGCGCCTGCGGACCGTCGGCTTCACCGGCCTTGCCTCCGGGCTGGCCCTGCTCGGCATCTTCGTGGACCGGTCGCTGTTCGTCGTTGCCGGGGAGTTCGTGCCCCGCACCACGATGGCGGGCACGGTGGCCTACCCGTACGTCGCGTACACGCCGTCGCTGGTCGAGATCGGGATCCTAGTCGGGGCAGCCTCGTTCATGGCGATGGCCTACTCCCTGTGCGAGCGGTACCTGCCGATGGGCGAGGGCGACGTCCACCTGTTCTGGCCGTGGCCGTGGCTCAGGCACCACGAGCACGGCGAAGAGGCGGACGCGGGCGGCGGCGCTCCCGAGGCCCCGGCGGCGGCCGAGTCGGGCCTCGCGCCCGCAGCCGCCGCGGAGGCCGTCCCGTGAGGCGGCCCGTGATGCGCCCCCTGCCGCGCTCCGCGGAGCGGCTCGCCTTCCCGGTCGCGTTTCTCGCGCTGCTGGTGGCGATCCTCGTGTCTGGGGGGTTCGTGGTCACGGTCGCGCTGCCGAACATGCTCCGCACCGGCGCCTCCGGCACGCCTGCCCCCGGCGGGGGCGGCGCCGGTCCCAGCGGCTCGCCGCAACCGAGCTCCGCCATGGCGCTCTCGGCGATCGGGATCGCGATGCCGCCCAACGCCGACTGCATGGCCTGCCACACGATTTCGACCGGCGGGGTGGGCACGAAGCCGATCCCGTACCTCGGCCACCCGCTCCAGGGGTTCACCAACTGCACCGCCTGCCACAACCCGACGGGCCTGGTGAAGACGGCTCCCGGACACTCCAGCCTCCACGCGAGCCAGTGCCTGATCTGCCACCAGGAGAACCCCAACCTGACCTCCATGAGCCAGGTGCCGGCGCGCCCCGAGCACATGACCGGCGAGGCGTGCACCGACTGCCACAATCCGGCCAAGCACGCGCCCCTGCCGTCAAACATGGCCAACCGCGGCGACAACTGCTGGATCTGCCACAACGGGCCCGAGTTCCAGTACCTGTTCGCCTCCCCGTCGCCGTCGGCGGGTGTCGGGTCCGGCGCCCCAACGCCGGCGCCGGCCGCGTCGGGCGCGCCCGCGCCGTCGGGCTCGCCCGCGCCGGCCGCGACCTCGGGGACGTCCGGGGCGGTCCTGCCGGCGGGCCTGCCCGCCCGGGTCGCCGGGCACCTCCTCGTGCCGGCGCCCGCCGCCCCCTGACCAGTCGCGCTAGCGGACCGTCGTCTCCCCGGGCGCGCGCAGGCGCCGGAACGATCGGTACAGCAACAGGTCGTAGACGATCTTGAGGCCGCCCGAGATCACGAACGGCGCGGACGCGAGGGCCGCGGTCGCGAACAGCGGTCCCGCGATCAGCGGCGCGGCGGCGACGCCCAGGGAACGCGCGATGCCGGTGACGCCGGCCGCGGCCGAGCGCTCGTCGGGCGCCACGATCGCCATGGTGTAGCTCTGGCGGGTCGGCACGTCCATCTGGCTGATCGCGAAACGCGCGAACAGGGCGAGGATCGCGAGCGGCAGCGTGGGCATGAGCGGCACCAGCGCCAGCAGCACGTTCGACGGGAGGTGGGTGAACACCATGGTGTTGACGAGGCCGAAGCGGTTGGCCAGCCGTCCCGCCGCCAGCGCGGAGAAGCCGGCAAGGATGTTCGCCCCCGCGAGCACCGCGCCCAGCGCCGCCGGGTCCACGCCGTAGCGCTGGTTGAACCAGAACGCGATGAAGCTCTGGATCGCGAAGCCGCCAGCGAACGCGTCGAGCGCGAACAGCATCGACAGCCGGAGCACGACGCCCCTGGAGCGGTGCAGGCCCAGCCGGCCGCGCACGGTCTCGTCGTGGATCTTGGCGGTCGGCAGCTCCACGCGAGGCGACACCAGCAGGAACAGCCCGGTGAGCACGATGCCCACCAGCGCGTAGCCGATGATGACCGCGCGGTACGCGTCGGCCGGCTGCGCGCCGCGGGCCATGGCGAGCTGCGCAACGGCCCCGCCGGCGAGCGTCCCGGCCGCGGTGGCGAACGACCCCGCCAGCTGGTACCAGGCGAACAGCCCGGTCCGCTCCCGGTCCGCCACCAGCTGCGAGAGCGACGCCTGCTCCACCGCGAGGAACGGCCCGACCTCGTTGCCCGACGGGCTGATCACACCCAGCGTCGCGGCGACGATCAGCACGGGCAGCAGCGAGGTGGCGACAAACGCCACGCCCGCGCCCAGCATCAGGACCGCCCCGGCGACCAGGACGCGGCGGCGGCCGATCCGGTCCGCGTGCGTGGTCAGCCACAGGGACACGCCGGCGTCGCCGAGCAGCGTGAGGGCGAGCAAGAGCCCCACCTCGGCGCCGGACAGCCCGATCGCGTGGAGGTAGAGGACCAGCACGACCGCGAGGAAGCCGTAGCCGAACATCCGCAGGACGCGCGTCCCGAACAGCAGCGCGACGTCGCGGCGGTCGATGCCCGGGCTGGCGCCGCGGTCGTCGGTGGCGCCGACCCGGCCGCTCATCGGCGCCCGCGCGCCAGGTCCAGCAGCCGACCCAGGACGCGCTCGCCGTCGGCCCGCAGGCCGTTGTGCGCGTACTCGTTGGTGACCCAGGGCCGGAGGCCCCGGACGCCTCGCGCGGTCTCCTCGGCGAATGTCCGCTCCACGTAGACGTCGTCCGCGTAGATCGTGGCGGCCACCGGCACCTCGTTGCGCGCCAGGCGGTCTGCGTCGTAGAGGCGCGGCCACGGGTGCTCGGCCAGCAGCTCGGCCACCTCGCGGTGCGGGCGCAGGCCGCTGTAGTCCTCCCACATCCAGGGGAAGACGTGCTCGGCGCCCAGCAGGTCGCCGGAGACCGCGTCCTCCGGGGCCAGCCGGTGCGCCGACCAGCGCGTCGGGCCGCCGTCGGCGTAGGAGCTCTCGTGAAGCGTGGCGTAAATGGGATTGCGCTCCCAGCCGGGCGCGTCCTGCACGTCGCGGAGGAAGGCGAGCGACCCGAACGGCAGCTCGAGCACGTGGTGCAGCTTCTCGAACCCCGCGCTGTCGCCCAGCCACATCCCAAGCTGGCGGAACCGACGGGCCGTGAGGCGATCCCCGTTGGGCAGCCGGACGTCCTCCGCGTCGAGACGCTGGAGGATGCTCGCCAGCCGGTCCCGGTCGCCCGGGTAGCGCGCGCGGAAGCGCTCGTTCGCCTCGCGGACGCGGATCCACGTGGCGCGGTAGACGTCGTCGGCCGGCCGATTGGTGATCGGCGCGAGCCCGCCGGTGATCAGGGCCTCGCGCAGCCCCTCCGGCGCGATCGAGAGGTAGGTCAGCGAGGTGAACCCGCCGAAGCTCTGCCCCAGCAGGCTCCAGCGCCCCACGCCCAGCTCCGCGCGGATCAGCTCCAGGTCGCGCACGATCGAGTCAGCGCGGAAGTGCGTGAGGTACTCCGCCTGCTCCGCCGCCGAGGCGCCCGGCAGCTCCGGGCCCACCGGCGTGGAGCGTCCCGTGCCCCGCTGGTCCAGCAGCAGGACCCGGAAGTCCGCCACCGCACGGGCCATCCAGCCGGACAGCGGGCTGGTCGGCCGGGCGGCCTCCATGCCCGGGCCGCCCTGGAGGAACACCAGGTACGGGCGGTCGAGGCCGTCGGGCGCCGCCACCTCGCGGGTGAACACCGTGATGGTGCCGCGAGACGGGTCGCCGTGGGCCAGGGGGACGAGGTGCTCGCGCTCGGTCAGGACCGCGCCGGGCACGCGGAAGGTCACGCTCATGGGGCCACTCTACCCTGCCCGAATTGCCCCCGGCCGGCGCCCGGGATCAGACCGGCCGTATCCTCCGAGACAGCATCCCCATGCCCCAGCGAGGCGCCCGTGGACTTCGACTACCGCCTGCCCGACTCCGACGCGCCCGAGATCCTGATCCGGCGGACCGCGATCGGCGGCATCCGGGTGATCGTGGACGGCGAGCGCGTGCCGGGCCGGCGGGGGGTCTACGAGGTCCCGGGCGCGGACGGGCAGGCGCACCTGCTGCGCGTGACCGGGGCGTGGACCGGGCTGCGGGCGATCGCCGACGGCTGGGACGTCCCGCTGGAGGCCCCGGTGCCCCTCTGGTCGCGCGCCCTGATCGTCCTGCCGCTGGCGCTCGTCATCGGCGGCCTGGTCGGCGTCGCGCTGGGGGCGGTCGCCACGGCGCTGAACGCGATCGTCGGGCGCACGCCCCTGCGGGCCCCGGCCCGGGCTCTGGTCATGGTCGCCGTGCTGGTGGCCGCCGGCGGGGCATGGGCGACGGTCGGGTCGGCACTCACGACGATGGGCAGCGCCAGCGTGTCGTACACCGTGGGCACGTGCCTGTCCGGCCTCACCCCCGGCACGGACCTGGTGACCCGGGCGCCGACGCCCGTCGCGTGCGACGCCCCGCACGACGCCGAGGTGGTCGGGACGTACGCGGCCGCCGACGCCGCCGCGTACCCGGGAGAGACCGCGCTCGCCGGCGAGGCGGGCCAGCGGTGCCCGCCGCTGTTCAAGGACTACGTCGGCGTCGCCTTCGCGTCGTCCCGGCTGGACATCCTGCCGGTGATCCCCACGCAGGTGGCCTGGGACGCCGGCTCGCGCGACGTGGCCTGCGCGGCCGTCACGATGGACGGGTCGAAGCTGACCTCGTCGGTGAGGGGCAGCCGCCGCTAGCGACCGGCGAGGTCGGGCCGACGCGCTACCAGCGCTGGTGGACCAGCGGGCGAACCCGGGCGTCGTAGAGCTCCGCCACGCGCGCCATCGTCGCGGGCGGCAGCGGCGCCAGGTCCGCGGCGGCGGCGTTCGCGACGGCCTGCTCCGGCGACTTGGCACCCGGGATCGCCGCGGTCACGCCCTCGTGCATGAGGATCCAGCGCAGCGCGACCTGGGCCAGCGTGGCGCCCTCGGGGACCAGCTCGCGCAACGCCTCGACCACCTCGAGGCCCGTCTCGTAGTCCACCCCCGCGAACGTCTCGCCCACGTCGAACGCGGCGCCCTGCCGGTTGTAGGCGCGATGGTCGGTCGCCTCGAAGGCCGTGTCGGGCCGGAGCCTGCCGGTGAGCAGGCCGGACGCGAGGGGCACCCGGGTGAGGACGCCCACGCCGCGGCGCGCGGCGTCGCCCAGGAACCGCTCGGCGGGCCGCTGGCGGAGCATGTTGAAGATGATCTGGACGGTCGCCACGCCCGGGAACTCCAGCGCCTTGAGCCCCTCCTCCACCTTCTCCACGCTCACGCCGTAGTTGCGGATCCGCCCCTCCGCCGCCATCTCGTCGAGCGCTGCGAAGACCTCCGGCGTGTAGTAGACCTGCGTCGGCGGGCAGTGCAGCTGGACCAGGTCGAGCGTGTCCACGCCCAGGTTCTCGCGGCTGCGGTCGTTCCAGGCGCGGAACGCGTCCGGGTTGTAGCTCTCGGGCAGCTGCGGGGCGCGGCGGCCCATCTTGGTGGCCACGAAGAACGTCTCGCCCGGGCGCTCGCGCAGGAACCGGCCGATCAGCCGCTCGCTCCGCCCGTCGCCGTAGACGTCGGCCGTGTCGATCAGGTCGACGCCGGCGTCGGCGGCCGCGTGGAGCGCCCGGAGCGCCGTCGCGTCGTCCACCGACCCCCAGTCGCCGCCGATGGCCCACGCCCCGAAGCCGACGACCGAGACGGCACGGCCGGTCTTGCCGAGCCTGCGGTGCTCCATGGCGCGCTCCCTCCTGGTTGCGGCCCCGCAGCGGGCCTCGTGGCCGAGTGTACCGATCGGGGCGCGCCGACCGGGAGGGCCGGTTGGGACAGCCCTCGGCCCGCGGCCCTCGGCCCGCCGCCCGCGGCCCGTGCCGGCTCACGCTCCGCGACACGGGGCACGATGTGACAAGTGGCCCTACTCGCGAGGCCAGTCGGCATACAACCATCTCGCCTTCCGTTGCCGCGCCCGACTGGCGGCACGTTCAGGAGCGAGCCCAGTGGCCGATCTGTCCACGCGCTTCACCGGGATCCCATTCGTCAACCCCTTCCTGCTGGCCTCGGCGCCCCCGACGGAATCCGAGAGCAACATCGAGCGGGCCTTCGAGGCCGGCTGGGGCGGCGTCGTCACCAAGACGATCGGCCTGCACCCCGTCGAGAACGTCGCCGGTCCCCGGACCAAGTTCCTCCGCACCGACCCGGCGACGGGACGGACGTCGATGGCCAAGCGCCCCGAAGCCCCGCTGATGGCGTCGTGGAACTGGGAGCTGATCAGCGACAAGTCGCTCGACTGGTGGATGCCGCGCATCGAGCGGCTCAAGCGCAACTGGCCGGACCGCGTGCTGGTGGCCTCCATCATGGCCGGCTCCGGGGACGACAAGGAGTTCGAGCACTGGCAGACGCTGGCGCGTGGCGTCCAGGAGGCCGGCGCCGACGCGATCGAGCTCAACTTCAGCTGCCCGCACATGGACCGGGTGGACATGGGCTCCAACCTGGGCAAGGACCCGGTCCTGTGCTCGACGTCCACGATGGCGGTGCGGCAGGTGGCGAAGGTCCCGGTCTGGGTCAAGCTCACCCCGGCCACCGCGAACATCGCCGAGGAGGCGGAGGCAACCTTCCTCGGCGGCGCGAGCGCGATCGTGTCGTCCAACACCTTCCCGGCTCTGCCGCTGGTGGACCCCGACACGCTCGAGTTCGAGATCAACGTGGACGGCTACGTCTCCTCCGGCGGCATGGGCGGGCCCGCCATCCTGCCGCTGTCGCTGGCCAAGATGGCCGAGATGACGAAAGCATTCCCGGACCGCGAGTTCTCGGGCATCGGGGGCATCTCCGGCTGGGCGCAGGCGCTGGACTACTTCCTGCTCGGCTGCGGGACCGTCCAGGTGGCCACGGCCGCGATGCTCGACCACGCGATCGGGCCCAACGTGATCCGGGACCTGACCGAGGGCATGGCCGCCTTCCTCGACCGGCACGCCGACCGGGGCTGGGCCAGCCTCGACGACTTCCGCGGTCTCCGCCGGGACCGGATCGTGGCCCAGGGCGACATCCGGCGCCCGAGCGGCAGCGACTACCACGGCGGGCACGAGGAGGAGGCCGAGGGCTACGCCCCCGCGCCCGCGTCCGCCTAGCCCGGGGACGCGGGACGGGTCAGGCGCACAGCCGGCGGGGGGCCGTCCCGCCACCCGGCCGCACTGCCCCGGAGTGGCCGGGCGCGCCGTGCGGGAACACCGAGAAATCCATGCAGCAGCAGCGCACAATCCCGTGCCAAGGTCCAGCCCCGGCCGCTCGGCCGGGTACCAGGGCCGACTTGCGACGTCCAGTCGTCGCGGTCCGCGATCGCGCAAGGGTGAGGGTGCACCAGACACTGGCCGCCGAGCCTCCGACTCGTCTCGACGCTCCGTCGAGCGGAGGCGCCCGTCCGGTCCCTGCCTGGCGAACCACGCGAATCCGCACCCTGCCGGCCTTCGAGGGCCCGACGCCTGACCCCAGGGCGCGTCCCGCGCGCCCGCTCCTGGTGCCGCTCGCGGGGAGGACGCGGGCAGGGGGGCGCTAGGGCGGAGGGGCACGGGGTGTCGCCCGTCGTAGGTGCGAGGCATCGGTCACACCCGGAGGGAGGCTCTATGACAGCAGCGTCGTTGGAGCAGACTGTCCTGGCGGACGGTCGTGTCGAGCTGAGCCAGGAGGTCGATGCCTCCCTGGGCGTCTCGCAACTCCACAACAAGGACTTGGCGCCGGTCCCGATCGGCAAGCGCGTCTGGACGACGTACAACTATCTCGCCCTGTGGGTCGGCATGGCCCACAACGTCGCCACGTGGACGCTGGCCGCCGGCCTCGTCGCCCTGGGGATGGCGTGGTACCAGGCGATCCTCACCATCATGCTGGCCAACGTCATCGTGCTGATCCCGATGCTGGCCAACAGCCACGCCGGGACCAAGTACGGCATCCCGTTCCCGGTGTTCGCCCGCGCCTCGTTCGGCGTGTTCGGCGCCAACCTGCCGGCGCTCATCCGGGCTGGCGTCGCCTGCGGCTGGTTCGGCATCCAGACCTGGATCGGCGGCGGCGCGATCTTCGTGCTCATGGGCTCGATCCTCGGCGACGGCTGGACCAAGGCCGCCACGCTCTCCATCGGCACCGGCCAGTTCGCGGCGCAGCCGTGGACGATGTGGCTGTCGTTCCTCATCTTCTGGGCCATCAACATCCTCATCGTCATGCGCGGCATGAACGCCATCCGCCACTTCGAGAACTGGGCCGCCCCGTTCGTGATCGTGGTGGCGCTGTTCCTGCTCATCTGGATGGCCGTCCAGGCCGGCGGCTTCGGCCCGATCATCAACGACCCCGGCACCCTCGGCTGGGGCGACAAGTTCTGGCCCATCTTCTGGCCGTCGCTCATGGGCATGATCGCGTTCTGGTCCACGCTGTCGCTCAACATGCCGGACTTCACCCGGTTCGGCCGGAGCCAACGTGACCAGGCCCTCGGCCAGTCGCTCGGGCTGCCGACGACCATGACCGCCTTCCCGCTCATCGCGGTCCTGACCACCTCGGCGAGCCAGGTCGTCTACGGCAAGGCGATCTGGGACCCGGTCGCCCTGACCTCCAACTTCAACAACCCGATCGTCGTGATCCTGGCCGTGTTCACGCTCGCGGTCGCGACCCTCTCGGCGAACGTCGCGGCGAACGTCGTGAGCCCGTCGTACGACTTCTCCAACGTCCTGCCGAAGTACATCAGCTTCCGCACCGGCGGCCTCATCACCGGCGTCATCGGCATCCTGATCCAGCCGTGGAACCTGTACAGCGACCCCCACGCGTACATCTTCACCTGGCTGGGCACCTACGGCGGCGCCACCGGCGCCATCGCCGGCGTCCTCATGGCCGACTACTGGTGGGTCCGCCGGACGCACCTCCATCTGGCCGATCTGTACCGGCGTGACGGCCGCTACCGCTACGCGGGCGGCTGGAACTGGATCGCGGTCGTGGCGCTCCTGCTGGGCATCGTGTTCGCGATCGGCGGCTCGTACTCCGGCAACGGCGAGCCCTTCCCGGTCAACGGCATCATCCCGGTCCTCAAGCCCCTGGCCGACTACAGCTGGGTCGTCGGCCTGGTCGTGGCCTTCGTGGTCTACGGCGTCCTGACCAAGACCGTCGGCAACAAGGCGGCCGCGGCCGCGGACTGACCCCGCCGGTCCGCCCTGGCGCGATTCGAGGCCCCTCCGGCAACGGGGGGGCCTCGTCATGTCCGCTTGAGCCGGGCGGGCTACTTCCCCAGTCGCCACTGCCAGCGGCGCGCCGCCTGGAGACGCCCCACCAGCTCGGCCTCGGTGGCCTCGGTCACGCGACGGATGCCGGAGTTGCGGTTCAGCTCCAGGTTCACCGCCGCGTAGGTCAGCCCCGACCAGCGCGCGATGTCCTTGGCTGCCTCGGCGTTGGCCACCCTCAGCCGGTCCTTCGCGGCCCGGCGCGTCGCCCCGTCCATCGGCAGGCCGGCCGGCGGCGCGACGAGCGGCGGGGGCGGCCCGAGCTCCAGCTCGATCGTCGGGTCCTCGCCCGAATCCCAGTCGCCCGGGAGGGGCTCGCTCCACGCCTCGCCCGCGGACGCGTCGCCCACGGCCACCGCGGACAGCGCGGCGAACAGCGAGAGCTGCTCGCCAGCCGCCAGCTCGGCGGCAGCGGCCCGGCGCTGCTCCTCCGGATCGTCCTCCTCGCCGGGGTGGACCGGCCGCCGCAGCGAGTGCCGGCGCTGCTCGGCGATCTCCGCGGCCCTGACCCGGAGCCGAGGATCGTCGGGAATGAACAGCCAGGCGCGCTGGTCGCGCACGCCGGGAACCCAGCGCACGAAGCGGCCCACGGCCTGGCGGAAGAACAGGTCCGTGGTCACGGTGGTCGCGTAGACGCCCACCCGCAGGCGCGGGATGTCCACGCCCTCGCTCACCATCCGCACGGCCACCAGCCAGGGGTCCCTGCCCACGGCGAACGCGGCGATCTTCTCGGACGCGTCCGGATCGTCCGAGGTGACCACCGTGGCCGGCGCGCCGATCTCCCTGCGCAGCAGCTGCGCGATCCCCCGGGCGTGGTCCTGGTCCATGGCGATGACGAGGCCGCCCGCGTCCGGTTGCTGCCGCCGGACGATCTCGAGACGGGCGACAGCCTCGCGCAGGACCGACGGCAGCCAGTCGCCCTCGATGGAGAGCGCGGTCCGCAGCCGCTGGTTCGCCAGCTGGTTGGCGAGCGGGTCGTCGAAGGTCGCCTGGTGGACGACGCCGTCGGGCGCGCTCCACTCCATCTCGCCGCCGGTCCGCGGGAAGTACACGGGGCGCACCACGCGGCCGTCGCGGAGGGCGTCGCCGTAGCCGTACTCGAAGTCGGGGACGGCCTCGTCGGCCACGTAGCGCACGAACGGGATGGCCCGCGTGTCCGAGCGGAACGGCGTGCCCGAGAGCGAGATCCGGCGGTGCGTGGTGGCGAACGCGTGCCGGAGCGCGTCGCCCCACGCCTGGTCCTCGCCGGCGTGGTGGACCTCGTCGAGGACGACGTGGGCGCCCGCCGCCTGGGCCCGGATCGCGTCGGCGGACAGCGCCACCTGCTGGTAGCTCGTGACGATGCCGTGCATGTCGGGCGGCATCGGCCCGTCGGCGGGCGACCAGGCCGGGTCCAGGTGCAGGCCGAGCCCCGCGGCGGCGCTCGCCCACTGGACCTTGAGGTGCGCGGTCGGCGCCACCACCACAACCCGGCCCGGCCGCTTGGCCAGCGATGTCCGCAGGGCCGCCAGCGCGAACGTCGTCTTGCCGGCTCCGGGCGTGGCGACGGCCAGGAAGTCGGGGTGCTCGGCGGCGGCGAAGCGCGCCAGGGCGGCGTGCTGCCAGGGCCGGAGTCGGACGCTGCGGGACACGGTCACCTGCGGACTGGGACGGGGAGGCGGCGGGGCCGGCCGCCAGTTTCGCACTCCTGGCCGGATGGGGTCGCCACCGGCCGGGGCCGCGGGCGCCGGGGCGTGGCCGGGGGTCTACCCGCGCGGGACCCAGCGGTCGGCAAGCAGCAGCAGGCCCTGGATCAGCGCCTCCGGGCGCGGCGGGCAGCCCGGGATGAGCACGTCCGCCGGCAGCACCTCGCCGATGCCGTCCCGCCCGGCGTAGCTGCCGGCGAAGACCCCGCCGCCGATGGCGCAGGCGCCAACCGCCACGACCAGCCGCGGCTCCGGCATGGCCTCGTACGTCCGCACCGCGGCCTCCTCGAGGTTGCGGGTCATCGTGCCCGTCACCAGGAGCACGTCCGCGTGGCGCGGCGAGGCCACGAAGTCCACGCCGAACCGCGTGACGTCGTGGTACGGGTTGAGCAGGGCGCTCATCTCCCAGTCGCACCCGTTGCAGGAGCCGGCGTCGAGGTGGCGGACGTGGAGCGACCGGCCCAGGCGACGGTCGATCGCGGTGGCGAGGGCGTTCGCGTCGGCCAGGGCTCTCGCCTCGGCGAGGGCTTTGCCGGCGGCGCCCCCCTCGACGGCCCAGGGCGGCTCGCCCAGCACCACCAGGTCGCTCCGGCGACGGGTCGCCAGCTCGATCTCGCCGGTGTGGCCCAGCGCGCCGGTCGGGCAGGCCGCGACGCAGGCGTCGCACAGCAGGCAGGAGCCCGCATCGAGCCGCCAGCCGTCCGACTCCAGCTTGATCGCGCCCGTCGGGCAGACGGCCGCGCACGAGCCGCTCCGGTCGCACGCTGCCGCGTCGAGGGCCGGCAGCCCGCGCGACGCCGGCGACAGGTCCGGCGCCTCGGCGGGATAGCGGCTGGTGGCGCGGCCGTGGCGAAGCGGTCGCAGGTAGCGGTCGAGCACGTCGAAGGGCATGGTCAGCGGTCCGTGCAGGCGTAGCAGAGCTCGAAGCTCTTGTTGATGAGCGGGAAGTCGGGCACCACGTTGCCGGGCATGGCGGCCGCCACCAGGGGCCAGTTGGCGAACGACGCCGAGCGCAGCCGGACGCGGTCCACGGTCCCGGCGTCACCCGCCCGCAGCCACAGCCAGGACGCGCCCCGCGGCCCCTCGACACCCGCGATCGCAACCTCGCCGGCACGAGCCTCACCGAGCGGCACCCGATCCTCGCCGACGGGCAGCCTGCGAGCGGCCTCGACCACCAGCCGAGCGGACGCGGCCGCCTCCTGCGCCCGGACGTGGAAGCGCGCCGCGACGTCGCCCGAGGCGGCGGTGGCCACCGACACGTCGAGCTCGGCGTACGCGGCGTAGGGGCGGTCGCGACGCAGGTCGGCATCGATCCCGCTGGCCCGCGCGGCGACGCCGGTCGCCCCGAGCGCCGCTGCCGTCTCGGCCGGGACCGCGCCGGTGGTCCGGAGGCGGGCCATCACGCCGTCCGAGCGGACGATCGACCGCACCGCGGCGGCCACCTGGGCCTCGATGTCGGCGACGAGGCCGGGCAGCGCGGCCAGGGCGGCGGCGTCCAGCGGCCGGCCGAGCCCGCCCGGAACGACGATCCCCGCGAGGTAGCGGTGCCCGACGAGCGCGTCGTTCGCCCGCACCAGGCGCTCCCGAAGCAGCCCCAGGCGCGCCGCGCCGGACCCGAAACCGATCCCGGCGCAGATGCTCCCGAGATCGCCGACGTGGTTGTAGAGCCTCTCGAGCTCGGCCAGCAGGACCCGCGCCCATGCGGCACGGGCCGGGGCCCGGGTGCCGGTGAGCGCCTCGACCGCGCTGGCCCAGGCAACGCCGTGCGCCACCCCGCACACGCCGCAGGCCCGCTCGATGAGCGGCGTCGCCCCGGCCAGCGGCCGCCCCTCCGCCAGTTTCTCGAGGCCGCGGTGGGCGAAGAACAGACGCGGGTCGAGGTGCAGCACGCGCTCCCCGATGGCGGAGAAGCGGAAGTGGCCGGGCTCGATGATCCCCGCGTGGATCGGCCCGACCGGCAGCGCGTACGTCCCCTCCCCGTGCACCTCGAACGGCGCGAAGCGACGGTCCGCGAGCGGCGGCCGCGCCCCGACGGGCACGTCCTTGCGCAGCGGGTGGTAGCCGCGCGGCCAACGCTCGTGAAGCACGAGCCGCCGCGGGTCCGGATGGCCGACCGGGACGGTGCCCAGCAGGTCGCGCGCCTCGCGCTCGTCCCAGTGGGCGGCCGGCACGAGGGGCGTGATCGAGGGGTAGCCCGTCGCGTCCAGCGGCACCGCCGCCCGGATCCGCTCCAGGTCGCCGCCGGGGCCAACGAGGACCGCCTCCAGGCCGAGCCCTGCGCCGCCCAGCGAGCGCTCGTCGAGACCGACCAGCATGGCGTACCGGCCGCCTGCCGCAACGCTCCTGCCCACCGCCTCGGCCAAGCCGCTCGCCGGCACCTGCGCGCACGCGCCGGCCCTCGTCTCATCCATGGCCGCCTCCGAGGACGGCCACGATCTGCGCGATGGCGGCCGCCACCGGCGACGGCGTCCACAGGCCCGCTGCCGCCACCAGCGCCAGCGGTGCCGCCAGCGCCAGCGCCGTCCGGGCGCGGATGGAGACTCGCGGCCCGCGCGCGCGGTTGGGTCCGACCGCCACCCGCGCCACGTGGAACAGCAGCCCCGCCACGGCGAGCGCCAGCAGCACGGCCGCCACGGCCGCGGCCAGCGCCCAGCCAGCGGCCACCCCGCCGAACAGGATCGCCAGCTCGGCCACGAAGATGCCCGACGGCGGCAGGCCCGACAGCATCAGGGACGCGACGACCAGCGCGCGCGCCGCCGCGGGCGATCGGGTCAGGCTGCCGCGGAGCCGGCCGATGCGGTGGCTGCCCGCCTCCTCGACGAGCCGGCCGGCCGCGACGAACGCGGACGCCTTGGCGAGCCCGTGGCAGAACAGGTGGAGCGCGAGGCCGGCCAGGGCCAGGCGGCCGCCGAACCCGAGGGCGAGCGTGGCGAGCCCGAGGTGCTCGATGGACGAGTACGCGAGGAGCCGCTTGAGGTCTCCCTGCGCCACGATGAACGGCAGGGCCACGGCCAGGCTGAGCAGGCCGAAGGCGACCAGGAGCGTCCCCGAGAAGCCGGGGCCGAGCGCCGTCGCGACGATGTGGTGGAACCGCGCCAGCGCGTACAGGGCCACCGCCAGACCGGCCCCCGAGAGCAGCGCGGAGATCGGGGCGGGCGCCTGGCTGTGGGCGTCGGGGAGCCACGTGTGGAAGGGCGCGAGACCCGCCTTGGTCCCGTAGCCGACGAGCGCGAACACGAACGCCAGGCGCAGCAGTTCCGGGTCCAGGCTCGCCGCGGACCGGCCCAGCTCGGTCCAGGCGAGGGCGTTGCCGGCGTCCGCGGCCGGGCCCGCGGCGGCGAACAGGAGCATCGTGCCGAGCAGCGCGAAGCCGATCCCGATCGACCCGAGGATCAGGTACTTCCAGGCCGCCTCGATCGCGCGCGGCGACCGCGTGAAGCCGACCAGCAGCGCGGACACCGCGGTCGTCGCCTCGATCCCCACCCAGACGAGGCCCAGATTGTCGACCAGCGGCACCGTCGCGAGCCCGCCCGCGAACAGCGCGAGCAGCGCCCAGTAGGTTCCCTCCTCGAGCGGCGGCAGGGTGCCGTCGGCCCGATGGCGCGCCAGGTACCCGGGCGACGCCGCCAACGCGATGGCGGCCACGGCAGCCACCAGCAGCAGCATGTACGCGCCCAGTGCGTCCACGGTCACCAGCCCGGAGAACGCGGTCTCGGTCCCCGCGGCGAAGACCCATGCCCCGAGCGCCGCGGCCGCGGCCATGGAGGTGCCGGTCGCGGTGATGCCGATGCCCATCGCCAGGCGCGCCCTGCCCCCCTTCCCGGCGGACCACGCCGCGAGGGCCCCGAGGACGGGCGCCAGCGCGATGGCCAGGGTCAGCAGCTCGGTCATCCGCGCAGGTTCCGCAGCTCGTCGGTGGACAGCGTGCCGAGCACGTCGAGCATCCGGCGCGAGTACACCCACGCCACGACAACGGCGATGAGCAGGTCGAACAGGACGCCCAGCTCCACCACGATCGGCATGGCGTACACGAGCGAGAACGCGGCCAGCGCGATCCCGTTCTCGAACACCAGCAGCCCCACCACGAGCGACAGCGTCTTGCGCCGGGTCATGACGATCAGCAGCCCCGTGAGCAGCGTGCTGATGGCCGCGGGCAGCGCACGGGCGGCGTCGAGCGCCACGGGCAGCCGGACGTCGTGGGTGGCGGCGGTGGCGACGAACACGATGACCACGGCCAGCACGAACGTGACGCGGGGCGCCACGACCGGGCGGCGCTCCTGACGCACCGAGGACCGCCGCAGGATGGACCCCAGCACCAGGGGCACCACGACGCCCTTGACGCCGATCGCCAGCACGCCGCCAAGCGCCAGGTGGGCGGCCCCGGTCGCGGCCGCCACGACGAGCGCGGCGGCGCCCACCAGCGCGGACTGGGCGGCCGTCACCCAGATCATCCGGCCGAGCGACCGCGTGGAGGCGATGCCGATGCCCAGGACCACGACCGCCGCGGCGACCGCGTCCACGAGCTGCGAGGCGGTGCTCGGGTCGAGAATCATGCCGGCAGCCAAAGGCGGGCAGCGAGCCCGATCACGGCCAGCGTGGAGGCGAACCCGAGCAGGCCCGGCAGCGCCAGGATCCGAAGCTTCGCGAGCCCGGCGTCGAGGAGCGCCAGCGCGACGGCCGCGGCGAGCAGCTTGGCGACCGCGGCGGCGAGCGCGACGGCGACCGACAGCGGCGTGAGCGCGACGGTCATGCCGAACGGGAAGAACGCGGCCGCGAACAGCGATGCCACCACGACGAGGCGCAGCTGCGCGGCGTACGCGAGCATCGCCAGCCGGGGCCCGGACGCCTCCAGCAGCATCCCCTCGTGGACCATCGTGAGCTCAAGGTGCGTGTCGGGGTTGTCGAACGGCTCGTGGCCCGTCTCGGCGACGGCCGCCAGCGCGAACGCCGCGGCGCCAAGCAGCAGCGACGGGGTGAGCCAGGCGAGACCGCGCGCCACGCCGGCGCCGGCGATGACCGCGAGGTCGGTGCTCCCGACCGCGACGGCGGCCACGGCGAGCGCGAGCAGCAGCGCGGGCTCCACGAGCGCGGCGATCGCCACCTCGCGGCTGCTGCCCATGCCGCCGAAGGCGCTGCCCGCGTCGAGGGCAAGCAGGGCCATGAGGAACCGGGCGCCGGCGAGCAGCCCGACGACGACCAGGAAGTCGCCCGAGCCGCCCAGCAGCGGGCGCTCCCCCACCAGCGGCACGAGCAGCGTCGCGGTGACGATCGCGGCCACCACTGCGGCGGGCGCCCAGGCGGTCACCGCGCTCGACGCCTCGCTCTCCACGGGGGTCTTGCGCCACCACTTGGCGAGATCCCGGTAGGGCTGGAGCAGCGGCGCGCCGGTCCGGTAGCCAAGACGCGCCTTGACGCGCTTGGCCACCCCCAGCAGGAGCGGGGCGATGGCCAGGGCGAGCGCCGTCTGGGTCAGCCCGAGGAGGAGCGAGGCTGCGTCCCACGTCATGGCCGCGCCACCAGCAGGAGGACCACCAGCGCGATCACGGTGTAGGCGAGATACAGCTGGAGGCTGCCGTTCTGAATCCGGCGGGCGAGCTGCGCGGCCGCCACGGCCGCCCGGTGCAGCGGCACGTACAGGCGCTCGTCGATCAGGTGGCGGGCGCCGCCGCGGTATCTCACCGCGCGCGGGAACGGCGTGCCGGGATGGAGCTCCACCTCGACCTCGCGCTGCGGGCGGAGGACCGGCCCGAAGTACAGGCGGAGCAGCTTGGCGTAGCCGGTGGCCGTGTACTCGAACGACGGCTCCGGCGAGATGCCGCACGTCCAGGTCGGGACACGCCGGACGGAACGGCCCCGACGACCGGCCAGCCCGACGACGGCGAACACCACGCCGAGCACGACGGCGACCGCCAGGGGTCCGTAGCCCGCGCCGCCGGGCCCGCCCAGCACGAGCCCGGCCGGCTCGGCGCCGCCCAGGACGCCGAGCAGCGGCCCGGCAGCTCCCGCCAGCACCCCGGCGATCGGCGCCGCGGCGAGGCCCATCGCGACGCACACCCCGGCGAGGGCGGCCGTCGCCCAGACCATCGCTCGCGCCGGTTCGCGGGCGAGCGCCGCCGGCTGGCTGCGGGGAAGCGCGAGGAAGCCGGTCCCCGTCGCCTTGACGAAGGTCGCCAGGGCGAGCGCCGCGGCCAGGGCGAGCCCGCCCGCGGCCAGGAGCAGCACGGAGCGAACCTCCGCCGACACGCCGCCCGACGCGGCCACGCCGAGCAGCGCCTGGAAGGTGAGCCACTCGCCGGCGAAGCCGCCCAGCAGCGGCACCCCGGCCATCGCCGCCGCGCCGACGCCGAACGCGAGGGCGGTCACGGGCATGCCGCGCCACAGGCCGCCGAGCCGGTTGAGGTCGCGGGTCCCGGCCGCCTGCGCGATGGAGCCCGCAGCCATGAACAGCAGCCCCTTGATCGCCGCGTGGTTCAGGGCGTGCAGCAGGGCCGCCGCGAGAGCGAGCGTCGCAAGGCTAGGCAGGCCGGCCGCCTGGGCCAGCATCGCCGTGCCCACGCCGATCAGGACGATCCCGACATTCTCGATGGTCGAGTAGGCCAGGAGCCGCTTGAGATCGTGCTCCATCAGCGCGTACAGCACCCCAAGGACCGCCGACACGGTGCCGATCGCCAGCACCACCATGCCCCACCACTCGGGTCCCGGCCCGAGACCGACCAGCACGAACCGGACCAGCCCGTAGATCCCGGCCTTCACCATGACGCCCGACATCAGGGCCGACACGGGCGAGGGCGCGACGGGATGGGCGCGGGGCAGCCAGACGTGCAGCGGCACGGCGCCGGCCTTGGTCGCGAACCCCACGGCGAGCAGCACGAACAGCAGGTCCCGCGTCGGGCCGGACATGGAGCGCGCGACGGCCGGCAGACCGTCGAGGGCCGTGCCGCCGGCGGCCGCCGCAACGGCGAACGCCACCACGAGGGCGCCGGTCGCGAGGTGCGTGAGGACGAGGTAGAGGTAGCCGGCCCGCGCCTGGCCGGGCGTCGGCCGCCCGCCCACCACGAGCGCCGCGGACGCCACGGCCATGGCCTCCCATGCGATGAGGAACGCCACGAGGTCCGCCGCGCCGAACACGAGGAACATGCTGCCCAGGAACACGGGATAGGCGGCCAGGACCGGATCCGCCCAGCGGACCGGCGCGTCGTGGGCGCCGCTGGCGTCCGGGTGCGGTGCGTAGCCGATGGCGTACACGGACGCGACGGTGCCCACGAGCCCGAGCATGAGGACGAAGACGGCGCCCAGGCTGTCGATCCGGACGTCGATGAGGGAGAAGCCCAGGACGGCACCCCACGAGAAGGCGACCGGCGCCGCGCCCGCCAGGACCGCGAGGGACAGCGCCACCATGACGGCCGATGCCGCCGCCGCCGCGCCGTAGCTGACGGATCGCGCGCGTGTCCCCGCCGGCAGCACCGCAGCCACCAGCGCGAGGGCGAGCAGGGCTGCGATCGCGGGCGGGAGGCAGGCGGCGGCGGCTGTCAGGTCCATCGACCTGAGCCGCGACGGGGACGCAGAGGCATGGCTTCAGAATACCGTGAAGTTCGTATCTTGCGAAGTTATGACCTATGGGCGACACTCGGCCCGATGAGCGACACCGCCAGCCGCCCGGACGACGCGGACCGGCTCCGTCGGTTCAAGGCGGAGTTCTTCAGGGCCCTTGGCCACCCGCTGCGGATCTGGATCCTCGAGCTCCTGCGATCCGGGGCGCGTTCCGTCGGCGAGCTCCAGGAGGCCACCTCGAGCGGCGGGTCCTCCGTGTCGCAGCAACTGTCGATCCTTCGCGGGCAGGGGATCGTGACGGCCGAGCGACACGGCACCACCATCATCTACGCCGTGGCGGACGAGGCGATCTTCGACCTGCTCGACGTTGCGAGGCGCATCCACAACTCGCGCCTGGCAAGCAACGTGGAGCTGCTGCGGCTGGTCGAGGACGAGGCGCTCGGCACGGTCTGACCGGGGTTCCGGGCGGGGGCGGCGCCGGCACGCGCATGCGGCTGGCGGAGTGGCTGGCGGAGCGCCTCGGGCCAGGCCGCAGCCCCCTGAGAGGTCGGGCAGGTTCGCGCGGGCCCGATCACGTCACTGTCGAGACGCTATCCTGCCGCGATGGAGGTGTCCCCCCGATGAAGATGCCGCTTCCCAGCCCGGTCCGTGACTTCATCGCGTTCCTGGTCGTGGCCGTCGCCTGCCCGACGTCGGTGTTCGGCGGCGCCAACCTCGGCTGTGTCGGCCACACCGACTTCAGCGGCTCCTGCGAGCTCACCGTGATCTTCGTGTCGCCGCTGGTGCTGCTCGCCGGGGGCGTGCTCGCCGGCCTCGCCACCCGGGGCTGGACGGGGCTTCTGGTGTCGCTCGTCGGCATGGCGGTGGGCATGACGGCCATCCTGATGCTCTCGGAGATGGGGGGCAACCCCGTGCCGCTGGACTGGTTCTCGGCGGTCGTGGCCGCGGGCTTCTTCGGCGCTCCGACGGTCGTGGGCTACGCCGCGGGGCGAGGCGCCATGCGGCTGGTCGCCGGCCGCTCCCGGTAGTCGCGGGGAAGCGCCCGGCGGCGCTCGCCACCCGTAGGTAATCGATTTCTGCGGCCATCCGCGGTACGCTCACCGGGTGACCAGCCCAGCCCCGCGGCCCGCCGCCGAGACCCCGCGCCGCCCTGTCCCCGCAGTCCACAGCCGGCCGGCCGCGCTGGTGCTGCTGGCCCTCCTGTCGCTCGTCTGGGGCGTCCACTGGGTGGTCGTCAAGGAGGGGCTGCACTACTTCCCGCCCCTCACCTACGCCGCGCTGCGGATCGGCACGGGCCTGCTGACGCTGCTCGTGATCCTGGGGCCGAGCCGGAACCTGCGCCGACCGCCGCGCGCGGATTTCCCGATCATCGCCTCGGTGGCGATCCTCCAGATCGCCGCGGGCATCCTGATCATGAACTTCGCGCTGCAGGTCGTGCCGGCGGGGCGGTCGTCCGTGCTCGTCTACACCATGCCACTGTGGGTGGCCGTCCTGCTGTGGCTGGGCTTCCGCGTGCCGCCCCGGCGGGCGGAGGTGCTGGGGCTGGCGCTGGGCGTGATCGGCATCGTGATCCTGGTCAACCCGTCGGTGATCGACTGGGGCAGGCCGGCCGAGGTGGGCGGCACCGTCGCGCTGGTGATCGACGCGATGCTCTGGGGCGTCGTCACGATCCACATCCGGCGCCACACGTGGCGCTCGACCCCGCTCGATCTCCAGCCCTGGATGCTCCTGACCGCCCTCGTGCCCGTCCTCGTGGCCGCCCTGCTGTTCGAGCCCGGGGCGCCGATCCACTGGGACGTCGGGGCGGTCCTGGTGCTCCTCTACAGCGGTCCCCTGGCCACCGCCTTCGCGTACTGGGCCAGCCAGTCGATCACCCGCTCGCTGGGGCCGATCTCATCGGCGATGGGCTTCCTCGCCACGCCGATCGTGGGGCTCGTGGCCGGCGCGCTCATCCTGGGCGAGAAGCTCGAGCTGGCGGACCTGGCCGGCTTCGGGCTGGTGATCCTCGGCATCGCGGCGGCGACCCTGGTGCCGACGCGGCGCAAGGCGCCGGAGCCGGTCGAGGCAGCGGTCGCGGCCTGAGGCGGACAGGGGGCCGCCGACCCGCCGGGGCGCGCGAGCGCGGCCGACCCGCCGGGGCGCGCGAGCGCCGCGCGCCCAGCCATCAGCAGATGCGCGGCAGCTGCTCCCCCACCAGCATGTCCACGATCCGCTCGCTGCCCACGATCGTGCGCATCGTGACCATGCCCGGGTGGTCGGCCACGACCTCGCCGATGCGCGTGGCCTCGGCGCCCTCGGGCGTGGCGCGCATCGCGGCGAGCACCGCGTCCGCTGAGGCCGCCGGCACGATCGCCACCAGCTTGCCCTCGTTGGCCACGTGGAGCGGGTCCAGGCCCAGGAACTCGCACGCGGCTCGCACCGGGCCCGGGATCGGGATGGCCGGCTCGTCGAGGACCATGCCCACGCCTGACGCCTGCGCGATCTCGTTGAGCGCCGACGAGAGGCCGCCGCGCGTGGGGTCGCGCAGGACGTGGACGTCGGGCGCCACCGCCGCGATGGCCGCCACCAGGCCGGCCAGCGACTGCGTGTCCGAGGCGATCTCCACCTCGAACTCGAGCCCCTCGCGGACGCTCATGATCGCCACGCCATGCAGGCCGATGGGCCCCGACAGGATCACCGCGTCGCCCGGCCGGGCCCGGTCCGCCGCCGGCTCCATGCCGTCGCGGATGAGGCCGATCCCGGCGGTGTTGACGAACAGCCGATCCGCCGCGCCGCGGCCCACCACCTTGGTGTCGCCGGTGACGATCTGCGCGCCCGCCCGCTGCGCCGCAGCCGCCGCCGACAGGGTGATCGTGCGCAGCTCCTCGAGCGGCAGCCCCTCCTCGATGACGTAGGCGAGGCTGATCGCCACCGGCGTGGCGCCCATCATGGCGAGGTCGTTGAGCGTGCCGTTCACCGCCAGCTCGCCGATGTCGCCGCCGGGGAAGCGGATCGGCGAGACCACGAAGGAGTCCGTGGTGAACGCGAGCCGCGCCCCGCCGATCTCAACGACGGCCGCGTCGTTGAGCACGCCGCCCGGGGACGCGGCCGCGAGGGCCGGGGCGAGCAGGTCCCGCATCAGCGCCGCGGACAGCTGGCCGCCCGATCCGTGGCCCAGGATGACCCGCTGGTCCTCGGGGATCGGCGCCGGGCAGGCGATGCCCTCGGCGTCGATCGTGGCCCCGGCCTCGCGGTCGGCCGTCATCGCCCGCCCTCCGCCGGCACAACCTGGACCAGCGGCAGCGCGGCCGAGAAGCCGCGGCCGGCGCCGAGCCCGCGCCCGGCCGCGAAGAACGCCGCGCACGTCCCCTCGGACGACACCATCGGCGCGCCGAGCGGCCGCTGCGGGGTGCACAGCGTGCCGTACGCGGTGCAGTCGAGCGGCACCTTCTCGCCGGTCAGGATGGCGCCCGCCATGCAGGCAGGGTGCTCGTTGGTGCGGATGTCGCCGACGTCGAACTTCTCCTCGGCATCGAAGCGGGCGTACTCGGGGCGCAGGCGGTAGCCGGACATCGGGATCTCGCCCACGCCGCGCCACTTGCGCGGCCCGACCTCGAACACGCGCTGGATCTGCTGCTGGGCCAGCGGCACGCCCTCGCGGGTGACGGCGCGCGCGTACTGGTTCTCCACCTCGTGGCGCCCCTCCTCCAGCTGGCGGACGGCCATGTAGACGCCCTCGAGCAGGTCCAGCGGCTCGAAGCCGGTGACCACGATCGGCACGCGGTAGTGCTCGGCGATGGGCTCGTACTCGGTCCAGCCCATGACCGCGCACACGTGGCCGGCGGCCAGGAACCCCTGGACCCGGTTGGTGGGCGAGTCCAGCAGCGCGGTCATGGCCGGGGGCACCAGCACGTGGCTCACGAGCACGCTGTAGTTGTCGATCCCCCGCCGGGCAGCCTCCGCCACCGACATCGCGTTGGCGGGCGCCGTGGTCTCGAAGCCGACCGCGAAGAAGACCACCTGCTTGTCCGGGTTCGCGAGCGCGATCTTGAGCGCGTCGAGCGGGCTGTACACGATGCGGACGTCGGCGCCGCGGGCCTTGAGGGCCAGCAGGTCCGTCGACGAGCCGGGCACGCGCAGCATGTCGCCGTAGCTGGTGAAGATCACGTCCGGCCGCGCGGCGATGGCGAGGGCCTTGTCCACCTGCTCGAGCGGCGTCACGCAGACGGGGCAGCCGGGCCCGTGGATCATGCGGACGCCCTCGGGCAGCGCCTCGTCGATCCCCTGCTTGACGATCGTGTGCGTCTGCCCGCCGCAGACCTCCATGAGGGTCCACGGCCGCGTGGTGATCCGGTGGATCTCGGCCACCAGCCTCTTCGCGAGCACGGGGTCGCGGTACTCGTCGAGATACTTCATGCCGTGGGGCCGGCCAAGTTGGACGGCGGCTGCGCCGGGTCGAAGACGTAGATCGACGGGTCGTCGTCGCTGATGAGGGCGGGCTCCTCCATGCCGGGGCCCAGGGTCATCAGCTCGGGCTCCATGACGCCCATCTCGTCGAGGATCTGGAGCGTCTTGAGGGCCTCCGCCTCGTCCACCCGGCTGATCGCGAAGCCCACGTGGACGATGACGTAGTCGCCCAGCCGCGCCTCCGGCAGGTAGGCGAGGCAGGCGTCCTTGCGCACGCCGCCGAAGTCCACCTTGCCCATGGCGAGGCCGGCCTCGTCGCGGATCTCGGTGATCCGCCCCGGGATCCCCAGACACATCGTTCAGCCCTCCGATCGCGGCGCACCCGTGGCGCCGGCTGCGAGTCGCGCCGCGGCGATCGCGGCCTGACCATAACTCACCCCGCCGTCGTTCACCGGGACCTGGCGGTTGATGTTCGGCTCGAAGCCGTCCGACGCAAGCTCGCGCAGGAGCGCGGACGCCAGCCGGCGGTTCTGGAACACGCCGCCCGAGAGGCACACCGTCCGGAGCCCGGTGCGCGCGCGGGCGTCGGAGAGCAGCTCGCGGGTGACCTCCGCGATCGTCGCCTGGAAGGCGGCTGCGAGCGTCCCGGCGGGCCCCGGGGCCGTGAGCAGCGCGGCAAGCGTGGGCCGCGGATCGTAGACGAGCAGCCCGTCCTGGTAGCGGAGCCGGTACGGGAGCGCGGGGGCCCTTCGGTCGCCGGCGGCGAGCTCCAGGTCCACGGCGGCCTGCGCCTCGTACTCGGCCACGTCGCGGATGCCCAGCAGCGCCGCGGCGGCGTCGAACAGGCGGCCGGCCGACGAGGCCACGGGGGCGTTGAGCCGGCGCGCAATCTGGGTGCGGACCAGCGCCGTCTCGCGCGGGTCGAGGCGGGCCAGGAACGCGGCCGCGGCCCCCTCGGCATCCGCCAGCCCCGGGACGGCGTCGTCGTCGAACGCCTCGCCGCCGAACAGGTAGCCGAGCGCCATCCGGTACGGCCGCCTGACCGCCAGCGCCCCGCCGGGGAGCGGCGCCCGGGCGAAGCGGGCGAGGCGTCGGTAGCCGCGCAGGTCCGCCAGCAGCACCTCCCCGCCCCACAGCGTGCCGTCGTCGCCCATGCCCAGGCCGTCGTACGCGACGCCCAGGAACGGCCCGGTGATTCCGTGCTCCGCCGCGCACGAGGCGAGGTGCGCGTGGTGGTGCTGGACCGCGATCCGCTTGGCGGCCGCGAAGCGCGCCACGGCGTACTTGGTGGACAGGTACTCGGGATGGAGGTCGTGGACCGCCACCTCGGGCTCCATCGCGAGCAGCCGCGACAGGTGGGCGAGGCCGTCGGTGAAGGCTCGGTGCGTGGCGAGGTCCTCGAGGTCGCCGTTGTGCGGGGCCACGTGGGCGCGCGACCCGCGCGCGAGGGTGAACGTGTGCTTGAGCTCGGCGCCCACGGCAAGCAGCGGGACGGGCGTCGCGATCGGCAGCGGCATCGGCTCCGGGGCGTAGCCGCGGGCGCGGCGGACCAGCGACTCGCGGCCTGCCACCACCCGCGTGACCGAGTCGTCGTAGCGCGCCCGGATCTGGCGGTCGTGGGCGAGGAACGCGTCCGCGAGGCCGGCGAGGCGCACCAGGGCCTCCTCGTCGTCGGTCGCGAGGGGTTCGTCGGTGAGGTTGCCCGACGTCAGGACCAGCGGCCGGCCGAGGTGGGCGAGCAGCAGGTGGTGGAGCGGGGTGTACGGCAGGAAGACGCCGAGGCGACGGTTGCCCGCGGCAACGGACCGGGCGAGGGCCTGCCGGGCGGACCGCCGCGCCTCCAGCAGGACGATCGGCCGCGCCGGTCCGGTGAGCAGGCGTCGCTCCAGGGCGCCGACACGGCACAGCTCCTCGGCCGCCGGCAGGTCGCGGACCATCACCGCCAAGGGCTTCGCCCAGCGCCGTTTGCGGTCGCGGAGCCGACGCACGGAGGCCTCGTCGGTCGCGTCGCAGGCGAGGTGGTAGCCGCCCAGGCCCTTGACCGCGACGATCTGCCCGTCACGCAGGGCGCCGATCGCCGCGACCAGCGCCGCCTCGCCCGTTGCCGATGGCGCCGGCGCGCCCGTGGCCCGCCACGAGAGCCGCGGCCCGCAGACCGGGCACGCCACCGGCTCGGCGTGGAAGCGGCGGTTCGCCGGGTCCCGGTACTCGCGCTCGCAGGCCTCGCACAGCGGGAACTCGCGCATCGTGGTCTGGGCGCGGTCGTACGGCAGCTCGTCGATGATCGTGGCCCGCGGGCCGCAGTTGGTGCAGTTGGTGAACGGGTAGCGGTAGCGGCGGTCGGTCGGGTCGAACAGCTCGGACAGGCAGTCGTCGCAGGTGGCGATGTCCGGCGGGAAGAGCCGGTCCTGCGCGGCCGCCACGACGCTCTCGTCGATCTCGAAGCCGGCCGGCAGCCCGGCGGCGAGCACGGGGTCCAGCGGCCGCGCGGTCACCCGCTCCACGCGGGCGCGAGGCGGCGCGTCCGTGCGCAGCCGGCGGGCCAGGGCGTCCAGCGCCTCGCGGGACCCGGCAGCCTCCACCTCGACCCGCCCGGCCGCGTTTCGGACGCGCCCGGCAAGCCCGAGCTCGGTGGCCAGGCGCCAGACGAACGGGCGGAAGCCGACGCCCTGGACCACGCCCTCGACAATCAGCGCGCGGGCGACACGGTGAGGATCGGCGGCCGGGACGCGCGCGTCCGGGTGGACGGTTGCAGCCATGCGGGTAGCGTCGGCCAGAGAGGCCCGACCCAGACGTGCCGAACGGCCCGAAACGGAGCGCGCCATTCGCGGGTCAGCCCGGAGGGCCGCGCTCCGGGGCGCGGCGCGACCGCGGGCCGCAGGCCGTTGGGGACGAGGCCGACGAGCTCGTCGCCGACGGCGTCAGGCGCGGGACTGCGCCGGCGGCCCGGGGTGCCCGACCGGCCTCGCTCAGACCGGGGCGTCGGCCGAGCGCGGGTCGGGCTCGAAGCTGGGCACCGCCACCTCGGCCACGCGGCTGATCCGGTCGCGGTTCACGAGCACGACCTCGCGCCGGGTGGGCTCGTCGTCACGGCCCGCGCACCGGAACTCGGCATCGGTCACCGGCACGAACCGGGCCCAGCGGGACAGCGCCGCCAGGGGAGCGGCACTCGGCGCCCGGTGGACATAGCCCGTCACGTCGAACGGGCCGACCTCCAGCCGCACGCGCTCCGGGACCGTGCGCAGCCGGCGGGCCGGGTCACCGCGGTGGCCCGCCACCTCGATGATGTGGAGCTCGTGCCGCTCCACCTCGAGCTCGTCCAGCGCGACTCGGCGGCCGTCATCGAGGGAATCGACAACCGCCCCGAAGAAGGTCATGACCTCGAACCGGTTGACCTGATCGCTCAGGCGCCCGTCCCCGAGGGCGACGTCACCCCGGACGACGCAGTCCCCGGCCCACGCGACGAGTGGCTCACGCACGGCGCTCCCCCGAGACTTCCGGTGCGACGGTTCATCTGCCCGCGTCGGTGCAGCATAGCCGGGTCGGCCCCGGACGTCAGGTGCCGCACGGCCGGGACATCGCCGCTGCGCGGCCCGAGACCCGCTCGGGCGTCAGGGCATCGCCGCGGCGGCCTCCGCGGCGAGCGCCGGGTCGGCGGTCGTGATCACGATGACCGCCGTGCCGCTGGTGCGGAAGTAGTTGATCGCGCCCTCGTCCCCCAGGTCGTACTTCGTCCAGGTCTTGCCGGCCAGGGTGACCTCCGCGTGCGTCACGCCCGGCCCCGAGAGCTGGAACCAGTCGAGGAGCATCGCCTTCGTGTCCGCGGCGCTCAGGCCGTTGACTGACAGCGCGACCACGCTGACCTGCAGGGTCTGCGTCTGGTCGAGGGCCTCGGCGTAGCGCAGGTCGTTCGGGACCTTGCCCTTGGCCTTGAGGGCGGCGATCGCGGCCCGGCCGCCCGCGTCCGACGTCAGCACGGTGCCGCCGAGGGCGCTGTCCACCGTGAGGGTGACGCCGGCGATCTGGGTGGGCAGCAGCTTCTCCAGTTCCGGGGCGTCGTGCGTGAGCCCGGTCGGGCTCCCGGAGGCGGCCGGGGCCGAGGACGCCGCCGCGCCGGAACTCGAGGGCGCCGGGGTGGCGATGGCCCCGCCGTCACCGCCGAGCGCCTTGTCGAAGCCCGACGCCACGGTCTCGATGTCGGTGGGCGTGGCGCCGTTGGCTGCCGCGAGGTCCACCACGATGGCGCCTCGGCGGAACTCCAGGAAGATCGCGCCAGACGTGTCGGTCGCCTCGAACCCGCCGTCGGAGAGGTCGCTCTTCGTGCTCACCAGCTGGCCGATGGAGCGGGCCGCCGCCTCCGCGCGCGCCACGGCATCGGCCGCGCCGTCCGGAAAGCACGTGACGGTGGCCAGCACGTTCGGGCTGCCCGAGCCGGCGCTCGAGGCCGGGCCGACGTACTGCGTCGTGCGGCGGTTGGTGTCGAACGTGGTGCCCGCCATGACCCACCCGCTGGGAATCTCGCTCGCCGCGGGCTGGGCGCTCCAGACGTCGGTCAGGCACGAGGCGCCGGACGGGGCCGTCGCGCGCCAGACCGTGAGGCCGAGCGCGATGCCGGCGACCACGATGGCGACGACCGCCAGGCGCGTGGCGCGGCGGGACGATGCGGCGAGGGCCGCCCGCTCCTCGGCGGGCCGCCGACGCGGTGCGGGTAGGTCTTCCGCGGGGGCGGGGTTCCAGGATCGGGAGGGTCGGTGCGGTTCGGTCATCGCGCCAAGCATGCCCCGCGTCGTCGAAACCTGCCCCGGCCGCGGGACCGCCGCCAGAGCTCGCCGAGACCGCGCGGGACTGCGTCGGCCCGGCCAGGCCCACGCGCCGGGTCGGCGAGGGCCGCTGCTACGATCGGGCCCATGAGGACCGCCACCCGATGAAGCTGCTCGTGATCTCGTGCGACGTCGTCGCCCGACCCGTCTACCTCAACGCCGCCCGCTCGCCTCACGTGGTGGACATCCGGCTCTTCGCCCGCGGCCTGCACAACGAGCCGATCAAGCTGCGCGACATCCTCCAGCGCGAGATCGACGCGGTGGAGCCGGGCTACGACGCCATCGTCCTCGGCTACGGCCTGTGCGGCGGCGCGACCGCGGGGATCGTGGCCCGCGCCACGCCGGTGGTCTTGCCCCGCGCCCACGACTGCATCACGCTGTTCCTGGGCGACCGGGAGCGATACGCCTCGGAGTTCGGGGCCTCGACCACGTACTGGTACGTGAACGACCAGGTGGAGCGGAACCAGGGGTACAACGCCAAGTCCATCGGGCTCGGGGTGTCCGGCGATGCCGACGACGACATGGACGCGATCCGCGCCGAGTACGTCGAGAAGTACGGGGAGGACAACGCCGACTACCTGATGGAGGTCATGGGGGCCTGGAAGTCGCACTACCAGCGGGCGGCCTTCGTGCAGATGGGCGTGGCCGACGAGACCGCCTCGGCGGCGTACGCGCGCGAGCAGGCAGATCGGCGAGGCTGGGCGTTCGACCAGATGGAGGGCTCGATGGTCCTCCTGCGCAAGCTGGTCTACGGCGAGTGGGACGACGACATGCTCGTGCTCCAGCCGGGCGAGCGGCTGGCGATGAGCTGGGACGAGGGCGTCGTCAAGGCGGTCCCGGCAGCCTGACGTCGCCCGCGCGACGCGTCGCGGTCACCCGGTCGCGGCGGGCGGCGGGGCGAGGGCGGTCGCGCCCCGCGCCGCGGTCACCTGGTCGCGTCGGGTTTGGGGGCCGGCCCCTCGGCGTCGGGCTTGGGGCCGGCCGGCGCAGCATCCGGCTTCGGGGCCGCCAGCGCAGGCTTGGGCGCCGGCGCGGGCGCGGCCTCGGGGAGCCTGGCGCGGCCCAGCCGCTTGGCGATGTGGTCCCGGTCGAGGAACGCGTTGCCCCAGGCGGAGGTGCGCCGCAGCGTGTTGTCCTGGAACACCGGCGCCCGGTCGAGCATCGCGAGCTCCTCGCCGTACGGCTTGAGGCGCTTGTAGGCGTCCGCCCAGATGCAGGTGTGGCCCGGTACCTCGCACAGGCCGTCGTGCGCGCCGCCGCACGGACCGTTGCGCTGGTTCTTCTGGCAGTGGCTCTCGGGGCACAGGTAGGCGATGTCGGGCAGCGAGCAGTCGCCGCAGTCCCGGCAGTCGTACATGGGCAGCTTGACGGCCTGCTCGAACACGTGGACCGGCTTGTCGAGCTTGTGCTGCTCGATCTGCTCGAAGACCTTGCCCCAGGCGTTGAACCCGGGCACGCCCGGCTCGAACGCGCGCTGGTGCACGATCCGGCTGAAGCGGTAGAGCGGGTCCACCTTGGACCGGGCCGCCTTGCGGGCCGCTGGCGTGATCGAGCGGGCGTAGGCCTTGGCGGGCGCACCCGTGGGCAGGCCGTCCCCATCGCGCTCGAACAGCTGGAACGCGGCCGGCAGCGCCCACGAGACGTCCGGCAGGAGCGCCTTCCAGTCGTCGGCCGGGTGGGCGTCGATCAGCTCGAGGATCTTGGCGATCTCGCCCGCGTTGCGGTGGCCGGAGAAGTAGACGCCCTTGAAGCCGAGCCCGCGCGCCACGATGGCCTGCTTGGCCGCGAACTCGAGGAAGAACGCGCGGCCCTTGTCGGCCGCCTTGGCCTGCTGCTCGGCCACCGCGAGCAGGTCGTCGGTGACCACGCAGCCGGGGACCTTGCCGGCGTTGAAGGCCCGGGCGACCGGCGCCGAGAGGATGTACGCGTTGGCGACGGCCGGGATGCCCAGGCTGTCGCGCCGGATGACCGCCAGCAGCTCGGCCAGCTTGCGCGCGTCGTAGCCCACCTGCGCGATGGCGTAGTCCGCCCCGCTGCGCACCTTGAGCGCGAGCTTGAGGTACTGCGGCACGAGGTCGCGCTCGACGCGCTTGTAGGGGTCGATGGCGCAGCCCAGCAGGAACCGGTGGGCGTTCGGGTCCGCCTCCGGGTCGGCCGCCGCGGCCTTGGCCGCCGCCTCCTCGCCCAGGCCGCGATACATGTGGAGCAGCGCCGCGGAGTCGATGTCGAAGACCGGCCGCGACAGGCCCTCGTAGCCGGACTCCGGGTAGTCGCCGGTCAGCGCGAGCACCGAGGTGAGCCCGCGGCTGAGCAGCTCCCAGCCCAAGCTCTGGAGCGCGTTGCGCGAGCGGTCGCGGCAGGCGACGTGGACGATGGCGTCATGGCCGAGCTTGGCGACCTCGGCCCCGAGCGCGGACGGCGAGAGCTTGGCGTGGCCGCCCGCGTTGTCGGTGATGGACATCGCGGTGACCCGCGGATTGCCGGCCAGCTCCCGGGCGGCCTTGAGCTGCGAGGCGCCCTTGGGGTCCACGAGCTCGCCCGCCCAGGGCACCAGCTCCACCACGGTGGCGAACGAGGCCGGCGAGGACAGGGCCGCGCGCAGGGCGCCGGGACCGGCGGAAGGGGCTGCCGGGGCGGACGCGGCGTCGGCGGGGTTGGGCGCGGGGCTCATGGCAACAACCTCAGACAGCGATGGGGTCGAACAGGCAGCCGTCGGTGAACATGTCGAAGAAGTCCGGCTCGGACTCTAGTTCCACGTGCTCGATGCGGCGAACGATGTCGTCGAGCTCGGCCCGACGGCGCCGGGACAGGAGCAGCGCTCGGGCGCCGGCGATGGACGCGTTGCCCACGCGGGTCATGCGCTCGGGACGGGCGTCCACCAGGAGGCCGATCTCCACCGCGGTGCGAATGTCGAGCGCATTGGCGAAGCCGCCGGCGAGGTACACGCGGTCGAGGTCCTCGGGCCGCAGGCCGAGCCGCCGGAGCAGGACGCGCTGGCCGACCGCGGTCGCCGCCTTCGCGATCGAGAGGTGGCCCACATCGGCGCGCGAGAGGGTGATGCGGGGCTGGTCCACGATCCGGAACTCGTCCGCGCGGTCCGCGAAGGCTCCGCGATCGGTCATCCGGCCCGAGCGCCGCAGGACCGCGAGCAGGTCCACCAGGCCGGACCCGCAGATCCCCTCGGGCGGCGCGTCGCCGATGACCTCGATCTGGAACCGGCCGTCCCGCAGGCCGACCTTCTCGATTGCGCCGTCGGCGCCGGGCATCCCGTAGCGGACGCCGCCGCCCTCGAACGCGGGCCCGGCCGGGCTGGAGGCGGCCAGGATGCGGTGCCCGTCCGAGGCGACGATCTCGGTGTTGGTGCCGATGTCCACCAGCAGGAACGAGCCGCCCCGCTCGATCGCGTCCACCGCCACGAGGTCCGCGGCGGCGTCCGCGCCAACATGGCAGGCGATGAGGGGCCCCGCGACCACCCGTGCCTGCGGGTGGATGAGCAGGCCCAGCTCGTGGGCGCGCCGCGAGACCATCGTGGACGGCGCCGTGCCGTCGCGCCACGCCGTCTCGGTGACCGAGCGGTACGGCAGCCGGCCGATGGGCAGGATGTCCAGGTTGAGCGCGAGGTCGCGCATCGTCGGGTTGCCGACGATCACCATCTCCACGAGCTGCTTGCGGTCCAGGCCCAGGTCCGCGCACAGCCGCTTGAGCTCGTGGTTGAGCGCCCGCCGCAACGAGAGGCGGAGCTCGCCCGGCACCTCGGCCTCGTACGTGATGCGGGTCATCACGTCGCTGCCGCCGAAGCGCTGGGGGTTCTCGATGGACGCGATCGCCAGCACGGCGCCCGTCCGCAGGTCCACCAGCTCCAGCACCACGGTCGTGGTCCCGATGTCCACGGCGACCCCGACCGGCGCCCCGCCCGCGACCCCGAGGTCCGTGCCGTCGTCCGCGACGAGGTGGCCGTTCACCTCCCGCACGGCGGGGTCGAGGTCCAGGTCCGCTCGCTGCTCGTCCGGCGCCAGCAGGATCCGCAGGCGACGGCGCAGGACGCTGAACTCCACGTCCTCCTCGGCCGCGGCCACCCGCGCCTGGCACGCGAGGCGGAACGTGGGGCCGAGGAACGACTCCTCCTCGGTTCGCGGCGCGAGCTGGCTGCCGCCCGACCGGATCTCCACCACGCACTCGTGGCAGCGGCCCGTCTTGTTGCACGAGGCGGGAACCACCACGGACAGCTCGCCGGCCACGTCGAAGATGGTCTGGCCGGGCACGAGCGGGCGCCGCTCGGACCCGTGGACGAAATCGGGCATGCGGGAAGTCTAGTTGGGACCCCCGCAACCCGCCCAGCCGTGCGGCCCGCGGGGATGGGACCTTCCGCCTCGGCTCCCCCGCCGGGCAGCCGCCGCTCCGGCGCCACGCGGGAGGGCGTTCCTTGCCGCGCATCAGGCCGTCCCCGCCGTGCCAATAAGGTGATATCCATCATCCTGCGACTGTCCGTGCCGGTCGCCGGAGCCATGGGCGCCGGCCGTCGGCCGTGTCGGGCACGGGCACGAACCCGCCGTCCCGCCACCCCGGACGCCGCTCGGGACCTGATCCGCGTCACGTGACGCACCCCACCGCCGGCGCGTGCCGGCGCGGCGACCGGAGGAATGACGACATGAGCGAGGAACTGTTCGCCCAGATGCGCCAGTCGGTCATCGACGGCGACGCGGCTGCATCGGCTGCCCTGGCCGAGCGGGCGCTGGCGAACGGTGTCCCGCCCCTGGACGCGATCGACAAGGGCTTCGTGCCGGGCCTGACGTACGTCGGCGAGCAGTTCGCCATCGGCGAGCTCTTCCTGCCCGACATGATGCTGTCCGCCCGCGCGATGCAGAGGGCCGTCGCCATCCTTGAGCCGGTCATGAAGGCGGAGGCCACCGAGCGCCACGTGCTGGGCCGGGTCGTGCTGGGCACGGTCAAGGGCGACATCCACGAGATCGGCAAGAACCTCGTGGGCATGATGCTCGCCACGAGCGGCTTCGAGGTCCACGACCTCGGCGTCAACGTGGACCCGGACCGCTTCGTCGCGGCGGCGCAGGAGCACGGCGCGGACATCGTCGGCGTGTCGGCGCTGCTGACCACCACGATGGCCGGCCAGCGCACGGTGGTCGAGAAATTCGACGCGGCCGGCCTGCGCCCCAAGTGCCGGGTCATCGTCGGCGGCGCCCCCGCGTCCGCGACCTGGGCGGCCGAGATCGGCGCCGACGGGTACAGCGAGGATGCCATCGGGGCGGTGGCCCTCGTCCGCCAGCTCGTCGGGGCCTGACCGCCCTCGCGCAGCGATCCCCGGGGCGGCCCGCCGCCCCGCACACGCTGCCGGGTCGCCAGCCGACCCGGCCGGAGGCACGCATGAACACGGCACCGGCAACAGCTGCTGGGGTGCGCCCTCGTCTCGAGGTGCTCTCGCCCGCCGCCATCAACCGCATCCACCAGGCCACCCTCGAGGTCATCGAGAAGGTCGGCGTCAAGTTCCCGTCCGAGCAGGCCCTCGACATCTGGGCTGCCCACGGCGCCACCGTGGACCGCGCGACGAGCATCGTGAAGGTGCCCGCGCACGTCATCGAGGCCGCGCTCAAGACGGCCCCGCCGGCGTACACCCTGGCCGCGCGGAACCCGGCCCAGGACCTGCCGCTCGACGGCCACCACGTCCACATCGCCACCGACGGCTGCGGCATCGAGGTGCTGGACCCGTGGACGCTCCAGGTCCGCCGGTCCTCGCTGCAGGACGTCGCGGACATCGCCCGCGTCGCCGACGCGCTCGGCCAGGTGGGCTTCCACTGGGTCGCCGTTTCCGCGCAGGACTCGGACCCGGCGACGCGCACCCACGAGGAGCTGCTCGCCGTCTGGCGCAACTCCACCAAGCACGTCCAGACCGAGACCGTGGTCACGGCCGAGGACGCCCGCACCGCGATCGCCATGGCGGCGGCGGTGGCCGGCGGGCGCGAGGCCCTGCGCCGGCGTCCCGTGCTCTCGCTGATGCAGTGCACGATCAGCCCGCTGGCCCACGACGGCGGCCCGATCGAGGCCTCCCTGATCGCGGCCGAGGCCGGCGTGCCGGTGGGCTTCATGACCATGGCGTCGTGCGCGTTCTCCGGGCCGGCGACCATCGCCGGGTCGCTGGTCGTGGGCAACGCCGAGGTCGTGAGCGCCATGGCGCTGATGCAGCTGGCGTACCCGGGCTCGCCCGTCTACTACGCGGCCGCGCAGACCGCGATGGACCTGCGGACCGGCGCCTACACCGGCGGCGGGCCCGAGGACTTCCTGTTCGGCGCGGCCACCAACGCCCTCGCGGACTTCTACAACGTGCCGCTCTCGATGGGCGCGTTCGCCACCGGCGACAAGACGTCCGGCTGGCAGGCCGGCCTCGAGAACGGGCTGTCGTCGTTCATGGCCTCTGTCGCCGGCTCGGACATGCTCCTCGGCGTTGGCCTGCTGCACGGGTCGAGGATCTGGTCGTTCGAGCAGATGATCCTCGACGCGGAGATCGCGTCGATCGTGGAGGCGATGCTGCGCGGCATCCCGTTCGACGACGAGGCGCTCTCGCTCGAGGCCATCGCCGAGGTGGGGCCGGGCGGCGAGTACCTGACGCTCCCGCACACGCGCACGGCGATGAAGGGCCTGTGGAAGGCCAGCTACCTGGACCGGCGCACGTACGGCCAGTGGCACGACGACCCGGACAAGTACCACCGCGACGCGCTCGAGAAAGCGCGGCATCTGATCCGGAACCACCATCCCGAACCGCTGGACCCGGCGCTCGACCGCGAGCTCGTCGGGCTCGTCGAGGGGCACCGCAAGGCCGCCCTCGGCGCCTGACCCCTGATCCCACTGGCCGCGGGGCCGACCCCGTCGCCAGTCCCGGCGCCCGGCCCCGCCCGGTCGGGCGCCCCACCCCGCCCAGTCCGGAGATCCCATGCGACCCAGCTTCGAGCTCCTCGATCCCGCCCTGATCGACCGCGTCGTGGACGAGGCGCTGGCGCTGCTCGCCAGCCCCGGCGTCAAGGTCGAGGAGCCCGAGGCCGTCCGCCTGCTCGTGGGCGCGGGCGGGACCGCCGACGGCAACCGGGTGGCGATCACCCAGGCGATGGTCCAGCGGGCGCTCGACACCGTCCCGCACGCCTTCGACCTGTACACGCGGTCGGGCAAGCCCGCGGTCCGCTACGGATCGGGCGCCGTCCACTTCGACCCGGGTTCCTCCGGCGTGGCGTACCTGGACCCGATCACGCTCGAGGCCCGCCAGTCGATGGCCGCGGACCTCGCCCGGCTCACGCGCGTCGCCGACGCGCTGCCGGCGTACGACGCCGTCTCGACCGCGATCGTCTGCCATGACGTGCCCACCGAGATCGGCGACCTGTACCGGCTCCTCGTCTGCCTCGCCAACTCGGACAAGCCCATCGTCACCGGGGCGTTCACGCCGCGCGGCTCGGGCGTCATGGTCGATCTCCTGGCGCTCGACGCGGGCGGCCGGCAGGCACTCGCCGACAAGCCCCGAGCCGTGTTCGACGTGTGCCCCTCGCCGCCGCTGACCTGGTCCGAGTTCGCCTGCCGCAACATCATGGACCTCGGCCGGGCGGGGGTGCCCTCCGAGATGGTCTCGATGCCGCTGGCTGGCGTCGCGGCGCCGGTGACGCTCATCGGGTCGATTGTGCAGCACGCAGCAGAGTGCCTCGCGGGCGTCGTGCTCAACCAGCTGGCCGCTCCCGGCGCCCCCATCGTGTGGGGCGGCGCCCCGGCGATCGTGGACATGCGGACGGGCGCCACGGCGATGGGCGCGATCGAGACCGCGATGATCGACGGCGGGTACGCCGCGGTCGGGCACCGGCTCGGCCTGCCGACGCACGCCTACATGGGCGCCACGGACTCGAAGATCGTGGACGCGCAGGCGGGCCTCGAGACGGGGATGACCGCGCTCGTCGGCGCGCTGGCCGGCGTGGACCTCATCTCCGGCCCGGGCATGCTCGACTTCCTGCTCGCGCAGTCGGCCGAGAAGCTCGTCGTGGACGCCGAGGCGATCGGCATGGCGCAGCGGCTGCTCCGCGGGATCGGCACGCCGACCGAGACGCTCGCGACGGGGTCGTTCGCGGAGGCCGGGCCCGAGGGCCGGTTCCTCGAGCTGCCCGAGACGCGGAGGCTGTTCAAGTCCGAGCAGTACCTGCCGTCGCGGATCATCGACCGCCAGTCCCGGCGCGCATGGCTCGACGCCGGCGGCGAGGATGCGTTCGGCCGGGCGCGCGGCCGGGTCGAGGAGATCATGGCGACGCACCCGCTGCCTGCGGTGGACGCCGGCGTCGCGGCGGCGATGGCCGCTCGCGTGCGCGAGGCCGGGGCGCCGTTCGGGCTGGGCGAGGCGCTGCCGGGCGTGCCGGAGGGCTTCGGCAGGAGCTGACA
>JAJXTS010000256.1 GCA_021783595.1 Chloroflexota bacterium | reverse complement strand
CTCCCGCGGGGGCCGATGACGCCGCGGGGGCCGACGACGCCGCGGGAGCCGCGGACGTAATGGGCGCCGCCGACGCCTCGGCCGCGACGGTCGCCGCGGGCGACGCGGACGGGGCGCAGCCGCCGAGGGCCAGGGCCGCCGTGACCGCGAGCGCGACCGACGCGACGCGTGCCGGCTGCCGAACGCGAGCGCCGCCCGACCCGCGCCGCCGCGACATCGCGGCCCAGTTCGCCACCCGCGCCCCTCCCTCCATGGTCTTGCCCGGGCTGATCGTTGCACGCCTTCGCGCCGCCGGAGCGCCGACGGCGCACGGCGCGATGCGCCTGGAACGGCCGACCCGGCGGATTCGGGCGCACTCCGGGCACTCCGGCTCTGGCCCGGGCGCGCGGTCGCGAGGATGGTTTGCCGCGATGGGCGGGCTCATCGGCACGTCCGTGCCGCGGCGGGATGGCATCGCGAAGGTGACCGGGACGGCCCGGTTCACCGCCGATCTGGTCGTGCCGGGGATGTGGTTCGGCGCCACCGTCCGGTCCCCGGAGCCGCGGGCGAGGCTGCTGGGGATCGCGCCCGACCCCGGCTTCGACTGGCGCGAGGTCGTTGTCGTCACGGCAGCCGACGTGCCGGGCGAGAACGTCGTGGACGTCATCCGGGACGACATGCCGGTGCTCGCGACGGGCGAAGTCCGGTACGTCGGGGAGCCGGTCGCGCTCGTCGCAGCGCCGAGCGCGGTCCTCGCCCGCGCCGCGGTCGCGGCGGTCCGCGTCCTGACCGAGCCCCAGCCGCCGGTCCTCGACCCGCTCGGGTCGGCTGCCTCGTTCGCCTCCTGCGAGATGCTCAAGGGCGACCCCGACGCGGCGCTCGCGGCCGCCGACGTCACGGTGGAGGGCGAGTACCGGACCGGCCGCCAGGAGCACGCCTACCTCGAGCCGCAGGCCATGCTGGCGGAGCCGGGCCCGGACGGGACGATCACGGTCACCGGGTCGCTCCAGAACCCGTGGTCCGTCCACGCGGCGCTGGTCCGGGCCTTGGGCGTCGGGCGCGACCGGGTGCGCGTGGTGATGGCGCCCACGGGCGGCGGCTTCGGCGGCAAGGAGGACTTCCCGTCGCTCGTCGCGATCCACGCGGCGCTGCTCGCCCGTGCGGCGGGGCGGCCCGTCCGCCTCGCCTACGGCCGTCGCGAGGACATGGCCGCCACCTCGAAGCGACACCCGTCGGTCATCCGCCACCGAACGGGCGTGACGCTCGCCGGCGACCTCGTGGCGCAGGACATCGAGATCGTGCTCGACGGCGGCGCCTATGCGGCCCTGTCGCCGGCGGTCCTCTCCCGCGCGGCGGTCCACGCCGCCGGGCCGTACCGCTGCCCCAACGTCCGCGTCCGCGCCCGGGCCATGATGACGAACACGGTGCCCAGCAGTGCGTTCCGCGGCTTCGGCGGCCCGCAGGCGCAGTTCGCGGCGGAGCTCCAGCTCGATCGCGCCGCCGAGGCGCTCGGCGTGTCGGCGGCCGAGATGCGTCGCCGCCTCGTCTACCGGCCCGGCGACGCGACGGTCACGGGCCAGGTGCTCCGCTCGAGCGTCGGCGCCGGCGCCGTGCTGGAGCGTGCACTCGAGGCGTCGGGGTTCGAGGCGGAGCGCCGCGAGACGGCCCGCCTGCGCGCGCAGCGGGAGGCGCGCTGGGTCTCCGAAGCCCGCCTGGGCGACCCGGCGGGGGAGGACGGCGCCGAGGGAGACCCGACGGCCGACGCCGGCCCCGATCGCATCGCCCGCGGCGTCGGCCTCGCCCTCGGCTGGCACGGGACTGGGTTCTCCGGCCGGGGCGAGCTGGCGCTCGGGAGCCGAGCGGCCGTCGAGCTGACGGCCGACGGCCGGATCCGCGCGCTGGCTGCGCAGAGCGAGATCGGCCAGGGGGCCGGGACGGTCCTGCCCCAGATCGTCGCGGACGTGCTCGGGGTCCCCGCCGAGCTGGTCGAGAGCGCGCCCGTGGACACCGCGATCGTTCCCGACAGCGGCCCGACCGTGGCATCCCGTTCGACCATGGTCGTCGGCGGATTGCTGGCCGACGCGGCGCGGCGGCTCCGCTCCGAGATCGAGGCGCGGACGGGCGCCCCGTTCGCCCGCACCTGGCGGGAGGACGCGGCAGCGCACGGGCCGACGCGCGCGGAGGTCGGCTTCGCCGGCTACCCGGGGACGCCCTGGGACGAGGAGCGGCAGCACGGCGATGCCTTCCCCGCGTACAGCTGGGCGGCGGTGGTCGCCTGGGCCGACGTCGACCTCGACACCGGGCTGGCCGCGGTCCGCCGCGTGCTGGCCGTGAGCGACGCCGGGCGGATCGTGAACCCGAGGCTCGCGACCGGCCAGGTGGAGGGGGGCACCCTGCAGGGCGTCGGCTTCGCCACCATCGAGGCGATGGGCGCGGCGGAGGGGCGGCTCACCGCCGACCGCCTCGCGACGTACCTCGTGCCGACGGCCGCGGACGCGCCGAGCGTGGACGTCGTGTTCGTCGAGGTGCCGTTCCCGGACGTGCCGCACGGCGCCAAGGGGCTCGGCGAGCTGCCGATGGCCGCTGCCGCGCCCGCCGTGGCGGACGCGATCCA
>JAJXTS010000255.1 GCA_021783595.1 Chloroflexota bacterium | reverse complement strand
CTCCAGGAGGGCGGCCCGGCGCGCCCCGGTGGCTCCCGCAAGGGCCGGCGCGGCAACCTGCGCCGCCTCGGCGGCGTCACCGGCGGCGAGGAGCAGGCTTGCGACCTGGAGAGGATCCTCGACAAACCCGGCCAGCATCCGCCGGAGCACCCCCTGCTCATCCGCCGGGATGAGCGGCTCGATGGCGTCGCGCAGCATCGCGTGGCGGATCTGCACGTCGCCCGCGCGGGCGGCCACCAGGCCGCGTTCCACCAGCTCGTCCATGCCGGCCGGCAGGCGGTTCGCCGGCATCGGGTTCCCGGCGAGGGCCAGGAGCCAGAGGAGGCGCCGTCCGGTCGGTGACAGGCCGGCGACACGGCTCGCCATCGCGCGCCGCATCGTGGGCGACTCGCTCCCGTCGCGCGCGAGCTCCTCGAGGAGCAGCGGGTTGCCGGCCGCGCGGGCGACGATCCGCGCTTGGCGGGCGGCGGTGAGCCCAGGTCGCATCTGGCGGGCGATCCTCGCCGCCGACGCGTCGTCGAGCGCCACGAGCTCGACCAGCTGCCAGGGGAGCAGTGCCAGCGCCGGGGGCGGCGCCTCGCGGCTGGCAACGACGACAGCGATCCGGCCGGCGAGGCGCGCGAGGACGTCTCGCGACCTGTGATCGGCCCACTGGACGTCGTCCACGAACAGGATCTCCGGGCCGACGGCGCGCTCGACCTCGCGGGCCACGTGCTCCGCGTCCCCCGCGGCGCCCGCGGCGAGCGAGCGCGGCAGGGCGTGGTACGGGACCGGGCCGAGGGTGGCGAAGCCGGCGCCCTCGTGGAGGCGACGGCCGCTCCGGGCGACGGCGGCCCGGACCAGGGAGGTCTTGCCGATGCCGGGCTCGCCCGCGACCCAGACCGGCCGGTCGGCGGCCAGCGCGGTGGCCACGCGGGCGAGCTCGGAATCGCGCCCGACGAGGCCTGAGCCTGGGTTGCCGTCCACCTCGGGCATCGTGCTCGCTCCGGCGTCGTGGCGCAACTGGACGCTTGATCGGACGGCCGTCCGCCCGGACGCTCCGTGGAGCCAGGCACCGCGTCCCCGCGCCTGCAGACCCCGAACGGCCCGGTACCGGAGTCGGTCCAGGGAGGGCCGGGACGAAGAGGCTAGCGGTGGACCGAAGGAGGCTCGACATGCACGGGCGCACCCGGATCGGATTGGCCTTGGGGGCGGCAATGCTCATCGCGGCGCTTGTCGCCGGCCCGGTGCTGGCGGCCGCGGGTCCTCGCCTCGCGCTCAGCCCGGCGCGTGGAGCATCGGGGACAACGGTCACGATGACGATGGCCCACTGCGCCGCACCGCAGCTGTGGCTTGGAACGAGCGGCGGCGGGGCCACCACCGACCCGGGAACAGCCGGCTACATCGTCTGGGCGAACAAGGCCTCGCTGTCCGCCACCTATGTGCCAGCGAGCGGATGGACTGCCGGCGGGACCACCGGGACGTGGACGGCAACGTTCCAGACATCCGGCTACGCGGGGCCGGGCAAGTACACGGTCAATGTTCCGTGCGGTTTCCCCACGACCGTCACCGCGATTTTCACGGTCCGGTAGGCCACGCCGGCGTGACTGGGGCCGCGAGCCCGAGGCCGAGCAGGCGGACGGCCGCGGCGACCGGCCAGGACTGGGACGTGCTGGGCGTCGGCTACGCCAGCCGGCGCGCCCGCGACCTGCGGACCGCGGTCAACGCGCGCCACGACCGCCACGCCCCGGGCGCGGTCATCAATGTTCGCCGGCGAGCGGGTCCTGTCCTCTGACGAGGACAAGGGGAGAAGTGGGCCCGCGAGGTGGTCGAGGCCGAGGCGCACAGCCGCCGGCTCGCCACGTGGATCCGGGACGCCACGCCGCCGGGCGCCGGCGGCGTGGCGTCCCGGGGCGGCAGCAGGCCCCACTCGGACGGCGCGAACGCGCGGCCCCGGGTCAACGCGCGTCCCGGGGTCGGGGTCGACACGACGCTTGCCCGATCCGGCGGCGTGGCCCACCTCGCGTGGGCGCTCGAGCGCCTCGCGATGCGACGCCGCCGTGGAGCGGGTCCGCTCCGGCATTGCGGCCGCATCCGGGTGATCGCGCGCGGCGCCGGGGACACCACTCCTCATCCTCCTTCGCGCGCGTCGGGCGACTCGCGCCGGAGCAGGCAACTGCACCTCCGTTCGGGCGAGTCATCGGCCGAACGCGAGGCACCGGCGACAGCTCACAACTGGGGCGGGCGGCGAACACGACCCAGTTCACCGAACCGGAGTCGCGCTCCGCGGCCCAGGCCCTTGGGCCATCACGGCGCGCCGGTCCGATCCGTGCCGGCATCTTGCGCACAGATGCTCCCGCTGTCTTCCAGGCGACGATCGCTTCGAGGATCCCGCAGGACCCCCGACAGGCCGTAGGGATGCCATGTGGACCGCGCGAGTAAGGACACGCGGCCCCTGCTAAGGTGCCATTTGTCCATACAGCATCATGGTGGCGGGTCAGCCGCTTGAGGCAACGGGGGCGAGAGCGCTGATGGCCGCCCGACGGGCGAGGAGCGCCCCGCCGACGCGTGAGCCGGAGCGAGGGAAGGAGGAGCCTGGTTGGACGCACCCGCGCAGTAC
>JAJXTS010000254.1 GCA_021783595.1 Chloroflexota bacterium | reverse complement strand
GGGACCCAATTGCACACACCCCCGAGGTTCGCCATGCGCCGCCTGCCCGCTCTCCTGCTCGCCGCCACGCTCGCCGGTGCCTGCGGGACGCCGTCCGCCCCCACCCCTTCCGCGAGCCCGTCCGCCACCGCCCTGCCGCCCGCCCCGACGGGCTCGCCGGCCGCCGCGGGCGGCATCGAGTTCGCGGCGGCCCACGGCGTCGCGCGCCTGTCGCCGTCGGCCTCGGCTGCGACGAGCGCGGGCGACGCGCTCAACGCCTTCGGCCTCGCCGTGTTCGCCCGCGTCCGCAGCGCGAGCGGGAACGCCGTCGCCTCGCCGGCCAGCATCGCCCTCGCCCTGTCGATGGCCCGGGCCGGCGCCCGGGGAACCACGGCGGCCGAGATGGACGCCGTCCTGCACGGCCTCGCGTCCGACGCGCACGCCGACTGGGTCGCCAGCCTCGACGCCGCCCTCGCGTCCCGCACCGGGACCTTCGCCGACCAGGCCGGCAAGCCGCAGCAGGTCACGCTGCGCATCGCGAACAGCGGCTTCGTCCAGCAGGGCCTGCCGCTCGAGGCGGCATACCTCGACGCCCTCGCAGCCCGGTTCGGGGCCGGCGTCGGGCTGGTGGACTTCAAGACGGCCGCCGACGCGGCGCGATCGGCAATCAACGCCTGGGTGGCCGGCCAGACCGAGCAGCGGATCACCGACCTGCTGGGGCCCGGCACCGTGGACGGCACCACGCGCCTGGTGCTGGTCAACGCGGTTTACCTCAAGGCGGCCTGGGCGAAGCCCTTCGACACGGCCGTCTCGGCCGACGCGCCGTTCACCCGCCCGGACGGGTCCACGGTGTCGGCGAAGTTCATGCAGTCCGGCGGCAGCCTCGACTACGCGGCCGGCCCCGGCTGGCGGGCGGTCCAGCTGCCTTATGTCGGCGACCAGCTGGCCATGCTCGTGATCGTCCCGGACAGCCTCCCCTCCTTCGCGGCGGGGCTCGACGCGGCGACGCTGGCCTCGATCACCGCGGCGCTCGCACCGCGCGAGGTGAACCTGTCGCTGCCGCGCTTCGGCACCGCGACGCAGGCCGACCTCGCGTCGGTCCTGGCGGCCCTCGGCATGCCGTCGGCGTTCAGCGCGTCCGCGGCCGACTTCTCGGGCATGACCGCCGCCGAGCGCCTGTTCATCAGCGCCGTGGTCCACCAGGCCGACATCACGGTGGACGAGGCGGGGACCGAGGCCTCGGCAGCCACGGCGGCGGTCATGGCCGGGGCGGCGGCGCCGTCGCAGACCGTGACGCTCAAGGTGGATCGGCCGTTCGTCTTCGCCGTCCGCGACCTGACGACCGGGGCGGTGCTGTTCCTGGGCCAGATCGCCGACCCGAGCGTCGTGGCGCCGGCGTCCTGACCTGCCGCGCGACGGGGTTTCGGGGGCGCACCCGCCCGCGACCGGCCCGCCCCTCGCCACGTGGCCCGGCCGGGTGTACGATGCGCGTCCCGAACAGCCGTTCGGTCCTGTGGGGATGCGTGGTCTCGACAGGGTCTGGCTGTCTGGAGACGCGAGCCGAGGTGCCGTCAGGCCTCGTTAAACCGGCGGCAAACGAAGTAACTGCCAACAAGCAGCCTGCTCTCGCCCTCGCGGCCTAGGCCGTAAGGTGAGCGTGGAAGCGGCCTCCCCTTCGCGGGCCGTGGAAGCGTCACTTAGCGAAGGTGCGGACCGGCAGAGGCGACGTACGCCGGGACAAAGCCCGATCTAGGGACACGCCGATGGGCCGACGAGGAGCCTGCCGATGGGCGCCCCGACGGCTGACGAAAATCATCGGACACGCTCGTAGTGGTTCCAGGCGAAGGGCTCTGGACGGGGAGTTCGACTCTCCCCCATCTCCACCACCACAGACTTCCGGCCCCGTCCGAGGGGCTGGCGCCAGGCAATGGGCGCAGACAGGGGCGGACCGCAGCCAGTTCTGCCCCCGGGCGCCCGATCGGAGCCGAGGCAGATGCGGCACGTGCTCCTGTACGACTCTGCGGACGACGTCCGGTCGAAGGCGCCCGCGTGGCTGCCGGGGCATCGCGCCCACTCGGAGCGCTTCCGATCCGACGGCAGCCTGCTCCTCATCGGACCCTTCGGCGACCCGCAGAACCAGGGCTCCATGGGCGTCTTTGCCACCCGCCAGGCTGCCGAGGAGTTCGCCCGAACCGATCCGTTCGTCCTCAACGGCGTGATCCGCCGATGGCGCGTCCGCGACTGGAACGAGGCGACCGGGGGGATCTGACCGGCGCCCCCGGCTGGGCGCCCCGGCGCGCGGCGGTGCCCGCGCCCAGCCGCGCCGACTTGCCGTCCGCCGCGCGCCGTCCGCGGCGGTGCCCGCTCCGGGACTCAACGGTTCCGTGGTGCGCTGTTCCGACCGCTTCCGGGCTGGTTCGTTGCGGCGCGAGGCCCGCGATGGGACAGCCTCGACCGAGATCGGTCGGACCCGCTCGGCCGTGCGCCCGTTGAGTCCCGGAGCGGACGGCCGGAACGCCGCGCCGCCCGGTCGGACCCGCTCGGCCGTGCGCCCGTTGAGTCCCGGAGCGGACGGCCGGAACGCCCCGCCGCCCGGACGCGAATCGCTCGGCTCCGCCCCAC
>JAJXTS010000253.1 GCA_021783595.1 Chloroflexota bacterium | reverse complement strand
GACACCGCGAACGCCACGCCCCGGCCGTGGGCCTGCGACAGCGCCAGCCAGACCTTGACCATGTCCTCGAGCACCTTGGCGTTGGCCAGCCCGCCAGCATCCTCGGGCCGGAAGCCGATCTGCGCGGCCAGGTCCATCGCGACGCGCTTGGCGTCGGCGTCGTCGCCGGCGACGAACATGGCGGCGGGGACGGCCCGGCCGGCCGCGGTGGCGTAGTTCTCGAAGCCGATGGTGTTGAACGCCTTCGCGAGCTTCGCGCCCGGCAGCATGGTGGCCAGGTCCTGGGTGGTGGAGTGGCCGCCGGGCTCGGCGTCGAACCGGTTCATGGCGTCGATGACGAGGCGCCCGTCGAGCGGCGGCAGCTCCGCCACCGTGGCGTTGATCGCGACCGGCCGCACGGCGAACACAACGACATCGGCGCCCTCCACGGCGTCGCCCGGCGAGGCGGCGACGGCATCGGGGATGTCCGCGAGCGCGGCCTGCGTCTTGGTGCTCTCGGGGTCGCGGACGCCGAACACGACGTCGTGACCCGCGGCGGCGAACGCCCTGCCCAGACCGCCGCCCACGTTGCCGGCTCCGAGGATCGCGATGCGCATCGGCCTGTCTCCGCGTGGTCCGGCGCCCGGCGGCGCCCGTCGGGCCCCATTCTGGCCCCGGCGAGCGGGCCGTGCATCGCCGGCTGGCTCCTCGCGGCCGCGCCCATCCGGGCGTCGCGGCCCGAGAATCGGAACGGGGCCCGGCCAAACCGCCGAGCCCCGTCGCGCAGCTGCTGTCAGCGGCGGCTGCCGAGGAGTCGCAGGAGGAACAGGAACAGGTTGATGAAGTCGAGGTACAGCTGGAACGCGGCGAAGACCGACGCGCGCTCTGCCGACTTCATGACCGCGGCGAGCTGGCCGTTTACGATCCGCTGGACGTCCCACGCGGTGAGCACCACGAACACGCCGACGCCCACGACCGAGATGATCCAGTTGAGCGCGGAGAACCCGACGAACAGGTTGACCACCGACGCCACCAGGACCCCGATCAGCGCCATGAACGCCATCGAGCCGAGCGTGGCGAGGTTGCGCTGGGTGACCTTGCCGTAGACGGCGGCGGCCGCGAACATCGCGGAGCTGGCGACGAACGCCCCCGCCACCGAGCCGGCCGTGTACACCTGGACGATGAGCCCGATCGTGAGGCCCATGCTCGCCGCGTAGACGAAGAACAGCGCCAGGCTGACCATCGGGCTGAGCTTGTTGATGCCGAAGCTCAGCGCCATGGCCAGGATGAACTGGCCCAGGATCACCGGCAGGATCACCTGCGAGGTCGTGTCCGTGAGGGTGACGCTGGTGGAGACGAGGAAGGCGACGCCGGCGGTGAGGAGCAGGCCGGCGAACATCCAGCCGAACGCGCCGATCAGCAGCTGCTGGACGAGAGCGGGGGCGGGGCGGGCGCCATAGGTGGCGCTGGGATACGGGCGTTGGTAGCTGTTCACGAGGGACTCCCTTCGGGCGGCGCCGTCTGGGTGGTGGCGGCTGTCTGCTTGGACCTCGCCGTGGCGCTCGGCCGACCCCGACCGTGGACGCGGGCGGTGGTCGCGGAGCGCGACTCGGCCTGCTCGGCCACGCGGGCGAGGATCCAGAGCAGGTCGGCGAGGCGGTTGAGGTACGGGATCATAATGCCGTCGCGGATGGCGTAGTCGTGGTACGCGAGCGTGACGGCGCGTCGCTCAGCACGCCGGACGATGGTCCGGGCGAGCTCGAGCGCGGCCGACACCACGGTCTCGCCGGGGACGACGAACTCGCGGGGAAGCTCGATGGCGGCCTCGGTCTCGCGGAGCACGGCCTCGATTCCCTCGAGCATCGCCGCCGACACGCGGGTCTTGCCCTCGACCTGCTTGTGGCGCGACTCGGGAGCCGTGGCCAGCTCGGCGCCCGCGACGAACAGCTCGCGCTGGATGCGCAGGATCAGGTCCGCCAGCCCTCCGAAGTTGGGGCTGAGCGCACCGCGCTGCGCCTTGGCGCCGAGCTCCGCGCGGGCCAGGCCCAGCGCGGCGACCGCCTCGTCCACGGTGCCGAACGCCTCGGTGCGGAGGTCGTCCTTCTGGACGCGGATGTCGTCGAACAGGAGTCCGGTCATGCCGTCATCGCCACGGCCGGTGGCGACGGAGCTGGGGAAGCTGAGGCGGTTGCTCATCGGGGTCGGGGGTTCCGGGTCACTGCGGCATCGAGCCGGCTGGGCAGGGCTGGGACCCGCTCACCACATCAGGCCCGCGTCGCGCGGGTCCCACCGCTCGGCGAGCAGGGTCACACGGACGTCCTGCTCCACCACGCTCTCCGCCTGCTCCTTCACCTGCTGGATCATGGCGCCGGCGTAGGGGCAGAACGGCGTGGTCAGGATCATCTTGATCTCGGTGGAGTCCGGCGTGAGGACGATCTGCTTGATCAGCGCCAGCTCGACCACGTTCATCCCGATCTCCGGGTCCACGACGGCACGGAGCGCGTCGAGGATCGCGTACTCGGTGGCTCGGCGCTGGGCGTCGAACGCGGCGTCCGAAACGGCGGGGGCGCCGGGCGCAGCGGGGGAGGTGGAGTCGGTCTCGGTCATGGCCGAGAAATCCTAGCACCGCGCTGGGAAATGGCCATCGTGGGCGCTGGGCGGGCGCCG
>JAJXTS010000252.1 GCA_021783595.1 Chloroflexota bacterium | reverse complement strand
GCTGCTCGGGATGCTCACCGGGATCGGCGGCGGGATGCTCCGCGACATCCTCGTCGCGGAGATCCCGACCGTCCTGAGGGCGGACGTGTACGCCGTCGCCGCACTCGCGGGGGCGATCGTTGTCGTCGTGGGCGAGGAGGCCGGGCTCGCGTCCGGCGTCGGCGCTGCGGCCGGTGCCAGCGTCTGCTTCGGCCTGCGGGTCCTGGCCCTGAAGCGGGGCTGGCGGCTCCCGGCGGTGCCGCTGAGCAGCGAGGGGCCACCCGGGGAGGGCTCGGACTGAGATGGACGGCCTGCCGGCCTCGCGCTCGGGCAGCACGTCCACGGTCATGGCCGCTCGAGTGCCTCGCGCGCCGCGGCCTGCGCCCGCGGATCCCGGTCCTCGGCGAGGTCCAGGGCGACGGCGAGCCTCGGCGCGACCCGGCCGCCCAGCCACCCTGAGACGCCGCCGGGCAGGACCCGCAGCCGGCCCCGCGGGCGTGACGCCGCCGGCCAGGAGGATGAGCGCCCACGCGCGTCGCGGCGCGAACGGCCGACGCGGCGGGGCGCCCGCGTAGACGCGGGCCTCGACGTCGGGCCGGCGGACCAGGTAGCGGCCCCCGACCCGGTGGGCGGCCAGGGCGCCGGACGCGATGAGCCGGCGCACCCGATCCGCCGTCAGGCCGAGCGCCTCGGCGGCGTCGGTCGTGGACATCCAGTCGGCGGCGATTTCCTCAACCATCGCGTTGACACGACAGAAGTGGAAACCCGCCGTGTCAACGACGGCGGCTTCGTCAAGTTCGCCGAATACAAGGGGCCCCCTCGCATGGAGGAGGGCGGAAGCGCCGATTGCCGGGTCCGACAAGGCCGCCGCCCACCGGCTCGGCCTGTCGCACTCGACCGTGAAGCACCACCTGGCGAGCGCTCGGTCCAAGGTGGGAGCGACGACGACGGCCCAGCTCGTGTGGATGCTTGCGCCGCGGCTGCCGGAGCCCGAAGGCAGGGCGGAGGCGGGCGAGTAGCGAAGGCGGGGCGAGCGCGGACTGCCGCGCGTCGAGTGGTCAGGCTCCGCTCTGTCCGCGCGCCGGCGCCGCTCCAATCTGCTGGAGCAACCGGAGGTTGTCCCACGCTCCCCAGTGCTCGACGAGCTTGCCCTCCGCGACGCGGAAGACATCGATCACCGGCAATTCGATCTCGCGTCCGGTCGGGCGGACGCCCATGAACTCGCCCCGGTGCGTCCCTCGAGCCGTCTTGATGGTGGCTACCTTGTCGCCTTCCGCGACTTGATCGACGATCGTGAATCGCACGTCTGGGAAGGCGGCCAACATGCCCGCGTAGAACTGCTTGAAGTGGCCGGAGCCGCGCTGTGGTGCCATTCCCAGCGGAACGGCGTGGTCGAGGAACTCAGGTGAGAACAGCTCGTCCACAACGTCCATCCGATGATCCGATTGGACCTCCTCCACGAAACGCCGCACGACCGCCTTGTTCCCCTCGTCACCCATGCCTGCCTCCCCAGCTGCTTGCTGATTCCGGCCGACTCGCGCGAGATGACGACGCTCGGGTCGGTGGGCGTGACACAGGCCCTGGCATTCCCGGAACCGTTTCAGGTTGGCTCCGGCCCGCGCCGATGACCCTGAGCCCAAGTCGTCAACGCCCGGGCTTCGCCGTGCGCGTGCACTCGTGACAAGCCCTCGCACGACTCCGTACCCCGTAGGCTGCCGCTATCCCTCGAAGTGCATGAGCACCATGGTGGTGAGGATCAGGAGGAAGCCGACGAGCTGGAGGAGGCTGTAGAGCCTCACCCGGGCCACGGCCGCGGCCTGCTCGTCCGGTGTCGTCGCGCGGGGGATGGCGGCTACGGCGGGGGTGAGCACCCGCGCCCCGAACGCGAAGACTGCCAGTGCCAGCACGAGCGAGACGAGCCAGGTCAGCCCGTAGGCCGTGCCCAGCAGGAACGTCACGCTCTGCACCGGGCCGACCACCGTTCCCAGGATGACACCGAGCACGATGGTCGCGACGCCCGCCGCGGTTTCCGCTCGCTCGGCGATGGGGCCGATGCGCTGCCCGAGCTCACGCTGCGCGCCAGGCGACATCTGCATGACCGCCGGCATCAGGACGAAGTCGGTGAACAGCGTCGAGCCGAACCAGAAGATGGCGAACAGGACGTGCAGCCAGTGGGTGATCGCGGTGAGCCAGTCCATCGTGCTTTCCTTCCTTCCTCGCGCTCGACTATTGCCCGGCGGTACGGACCACTACCCGGTCGGGGATCAGCGCCACGAGCGGGATCGGGCGCGAGGTTTTCGCCTGGTACGCGCGTAGATTCGGCCGTGGATGTTGCCGTTCACCAGCGCCCACAGCCCCGGGTAGTCCGGATCGGCGGCGTTGATGATCGGCCGCCCGTCTGAGGCGGTGTGGACTCCCGGGAGGCTCAGCACCGAGAGCGTCGCCAGCGCTCCCAGCCCCGGGAACGGTCGTGTCCATGGAAACGCTCCTTCCTTCTCATCAGAGGTCTGGGTCCTCAATCGGTCGATCGCGCGAGCAGGCCAGGCAGGATCAGCTCGAGCAGCGCCTCGCTCCGCTCCTCGATGTCCTGGCCTCCGGACATCAGCAACGACAGCGCGTCGATCCCCACGATCGCGGCGAAGATGGCGCCGGCAGCCCGCTCCGGATCGA
>JAJXTS010000067.1 GCA_021783595.1 Chloroflexota bacterium | reverse complement strand
CGACGCCCGCGCCCGGGGGTCAGCTCTCGGCCGCCGACGCATCGGCCGCCCGGCTCGCGCCCGCGCACGTCGCGCTCGACGCCTGGCCGGCGCCCACGCCGGAGCCGCTCGCGTCGCTCACCGGCTACGTCTGGCCGATCGCGCACCCGCGGCTCACGCTGCCCTTCGGCCCCACCTCGTGGGGCACGCGCGTCGTCGACGGCAAGCTGTTCCACGACGGCGTGGACCTGGCCACGTTCTGCGGGGACCGGATCGTCGCCGCGCACGGCGGCGTGGTCCTAGCCGCCGGCCGCCGGTTCGACAACTTCATCGGCTGGGCGGACAGCCTCGGCGCCTACTACCGCCTGCTCGACGCCAAGCAGATGTGGAACGACCTGCCGATCGTGGTGATCATCGACGACGGCAACACCTACCGGAGCGTCTACGCCCACTTCTGGCGGGTGGTCGTGCGCGCGGGCGAGAAGGTTCGCGCCGGGCAGCTGATCGGCTACGAGGGCATGAGCGGGCACGCCACCGGCTGCCACCTGCACTACGGGCTGTTCTCGCCGTACGGGTCCGCCACCTTCGGCATCGACCCCAAGGTGGCGAGGAGCCTGCGCCTGCCGACCCTGGAGATCGCGCGCGTGGACCCGCTGCTGGTGCTGCCGTACCGCAAGGGGATCTCGGGCCCGGAGGCGAACCTCGGCAGCGGCTGAGGCGGTTCGGGCGGGGAGCGGCGCGACCCACGCCGAGCCCAGCGCCGTGGCCAGCGGGGCGCCGCCAGCGGCCCGGCGTCAGCCCGAGCGCCGGTAGCGCCGACCGACCAGCGACCAGGCCGGGATCCGCGCGAGCGCGTCGTCGAGGCTGGGCCCGGGGCCGCCGTCGCGCCGCTCGATGGCGAGCGACGGCGCCTTGCCCGCACCCGGCCGGGCGTCCACCCCGGTCAGGTCCAGGATCTCGCGCCCCGGCTCGGCATCGCCCAGCTGCTCCAGCAGGTCGGGGGGCCAGTCGGGGGTGGGGCCGTCCGTGGCGACCTCCCGCTCCAGGTGCCAGCGCGGCCGCCGGAGGAGGATGGCGCGCCAGCCGGCCGCCACCTCGGGCCGCACGCAGCCGTCGCCCGGCACGGGCGCGTCGCACAGGTGCTCGCCGCGCGTCCACAGGGCGGCCTGGTGCAGCAGCGCGTACTCGTCGAGATCGGCGAACGCGGCCAGCCGGTCGGCTGGCGACCCCGGCCCGAACACGGCCTCGATGGACGGCACGAAGACCTCGGCCAGGTCAAGGTCGATGGCCCGGACCGTCCGGTGGAGGTACACGTGGCGGTACATGAACAGCCGGGCGGTGAGGAACATCTCGAGCGCGCCCAGGCCGGATTCGTACAGCGTCAGGCCCCGCTCCGAGACGAACGCGTACCGGCGCAGGCGCTCGGCGTCCACCGGGCCCATCGACACGCCGGTGAGGTAGGCGTCGCGGCGCACGTAGTCGAGGTTGTCCACCGTGAACACGCCCGAGAGCAGCGGCTGGAGCGTGCGCACCCAGCCGGGCACCGCCGGGTCCGCGATCGGCGGCTTGGAGATGAGCACGGACACCCAGCGCGGGTCGATGGCCTCGTCGTCGGCGAAGCGGTCGCGCTCGGGGACCGAGCCGGGCGCCCTCCGCAGCGCCGCGATCAGCGGCCCCAGCTCGCGCTCGATGATGAGCTGGCTCAGGTCCTCGTGGCTGAGCGCCTTGGCGCCGGGCCGGCGCGGGTCGGCCGGCGCGGTGAAGCGGGCCAGGAACCGGTCGTCGAAGAAGTGGGCGAAGGGCCCGTGCCCCACGTCGTGGAGCAGGCCAGCCACCCGCAGGGTCTCAACGACCAGGCCCTCCGACGGGACCGGCTCGCCCGGCGCCAGGACGGGCAGCGAGGCGGCCAGCGACGGGTACAGCGAGCGCGCCCAGAGGCCCGCCTCGTGCATCACGCCCAGGCCGTGGGTGAACCGGGAGTGCTCCGCGGTGGGGAACACCCAGCGCGCGCTCTGGAGCTGGCTGATGCGCCGCAGGCGCTGGACCCACGCCGTGTCGAGCAGGTCGTCCTCGGCCACGGTCTCCACATGCAGCCCGGCGGCGTGCGCGGCGTGCGGCGTCAGCCGCTTGGTGAGCTCGACGTAGCCGTGGATCGGGTCGCTGATCAGGTTGACCGCGGCGAACGGGGGCCTGCGGCCGGGCGCGGCCGGCCCGCCATCGCTCAGGGGATGCGCACCCGCTTCTCGGCCGTCCACGCGGAGAGGTTACCGCGACGGTCCACGGCCTGGACGCGGAACGAGTAGGCGTACCCGGGCGTCCGGCGCGTCAGCCCGAGCCAGGTCATCGTGGTCCGGCTGCGGATCAGGTGCCAGGCGCCGCCGTTGACGCGGTACTCCACGTTGAACGCGCGCAGGCCCGCGGTGTGCGTCTGGAGCAGGGGGTCCGAGCCGGACCAGCGGAACGTGACCGACGTGCCGCTGCGGGTCAGGGTGCCGTTGCGGGCGACCGGCGGGGTGTGGTCCGCGGACTCGCTGAACAGGATCGAGGCCCAGGTGGACCCGTCGCTCGCCCGGGCGATGCCGATGCCGACGTAGTTGAAGGTGCCCGAGAACAGGATCGCGTGGTGCTCGGGGCTGGCCTTCCACATGCCGTACAGGTTGGCCGCCGCCGGCGAGCCCCAGGCGTACGAGGTCTCGCCGATGGCCTCCCCGGACGAGAGCCAGTCGATCCCGTGCGCGGTCAGCGCGGCGCCGGGGTCGCCTCCCGCCGCCTGGTGCGAGAGCGTGCCCGATGCCGCCAGGGCCGCGGCCCGCTCGTCGGCGAGCGCCTGGAGCGCCGGCCACCGGCGCAGGGGCCGCAGGCCCGCCGTCCCGCGATCCCGGTTGAGCCAGCCCAGGATGCTCGCTGCCATCGAGGCGGGGGTGGGCGAGGCCAGGGCGCTGGTGGGGCCCGCGGGCGGAGCCGTGGCTGCGCCGAGCGCCGGGTTGGCCGCCAGGAGGCTCAGCAGCAGGGTCAGGATGAGCGTTGCCGCAGGGTGCCCGCGACGCGGCGCGAACGGGCGGCGCAGGCCGAGTGCGTCGATCATGTCCCTCCGAGGCATCGGGGCGGTGCAAGGTGTCAACGGGCGGACGTCAGCCTACCCCACGTCCGCGATCCCGTCCGCTTGCCCCCCAGACCGTCAGCGCGAGTACTGCGCCGCGGCCCGCGCGTGCCTCGCCGCCACGTCCTCCCGGAGCGACGCCGGGGCGATCACCTCCACGTCCTCGCCCCAGGACAGGATCCAGAGCCGGATCTCGACCGTCCCGGCGAGGGTCGCCCGCCACTCGAGCGCGCCGTCGGCCAGGGTGCGGACCCGCTGAGACGGGTGCCAGACCGCCTCCCGCACCCGGGCGGCCACCGACGGCGCGAACCGCAGCGCGACCTCGGTCGCCGGCTGGTCCCAGATGATGTCCCAGGCCGGGCGCAGCGCGGCCGCCAGCTCGCGCGCCGCGGGCGCCTCGAACCGGCGAGGGGTGAGCGACAGGTCGCGGATTCGCTCCACCTTGAACGTCCGCAGCGCGTCGCGCCCCTCGTCGAATCCGATCAGGTACAGCGCGTGCGTTTCCAGCGACGGCTCGAGCAGGTACGGCCGGACGTCGCGCCACTCCGGCTCGCGGTCGCCGTCGTACCCGGCCGGGACGTACTGGAAGCGGACCACCCGCTGCTCCGCCCAGGAGCGGGTGAGATCCTCCACGCGCCGGTTGTAGGCCTCGTCGGTGCGGCGCTGGGCCATCTCGTCGAGCGTTCGCTCGACGGGGCCGTGCATCGCGCCCGGCAGCACCTCCTCGAGCTTGCTGAAGGCGGAGGCGAGGGTGGGGTCGTAGCGGTCCACGTACCGCGTCATCAGGCGCGCGGCGAGGAAGACGGCCATCGCCTCTTGGAGCGTGAGCCGCAGGGCGGGCAGGAACGCGCCGGCCTCCACGCCCCACCGACCGCCCTCGCCCCAGACCGGGACCCGCATCTCCTCCTGGAGCGCCTTGAGGTCGCGGTAGACGGTCCGCTCCGACATGCCCGTGCGGCGGGCGATCTCCCTGGGCGTGACGCCGCCCTCGCCGTGGGCGTGGAGGACGCGCAGCACGGACAGGAGGCGGGCGAGCCGGTCCCGCTTGCCCTCGATCCGCTCGCCCTCGGGCACGTTGTCGCCAGCCGCCATGACTTCCTCCTCGACCGCTCGTCAGCCCGGTGCGTGGATGATCGCCGGGACGCCCCGGTCCACCGCGGTCAGGCGGAACCGGACCTCGGCGGTGAGCGCGTCGGAGGCGAGGCCGAGCCCCGGCCCGTTCGCATAGCCGTCCGCCTGCCCGAGCTCGCCGTCGGCGAACACCCAGAAGTCGAGCTCGCCGCGCCACCGAGACAGGTCGGCGCTGCCGATCAGGAGCGCCACCTCGGGCACGGCAGCTCGCAGCGTCGAGCCGTCGAGCGCCACCCGGCACTGGCGGGCTCGGGCGCCCTCGATGTAGGCGAGCCCGGCATCCTCGACGACGGCGCGCTGCGGCGGCGTCAGCGCCGCCCGGAGCAGCTGCCTGTCCATGTCCCAGCCCTTCGCAGCCGTCGGCCCGACGGCGACCCACCCGTAGTTGGGGAGCAGGCTCCAGGCGCTGGCGCCCACCCGGGCGAAGCCGGTCTGGCCGAAGGCGACGCTGCTGGTCACGTAGCCGACCCAGCGTGTGTCGGCGCCGGACCGCAGCCCCGCCACGTCGAGCTGTCCGGTGCGCCGCCCGTCCACCGAGCTGTCCATCTGGAGTGCCACGGCAGCCGTGGGGCCCGCCGAGAGCGCGCCGTCGCAGCGCGGCGGCTGCAGCGTCGGGTCGGTTGGCCCGAACCGCGAGGAGATCGCCGGCCGGTTGCCCAGCGACAGCTCGTTGTAGACGGCGGCCACGGCGAACGCGGAACCGGCGATGAGGGTGGCCGCGACGCCCATCGCCATCCCGGCCACCAGGCGGCGCCCGCGGGGCGCCCGGTCGCCGAGGCGTCGCCGTGCCACGCCGAGCCCCGCGAAGACCCCGGTGGCCAGCAGCGCGAGCGCCCACGGGTAGGCAGTCTCGGCCGAGGGGAGCAGCGTCTGCGGGCCCCTGCCCTCGAGTTGCGTCACGAGCCCCGCGATCGAAGGGACGAGCAGCAGCACGGGCGCGATGGCGAGCCACGCCATGAGCGCGAACGCGCGGGGCCCTCGGGCCACGGGCGGCCAGGCGACCGCCGCCCCGGCCACCAGGATCGGCCCGCCGGCGACGAGCCCGACCAGCAGGTCGATCGGCCCCCCGGGCCGGTAGCCCACGAGGATCAGGCCGAACGCCACCGCCCAGAGGCCCGTCAGGGTCGCGCCCATGACCCGTAGCTCGAACATCCGCACCCGCACGGGCCGAGCATACCGAGCCCGGGTGCGGAGCCGCGCCAACCCACGCCGGCGTCGCGCCAGCCGACCACCGCGGGTGCGCGGGCGACGCCGGCGCGGGAGGCGGCAACCCCCGGTTCCGGGGCGCCGGGGGCCCGCGGCGGGTGCCCCGCAAGGTACCTGCGGGACGGGACTCTCGGGTCATCGCCCATCGCCGAACGGGCGTGCACAGTTGCCGCACCGCACCGCGAGGCCCGGACCGCAACGGTCAGCCCAGCGCGGCGTGGCGGCTCCGCCCTCCTACCGACGCAACCCTCCGAAGCGAGGCCGCTCCTCCTCCCGGCCTCGCTTCGGCGCCCCTGGCGGGCGGCTCGGGCCCCGCCCGGGCAGCCGGGGAGGGGCGTGCCGGCGGGTACACTCTCGGCGGAACATCCCGCAGGAGAGACGGACGACCCATGCACACCCCGAAGGCCCTCGCCGGGCTGGCCCTTGCCGCCGCGCTCGCCGCGGCCTGCACCTCCGGCTCCACCGCCACGCCGACCCCGTCAGCGAGCCCCGTGGCCTCGGCAGCCCCGTCGCTGGCGGCGGCCAGCGCGGCCGCCTCGGCAGCCCCGTCCGCTGCCCCTTCCGCGGCGGCGCCCACGGCGACGCCGAACGCCTGCGCCCCGGCGAACCTGGCCCTCAAGACCGCCGGCAAGCTCACGATCGGCACCGACAACCCGGCCTACCCGCCGTACTTCGCGCCGTCGAGCCCCGACCCGGCCCCCTGGCAGCTGGGCGATCCCACCAACCAGCAGGGCTTCGAGTCCGCGGTCGCCTACGCGGTCGCCAAGCAGCTGGGCTTCACCCCGGACCAGGTCGCCTGGACGGTGGTCCCGTTCGACAACAGCTACCAGCCGGGCCCCAAGCCGTTCGACTTCTACATCGCCCAGGTCTCGTACACGGACGCGCGGGCGAAGGCCGTGGACATGAGCGACGGCTATTACTTCGTGGCCCAGTCGGTGGTGGCGCTCAAGGGCAACCCGCTCGCCAAGGTGACCACGATCTCGGGGCTCAAGAACTTCAAGTTCGGCGCCCAGGTGGGCACCACCGCCTACGACACGATCAAGAACACGATCCAGCCCAGCACCAAGATCAGCGTCTACAACACCAACGACGCCGCCATCAAGGCGCTCCAGGCCAAGCAGATCGACGGGCTCGTCGTGGACCTGCCCACGGCGTTCTACGTGACCGCGGCCCAGATCGTGGACAGCCAGGGCAACGCGCTGGCCAGCATCGTCGGCCAGTTCCCGTCCCAGCCGGGACCCAGCGCCGAGCACTTCAGCCTCGTGCTGGCCAAGAACTCGCCGCTGACGTCGTGCGTCAACTCGGCGATCCAGGCGATCACCGCCGACGGCACCCTCGCCCAGATCACGCAGACGTGGCTGGCCGACAAGGCGAGCGCCCCGGTCTTCCAGCCCTGACCCTCGCGAGCCCATAGCCGATGACCGCCCTGGGCGGTCCTGACCGGCCCGATCGGGGAGGCCTCGCCGGCCTCCCCGGCTCGCGCGCCCGCCGCCGCCGCGAGGAGCGGGCGAGCGCCCTGCGGTCCACGCTGGTCGCGCTCGTCAGCACGGTCGTCGTGTTCGGGGCGATCGCCTTCGTCGCCGTCAGCTCGCCGGGGTGGTCGGCCGTCCAGGCGAGCTTCCTCGACGGCTCGATCTTCGCGTCGTCGCTGCCGGACATCGCGTCCGCGTTCCTCGTCAACATCGAGCTGTTCCTGGTCTCCGAGGCCCTGATCCTGGTCCTCGCCCTGCTGCTCGCGGTCGCCCGCTCGTCCACGGCGCCGGTGCTGTTCCCGGTCCGGCTCATGGCCACGATCTACGTGGACGTCTTCCGGGCCCTGCCGGGCGTGCTCGTGATCTACATCCTGGGCTTCGGCATCCCGGGCCTGAACCTGCCCGGCGTCCCCACCGACCCGTTCCCGTACGCGGTGTTCGCGCTGACGCTGATCTACTCGGCCTACGTGTCGGAGGTGTACCGGGCCGGCATCGCGTCGGTGCACCCGAGCCAGGCCGCGGCCGCCCGGTCGCTCGGCCTCACCCAGGCGCAGGCGCTCCGCCACGTCGTGCTCCCGCAGGCGATCCGACGCGTCGTGCCCCCGCTGCTCAACGATTTCATCGGCCTGCAGAAGGACACCGTCCTGGTGTCCTACATCGGGGTGGTCGAGATCTTCCGCCAGTCGCAGATCATCGAGGCCGCGAACTTCAACTTCACGCCGTACCTCGCCGTGGCGCTCGTGTTCCTCGTGGTCACCATCCCGCTCGCGCGGCTCACGGACTGGCTCATCGCCCGCGAGGCCCGCCGCGGCCTGGGCGGGTCCGGCCGCTCCGCCCAGGCCGCCAACGCCCTGAGCCGGGGCGGGCAGGCCGCGCCGTGACGACCGCCGTGCCCGCCCCGCCGACCGCCATGCCCGCCCTGCGCGTCGAGGGCGTCTCCAAGTCGTTCGGAGCGCTCGAGGTCCTGCGCGGGATCGACCTCGAGGTGGCCGAGCACGAGGTGATCGCCCTGATCGGCGCGTCCGGGAGCGGCAAGTCCACGCTGCTCCGGTGCATCAACCTCCTCGAGCCGGTGGACGAGGGGCGCATCCTCATCGGCGGCGAGGAGATCACCGCCCGGCGGGTGAACGTGGACCGCATCCGGCGCCGGGTGGGGATCGTGTTCCAGTCGTTCAACCTGTTCCCGCACATGCGCGTCATCGACAACGTCACCCTGGCGCCGCGCCACGTGGCGAAGCGCCCGAAAGCCGAGGCCGAGGCCGACGCGATGCGGCTCCTCGAGCGCTTCGGCCTGGCCGACAAGGCCAGCCAGCTGCCGGACCGGCTGTCCGGCGGCCAGCAGCAGCGCGTGGCGATCGTTCGGGCGCTGGCGATGCAGCCGGACCTGCTGCTGCTGGACGAGGTCACGTCCGCGCTGGACCCGGAGCTCGTGGCCGAGGTGCTCAGCGTGATCCGCGAGCTCGCGGCGGGCGGCATGACCATGCTCCTGGCCACGCACGAGATGGGCTTCGCGCGCGACATCGCGAGCCGCGTGTGCTTCCTCGACGCGGGGAGGATCCTCGAGCAGGGGCCGCCGGCGCAGATCTTCGCCGAGCCGCGCGAGGCGCGGACCCGCCAGTTCCTGAACCGGATCATCGAGGCCGGTCGCCTGTAGGGTCGCCGTCGGGCCGGGAGCGTCAGCAGGCACGGAGGCGCGCGGCTGGCCGAGTGCCGAGACCCCGCGCCGCATGGCGCTCAGCGGCCCCCGCAGGCCTCCACGAACGCGGCGAACAGCGCCTCGAAGGCGACGGGCGTGGACTCGGCGCGCTCGGGATGGCACTGGACCGCCACCCGCCACGGGCCCGAGACGCTCTCCAGGGCCTCCACGAGCGGTCCGTCCGCGCTGTCGCCGAAGGCGGCCGCGACGAAGCCCGGGGCGAGGTCCCCGGGCCGGACGGCCTGGTGGTGGTAGCTGTTGACCACGAGCTCGGAACCGGACGCGGCCGGGTCCAGGATCCGGGCCGTGGTCGTCCCGGCCACCAGGCGGATCGGATGGGTGAGCGCCGGGCCGTGGCCCCAGCCCGGCCCGGCGTGGCCGCCCACGTCCTGGAGCAGGGTGCCGCCCGCGAACACGTTCATCGCCTGGAGCCCCCGGCAGATCCCCAGGACCGGGGCGCCGCGCTCCTCGGCGGCGGCCCAGGCCGCCGACTCGAGCTCGTCACGCTCGAGCTCGATGTCGGTGGAGCCCTCGTTGGGCCGGCCGTAGCGGGCGGGGTCCAGGTCGGCGCCGCCCGTCAGGAGCAGACCGTCCATCTGGGCGAACGCCGCGGCCCGCTCGGCCACCGTCGCCGTGGCGTCGAGCGGGATCGCAAGGGCCCCGTGGCGCGCCACCGAGCCCACGTACAGGGCGTTCTTGCGCGCCGCGATGTCGGGCTTCGGCCTGGCGGCGGCAACCGCAAGCGTGACGACGATCCGGGGCGGTCGGCTGGCTTCGGGCATGTCGGGAAGGATAGCGGCTGAGCGACGAGGGGCGCGGCGGCGAGGGGCTCTGCGCGACGACGGGTGGCGCCCCGTTACCCGCCCGACGACCCCGCCGGCGCGGCAGACGGCGAGGCCCCGCCGGACGGGGCGTCCGAGGGAGGCTCGGTCGGCGGCCCGAGGTACTCGGTGGGCACCGGGGTGACGTCGAGGCTCGGGTTGTCGGTCTCGGGCGGGGGCGTGTAGAGCCCGCCGGGCAGCACCCGGAGGACCCACCCGATCTGCAGGCTGTTCGGCGCGTACTTGGGCGACTCCGGATCGAGCGACGGGTAGGTCCCGCGGTTCCAGTAGGCGATCGACCGCGGCGTGGTGCCGAAGCGGCGGGCGATCGCGGTCAGGTTGTCGCCCGCCCTGACGGTGTACGAGGCGAAGGTCGGGGCCGGGGAGGGCGTCGGCGGGCCCGGCGTGGGCGTGGGCGCGGGCGCGGACCCGGTCGGCGGGACGGGGGTCGGGCCGGGGCTGGCGGTTGGACGGGTCGCCATCGTCAGGCAGCCGGCGAGCGAGAGCGCGAGTGCCGCGAGCGCCACGGACAGGCCGAGACGGCGGCGGATCGCGGGTCCACTGGGCATTGGGGCCTCCCGGGGCTGGCGCGGCCCCGACGTTGCCCCACCGGAGCCGGTCACGACACGAGGTCTACTCGATGATGGTGGGCTCGTCCACCGGCGTGGGCTCGGACAGGGTGTAGCGGTCGGCCACGGCGAGGCCCTCGCGGGCGGTGCAGACCCGGTCGCCGCCCTTGAGCTTGGCCACTCGGCAGGCTCGGTCGGCCGCCAGCAGCATGTCGTCCGCGTTGGCGCTGTCCGCCGGGAACGAGGCGGTGCCGATGGAGGCCGAGACCTTGAGCCCCAGGTGCTCCCACCGTGTGCCCGGCCCGCCCACGGCCCTGATGGCCGCCTGGATCCGGGCGGCCGCGCGCCCCAGGCCGTCGCCGTCGCTGTGCGGCAGGAGCACCGCGAACTCGTCGCCCCCGTAGCGGAAGACGAGGTCGGTGTCCCGGGCTGCCGCGCGGATGGCCGCGGCGATCTCGCGCAGCACCCGGTCGCCGTCCTGGTGCAGTTCCTGAGTCTCGTTGAACGCCCGGAACTGGTCGAGGTCGATCATCACGAGGCCGAACTGCTCGCCTGACGCGACGCTGCGCTCCAGCTGCTGCTGGAACGCGCCGTGGTTGAGCAGGCAGGTGAGCCCGTCCGTCGCGGCGCGCACCTCCACGGCCTGGAACTCCTCGGCATTGCGCAGCGCGATCGACACCTGGGCCGCGAACAGCTTGACGAGGTCGAACTCCTCGTTCGTGAACGGCCGCTCGCGCCCCCGCCGCTCGAGCGTCAGCGCCCCGGTGGCCGACGTGAGGCCCAGCAGCGGGACGACGATCAGGCTCCCGTCAGGCGGCGGGCCGTGGGAGGCGATCGCCCGCGCGTCGGCGGCCTGGTTCTCGACCAGCACCGGCTGGTTGTGGGCCACCACCCAGGTGGCGACACTCTCCTCGCCGGGTTCTCGGGTCTGCAGCTCCGCCTCGTTGTGGGCGCCCTGCGCGGTCAGCGGCCTGAGCAGCCCCGTCTGGCGGTCCAGCACCTCGATCGCCATGCTGTCGCAGGCGATGAGCGCGCCGAGCCGCTCGGTGATCTGCCCGAGCAGGGCGCGCCGGTCCAGCGTGGTCAGGATCGCCTCGGTGGTGCCCAGCAGCGCGCGCTGGGCGCGAAGCTGCCGCTCGAGCGCGTCGGCCTGCTCCCGGAGCCGCTCGGTGGCGTCCGCGTTGGCCATGGCCTGGGCCGCGAAGGACGCGTAGATGACCAGGAGCCGCAGGTCGTCCTCGGTGAAGTGGCGGAGCACTCCGTAGGCGAGCACGACCACGCCCAGGCACACGCCCTCGTGGACCATGGGCGCGAGCAGCAGCGACTCGTCGGCGTCGGGCTTGGTGCCCGGGATGGTGATGGCGCGAGGGTCGTTGGCGGCGTCGTCCACCAGCTGCGGGACGCGGAACTTGGCGACCCAGCCGGTGATGCCCTCGCCGACCGCAACCGTCAGGTCGTCCACCTTCTCGTCGGTGTAGTCCGCCGAAAGGCCGAGCCAGGCCACCGGGACGAGGGTCGCGTCCTGGACGCGGTAGACGCGGACGTTGTCGTAGGCGATGAGCTGGCGGAGCTCGGTTGCGATGGCGTGCCCGATCTCCCTCTCGGTGGTGAGGCCGCTGAGCCGCGCGCCGAGGCGCTGGATGGCCTGCAGCTGGGCGGCCCACGCCGCCATCCGCCCGAAGGTCCGCGCCGAGCGGATCGCGATCGCGGCGTCGCCGGCGAGCACCTCGGCGGCGTCGAGGTCCGCTTCGCGCCAGCGGAACGGGCGCTCGTGAGCCACGTACATGGTCCCGTGCAGCTCGTGGCCGTTTACCAGCGGCGCCACGAGCAGCGTGTCCGCGCCGTCCTGGATCGCTGCCGCGCGGAGCGGGTTGAGCGACCGGGGCGCCTCGCCGCCGAGCAGCTGGGCCGGCCGACGGGACGGGATGTCGCGCTGGCTGACGCGCGCCTCCTCCGCCGCGCGGGCGAGGTCGAGGAACGCGGCCGAGAAGCCGACGCTGTTGGG
>JAJXTS010000251.1 GCA_021783595.1 Chloroflexota bacterium | reverse complement strand
TACACGCCGAGCCGACCGTCGAAGTCCAGCCAGGCGAGCGTCTGCTCGGAAGTGGCGAGGCGCTCCTCGGCGGGCGGGCCGCCGCGGTCCGGTCCTGCCACGATGGGCGCGCTGAAGCGCCGGGCCCGGATGCGCGCCGGGCCGAGGCCCACGCCCAGGTACCGCCGGAGCAGATCGATGCCGTGGTAGTCGTGCGCCGCCGAGACCTGCGCCTCCGACACGGTCCCGAGCGCGCCCGACGCCACCACCGCCAGCCGGGCGGCGTGGAGCGGCTGCAGGTGGTACTGCTCGGCCACCTCGATCGGCACCGGCGGTCGGCGAGCCAGGTCCACGATCGCGTCCAGTCCCGCGAGGTCCGGGGCGGGCGGGGTCTCGGCGAGGACCGGGACTCCGCGTCCCGCCAATTCGCGCACGAGCCCCGGCGTCACGGGCCAGGGGACCGCCGTGACCACGAAGCGGGGCCGGTCGCGCAGGAGCTCGTCCAGGTCGAGGCGGACCGCGGTGCCGGGGCCGAGAACCGCGCGTGCCCGTTCCGGGTCTCGCGCCAGGACGCCGGTCAGGCGCAGGCGATCCGGCAGTGCGGCGGCCACGCGGAGGAAGAACGACGCGCGCCAGCCGATGCCGGCCAGCGCGAAGGGGACAGGGGCGTCGGGCATGGCGCCACGATACGTCGGCTGCCGCCCTGCGCCCTCGCCGCGATTCGCGACCTGGCGGGCCGCTGCCGGGCGGGCTACCGACGAGCCCGCCGGCCTGAGCGACTCGCGCTCCCGCTAGGCCTCCTCGAGCGGGATCGATTCGTGGCGGCGGCGCTTGGGCTCGCCGGGCGCTCGGTCGGTCCGCTCGATCAGCGTGTCGACCATCGCCCTCGCCGCCAGCAGCCGCTCCTTGCGGGCGGCGCGCAGGTGCCCGCGCACCTCGGCCGGCAGCACCATGCCCATGACGGCCTCCAGCGCCTCCATCGGGCTGCCCGTCGCCCGGGATTCGGCGGCACGGGCGCGCGCCTCGGCGGCGGCCGCCTGCGCGGCGACCTCGGCCAGCCGCTCCTCGAGCGCTGCGAGGCGTGCCGTCAGCTCGGCCTCGCGATCGGTTCCGGCCATCGTCACTTGGCTCCCTTCTGCCCGGCGACGGCCGCGCCGGCCGCCGCGAACTCGATCCGCAGTCTGTCGTCGCGGAACCCGCCGCCGATCGTCTCGGCGTCCACCAGCACGCGCGGCAGGATGAGGTTCCGCCGCCACGAGCCGACCGCGATGACCAGCTCGTCGCCGAAGCGGTTGAGGTGCACCTCCTCCTTGGAGGTGAACGGCAGCTCCAGCTCCAGGACGAAGCGCTCGCCCTCGCGGCGCACGGTGTACGGGCGGCCGCGGTAGAAGAAACCCGCCGGGTCGGCCTCGCCGAAGACGGCCCGCCCCAGGGTCCGGAGCATCCGGTCGCCCACGACCTCCTCGTCGAAGAATGGCGCGTCGCGGACGGGGACCGGCGCGAACGACTCCTCGACCAGCGGGCGGTATCGCTGCTGGGTCTCGCGCCAGGCACCGAAGTACGCGCCGGAGTCGGCCGGCAGCACCCGGTTGCACACCACGAGGTCGGTCGGGTAGCCGTACAGGTGGAAGTACGTGAACGAGCGCTGGGCCTCCTTGATGACCATGCGCTCGAGATTGAGCACGATGCGCACCGAGGTCAGCTCGGGGTCCGCGAGCAGGTCGTGCATGTGCTCGAGCTTGCCGAACAGCGCCTCGCCGGCGTTGTAGACCTCCGGCTTGGGGGTGGGCATGCCGGTCATGCGCCCGATGATGGGCGACGTGACCGACGCGATCTTGCGCTGGATCGGGTAGATGCGGTCCAGCCACCAGCGGCCGGCCTCCGGCAGCGAGAGCAGCCGCAGCGTCTCGCCCGTCGGCGCGGCGTCCACCACGATCAGGTCGTAGTTGCCCGAGTCGTGGTGCTCGGCGATCCAGAGCAGGCTCGCCAGCTCGTCCATGCCGGGCAGGACGCTCATCTCCTCGGCCAGCACGTCGTCCAGGCCGCGCCAGCGCAGCAGGCTCGAGACGTAGTCCTGGATGGTGCCCCAGTACTTGTCGATGTTGTGGAAGACCTCCGACTCCTGGCCCCAGAGGTTGGGCGCGATCACGGTGGGCTCGGGCCCGAGCCTGCGGTCGAAGGAGTCCCCGAGGCTGTGGGCCGCGTCGGTGGACAGCACGATGGTGCGGTAGCCGCGCTCGGCGGCCAGGAGCGCGGTGGCGGCGGCGACGCTGGTCTTGCCCACGCCACCCTTGCCCGTGTAGACGACGATCCGGGTCATGTGCCGCACGGTACGCCGGTTTGCGAGAACGGGTCCCGCACCGGCCTGCCAACGGACGGCCGGTTCAGCCCCGGCCGCGATGGGGTGAAGAAATCGCAAGGGTGGGGCCTGGGGCGGTCGCTCTCAGGGATCCCGAAGCCGGGAGCGGTCTGATAGTCCCTGCAACGCGGCCCCCGGGACACGCGCCGGAAGCGAGCGCCGGGCCCCGACCGCCCGCATGGACAGGACGACCGATGACCAGCGAGAACAACCGCAACGAGCCGACCCAGCCGCCGCCGACGCCCGGCGCCGGCTGGGTCGCGAACCCCGACGACGCCACCCGGCCGGCGTTCCCCGCCGCCGCACCGGCCCCGCAGCCCGCGCTCCCGAGCGC
>JAJXTS010000250.1 GCA_021783595.1 Chloroflexota bacterium | reverse complement strand
GGCGGCCTTCGGCCTCTCCGCCAACCATTCCGTCCCGTCCCAGAAATCCTTGCGCATGTCCATACCTCCGCGCCGCGTGCGTCGGCGCTTGCATTCGGCAACCCGGCTGACTCGCGAGGGGGCCGCGAGTCCCGTGGCTTTGCGTCCCCGGGTCGCCCCGGGTTTGCCCTTGTCGTGCCGGCTGGAAGCTCGCTCGACAGGTGCCGCGGTCGAGCTTCCATGCCCGGATGTGCAGCAGCGTCGCGCATTCGCCGCCCAGGGGCCATCGCCGGATCGTCATCCCCCGAGGCAACGGCGATCGTCCGCCGCAGACCGCAGCGGACCGCACCCGACCGCCGAGGGCCGGGGTACTTCCACCTTAAGGCATCCGCGTGCGCGCACCGGGCCGCGGGTGCCAGCCCACCCGGCGTCAGCTGACCGTGTCGCCCGGCCTCCAGTGGTGCACCACCGCCGTGCCGCCGCGGGCCCGGATGGCGTCCTCGAGCTGCTGCGGCGTCCCGGCGAGGATCGGGAACGTGCCCCAGTGGATCGGCAGGACGTGCGAGACGCCCAGGAGCTCGGCGGCGATCGCCGCGCCCTCCGGGTCCATGGTGTAGTGGCCGCCGATGGGCAGCATCGCGACGTCCGGGCGGAACCGCTCGCGGATCAGCGCCATGTCGCCGAACACGTCCGTGTCGCCGGCGTGGTAGATCCGCAGCCCGTTCTCCAGCTCCACCACGAAGCCGGCCGGCTCGCCCAGGTACAGCGTCGTGCCCGCGTCCGCGTTCCAGTCGCCCGCGGAGTGGACGGCCGGGGTCATCGACACGCGCAGGCCCGCCGCCTCGAGGGTGCCGCCCTTGTTCATGCCGGTCACCTGGTCGGCGCCGCCCGGGAGTCGCCTCGCGAGCCACAGGCTCAACTCGTGGATGCACGGCCAGGCCGGGCGGAAGCGGGCCGCGATTCCCACCGCGTCGCCCATGTGGTCGCCGTGGCCGTGGGTCACGAGCAGCAGGTCGCAGCGGTCCACCGCCTCGGGCTTGCGCACGCCCTTGGGGTTGGTCAGCCACGGGTCGAACAGGATGACCTTGCCGCCCGGCGTCCGGACCTCGACGGCCGAGTGGCCGAGCCAGGTGAAGGTGGTGTCCCGACCGATCGACATCGCTCGCCTCCGAGTGTCGCCGGTGCCCGGCGCTGCCCGCGCGGCTGGTGTCCGCTGGCGCGGAATCGGCCCCGCCGCGGCATTATCCGCCCGCGTCGGGCCCGGCGGGCTCCCCGGCTACACTCGCCCCGTCACCGAGTCGCCGTCGGGACGAGCCCGCTCGGCACCGGCCCGAGCGCCAGAGCCCGCGAGAGGAGGCCCGCATGCGCGTCCGGATCCGCCTGTTCGCGATGCAGCGCGAGGCCGCCGGGACCCGCGAGCTGGCCGTCGCGGTGGAGCCCGGCGCGACCGTCAACGACGCCTGGGATGCGGCGGTGGCGCTGGTCCCGGCCCTCGGGCGCGGGCGCGAGGTGCTCCGGTTCGCGGTCAACGGGGCCTACGCCCCCACGTCCGCGGTTCTGGCCGACGGCGACGAGGTGGCGGCGATCCCGCCCGTGAGCGGCGGCGACGGGACGGCCGCCGGGCCGGCGGGACGGCGGCGGATCCTGGAGCTCCGGGCGGAGCCGTTCCCGCCCGGGCTGGCGGGCGAGCTGTCGGGGCGGCTGGCGACGCTCGAGGACGGGGCCGTCGTCGTGTTCGACGGACGGACGCGGGTGACGCCCGGGACGCCGGCGCCCGGCCAGGAGGCGGAGGCGGCGCGGCATCTCGGCGCCCGCGTCGAGGGGCTCGAGTACGAGGCGTTCGAGCCGATGGCGATCGCGGTCCTGGGGCAGATCGCCGACGAGGTCGCGGCGCGGCTCGGCGTGGAGCGCCTGGCGATCGTGCACCGGGTTGGCGCCGTGCCGCCGGGCGAGACGTCGATCCTGGTGGTCGCGGCGGCGCCCCACCGCGACGCGGCGTTCGCGGCGGCCCGCTACGCGATCGACGAGACGAAGGCGCGGGCGCCCATCTGGAAGGCCGAGCGGTTCGCGGACGGGCACGTCTGGATCGGCTCGCCGGCCCGGACGTCCGCGGCGGCCGAGGACGCCGACTGAGGCCGGCCAGGGGTCGGCGGGCGGCCTGGCGTCCGGCCATACTGGCGCCATGCACCGCGCACCGGGGAGCGTGACCGAGGACCTGATCGGGGCGGCGTCGGCGATGGCCGCCTCGTGGAGCGCCCGGGCGCGCGCGGCGACCACCGTCGGCCAGGAGCGGGCGGTGCTCCGGCTCCTCGGCGTGGCCGGGGTGGACCGCGAGGGGCGACCGCTGGCGGCCGAGGTGCTGGACCGCTACCTCGCCCCGGACCCGAGGCGGCTGGGCGGCGGGATCGCCCTGCCGATGGCGGTGGCGATGGCGGAGTACGACCTCCCGATCGGCGCGGTGGCGCTCGATGTGGCGGCCGGGCACCTCGACCTCGGGCTCGAGGCCGACCTCCTCGCGGACCCGGCGCGGCGGACTCGGGCGGCCGCGTCCGTGGCGAGGATGGCCTCCGCGGCGCTGGCGCGGGCCGACGCGAACCGAACGGCCCGCCGCGAGCTGGCCGACCTGCTCGGCGGGCCGCGGCGCCCGGCGCTGGGCGTGACGCTGCGGGCCCCGGCGATCGTGGACGCGCTCGAGGAGGCGA
>JAJXTS010000249.1 GCA_021783595.1 Chloroflexota bacterium | reverse complement strand
CCGACGGTCGTCGCGCTCGTGAACGACGTCGGGTGGTAGCCGTGGGTGGCGACCTCGAGGTACCAGCCGGCGTCCCACCACGTGAACGGCGTGGGGATGGTCGCCCGCGAGGGCGCGTCCGCGAGGATGATCAGGACGCTCGAGTAGACGCGCGACAGGAGCGCGATCAGGGCCGGCGTCAGGAGCGCGCGCCAGGCCGGCGTCGCGAGCGCGAGGCGCCGTGTTCTCTCCGGCCCCCCGTCGTCATTCCCCTGGCCTTGCTCCACCGTCCGCCGCCTCCCCGGATCTACCGCTCGGCGGAGGGTACCGCCCCGGCCGCGGCCGCGGTGGGGCCGGGCCTCGCCGTCCCGTCGCGGCGGTGGTTCGTGCTATCCTCCGCCGCCGAGGGCGATTAGCTCAGTTGGTTAGAGCGCATGCTTGACATGCATGAGGTCACTGGTTCGAGTCCAGTATCGCCCACCATCTTGGCCCGCCAGCGGGCCACAGCGAGATTGCGTCGAGCGGGACGCACCCCACCGGCACGTCGCCAGAGAGCAGGGGCCACAGGCTGCGAGCCCCCGCCGACCCGACCGGTGACGGCACCACCCGCGAGCGGCCGGCGAACCGGCCCGGGATCCGCCCGTTAGCGCGGCACGAGAGCGCGGCGAGCCCACCACGGGGCCGGCGCGAAGGCGGGTGGAACCGCGGGAGGTCGAGCCTCTCGTCCTGTCGGGCGAGAGGTTCTGTGATTCTCGGGAGCGCGAACGACATGGCAGACGACACCCAGGCCCAGGCCCCCGCGGCCGACGACGAGGTCCTCGAGGCCCCGGTCCGCGGCTCGGCGGACGAACTCCTCGACGCGGGCGCCCAGGCGCCCATCGACGCGATGCGCCACAGCACGGCGCACGTCATGGCGGAGGCGGTGCTGGCGCTGTTCCCCGACGCGAGGCTCGGCATCGGGCCGGCCGTCGAGAACGGCTTCTACTACGACTTCGACCTGCCGCGCCCGCTCACCCCCGATGACCTCGCCGCCATCGAGGCCCGGATGGCCGAGAGCGTCCGGGCGGACCACCCGTTCGTGCGCCGCGAGGTCGGCTTCGACGCCGGGCGGGCGACCGAGGCCGAGGCCGGCCAGGCGTTCAAGGTTGAGATCCTCGACGACCTCGCCCGCAAGGCGGCCGACACGGGCGAGCCCATGCCGCCGGTGACCTTCTACGAGCACGGCCCGTTCCGCGACCTGTGCAAGGGCCCCCACGTGGCGTCCACGGGCAAGATCGGGCCGTTCAGGCTGCTGTCCGTGGCGGGCGCCTACTGGCGCGGCGACGAGAAGCGCCCCATGCTCCAGCGGATCTACGGCACGGTCTGGGAGACGCAGGAGCAGCTGGACCAGTACCTGTGGCGCCGCGAGGAGGCCAAGAAGCGCGACCACCGGCGCCTCGGCCGGGAGCTCGACCTGTTCAGCTTCCACGACGTCAGCCCCGGCTCGGCCTTCTGGCACCCCAAGGGCCAGCGCCTGTGGCGCACGCTCGAGACCGCGATCCGCGAGGTCCAGGACCGTCGCGAGTACACCGAGGTCTCCACGCCGATGGTCGTGTCCCAGCGGCTCTGGGAGGCGTCCGGCCACTGGGCGCTGTACAAGGAGAACATGTTCCTGATCGAGAGCGAGGGGCAGACGTTCTCGCTCAAGCCCATGAACTGCCCCGAGTCCACGATCATCTACAAGACGCACCTGCGCTCGTACCGCGACCTGCCGCTCCGGCTCTCGGAGTTCGGCCGGCTCCACCGCAACGAGCGCTCGGGCACGCTGTCGGGCCTGACCCGCGTCCGCCAGTTCATCCAGGACGACGGCCACATCTACGTCCGCCCCGACCAGCTCGCCGACGAGATCGCCGCCCTGCTGGGCGAGGTGGACGAGGTGTACGGCTGGTTCGGCCTGCGGCCCGAGCTCAAGTTCGGCACCAAGCCGGACAAGGCGCTGGGCGACCCGGCCCTGTGGGACCGGGCCGAGGCGCTGATCCGCGAGGCGCTCGACCGCGCCGGCCTGCCCTGGACGCTCAAGCCCAAGGACGGCGCGTTCTACGCGCCCAAGATCGACATCCACATCGAGGACGCGCTGGGCCGCAGCTGGCAGACGGCCACCATCCAGGTGGACCTCACGATGCTGCCCGAGCGGTTCGACCTCACGTACATCGACGAGGCCGGCCAGGCCGTCCGCCCGATGGCGATCCACCGTGCGATCTACGGCTCGCTGGAGCGGTTCATCGGCATCCTGGTGGAGCACTTCGGCGGGGCGTTCCCGCTGTGGCTGGCGCCGGTGCAGGCGGTGGTGATCCCGATCGCGGACCGCCACGCGCCCGCGGCCCGGGAGCTGGCGGCGGAGCTGCGGGCGGCGGGCGTCCGCTTCGTCGAGGTGGACGATTCCGACAGCCGGATGCAGAACAAGATCCGTTTGGCGCAGGGCCAGAAGGTCCCGTACATGCTGATCCTGGGCGACCGCGAGGTCGAGGCCCGCTCCGCCGCCGTCCGCAAGCGGGGCGCCGGCAAGAACGACCCGCAGGAGGTCCTGCCCTGGTCCGAGCTGGCCTGGCGCCTGGGCGAGGAGATCCGCGAGAAGCGCCTGGGGTAGGGGACCGGGACGCTCTCGGGCTCGCCGGCCGCGTGCGGGGCCGCGGGCCGCGGGATGCGGGGCGCCGCGGGTGCGGG
>JAJXTS010000066.1 GCA_021783595.1 Chloroflexota bacterium | reverse complement strand
GTGGTCGCCGGTCTCCTCGCCGACGGCCGGCGGGCGCTGCGCGGCGTGCTGGACCGCGTGCCCGTGCTCGTCGTGGGCGCGGCCGCCTGGCGCGCGCTCGACCCCGACGGCCTGACGCTCCGCGACGTGGACGCGCCGGGCGACCTGGGCGCGCACTGACCACGCCGGCCGGCCCACCGGGGGACGGCGACGCCGCCTCGTCAGTCCAGCCCGGGCGCCTCGTGCACCGCCACGCCCTCGACGAACGTCCCGACCACCCGCGCGTCGCCGATCGGCCCCGCCGCCTCGTCGAACAGGTCGCGGTCCAGCACGGCGAAGTCGGCCAGCTTCCCCGCCTCGAGCGTGCCCGCCCCGTCGAGGTGCTGCGCGTGGGCCGAGCCCGCGGTGAACGCCCGGAGCGCCTCCGCCAGCGAGAGCCGCTCGTCGGGGAGGAACGGCGCGTGCTCCCCGCGCGCGTCTGGCGAGACGCGGGTCACCGCGGTCTCGATCTCGAGCAGCGGGTCCGGCGTGGACACGGACCAGTCGGAGCCCATCACCAGCGTCGCGCCGTGGCGCAGCAGCGAGCGGAACGGGTACTGGCGCGGGGCGGCGCCGGCGGGCAGGAACGGCAGCGTGAGCTCGGCCATCTGGTCCTCCTCCACCGCCCAGAGCGGCTGGGCGTTGGGGAGGGCGCCGAGCCGGCGGAAGCGCGGCAGGTCGTCGGGGTGGACCACCTGGAGGTGCGCGAGGGTCGGGCGCGTGTCCGTCCAGCCGTTGGCGCGCCGGGCGGCCCCCACCGCGTCGAGCGACTGGCGGACGGCGCGGTCGCCCAGCGCGTGGAAGTGGGGCTGGAACCCGAGCGCGTCGAGCCGGACGACCGCCGTCGTGAGCAGCTCCGGGTCGATGAAGTCCATGCCCCGGTTGGCCGTGGCGTGGCCGTGGCCGTCGAGGTACGGCTCAAGCATCGACGCCGTGTAGTTCTCGACGATCCCGTCCGCCATCAGCTTGACGCTCGTGGCGGCGAAGCGCCCGTGCCGGCCGCGGGCGCGCCGCTCGACGAACTCGTCGATCTGCTCGAGACCGCGGTCGCGCTCCCACCACATGGCCCCGACCACGCGCAGGGTGAGCTCGCCCGACGCCGCCAGCGCCAGGTACGCGTCCTGGTCGGGGGGCGTCAGCCACGCGTCCTGCGCGTTGGTGATCCCCAGGCTGTGGAGGTAGCGCTGGCTCTCGAGCAGCGCCTCCCGCAGCTCGGCCGGCGTGGGCGGCGGGACCAGCCGCTCCACCAGCCGCGCCGCGCTCTCGTGCAGCGTGCCCGACGGCGTGCCGTCGAGGTCGCGGGCGATGCGGCCGTGCGCCGGGTCGGGCGTGGCGGCGGTGATCCCCGCCAGCTCCAGCGCGCGCGAGTTCACCCACGCGTCGTGGCCGTCCCGGTTGGGGAGGTAGACCGGCCGGTCCGGGACGACGCGGTCGAGGTCCTCGCGCCGGGGGAGGCCGCCGGGGAAGTCCGCCAGCGACCAGCCGCCGCCCTGGATCCACTCGGCCTGGGGGTGCGACGCCGCATACGCCGCGACGATGCGCAGGTACGCCTCCCTGCCCCGCGCCTCGTGGAGCTCGCACCGGATCCGGGCGAGCCCGCCGATCGTCGGGTGCACGTGGGAGTCGCCGAAGCCGGGCGTGGCCGTCCGGCCCCGGAGCTCGATGACGCGGGTCCGCGGGCCGACCCAGGCGGCGACAGCGGCATCGGTGCCCACGGCCGCGATGCGCCCGTCGCGAACGGCCATGGCGCGGGCCCAGGACCCGGCGCCGTCTGCGGTGAACAGCCGCCCCCCGGTCAGGACGAGGTCGGCGTGCTCGGGGTTCGTCATGGACGGGAGGATGCGCGCGCGGCGAGGCGCCCGGAGACCCCGTTGCGCCCGGCGGCCGCGTTGCGCCGGGCGGCCGCGCTCCCGTCGCGGTCCCGGCGCGGCGCGTAGGCTTCGTCTCCCGGCCGCCGCCGCCAGCGGCTGGCCGCCCGCCAGGAGGAGCGAACCCGTGGCCAGCGTGCACCTGCTCCACGCCGGGTACACCGGCGAGCGCGTCGCGTCGTCGATCGTGCTGGTCCGCGACGGGGACGCCCGGATCGTGGTGGACCCGGGGATGGTCAGGTCGCGGTCGCTGATCCTGGGCCCGCTGGCGGCGCTGGGCGTGGCGCCGGAGTCCGTGACGCACGTGTTCCTCAGCCACCACCATCCCGACCACACGGTCAACGTCGCGCTGTTCCCCAACGCCGAGGTGGTGGACTTCTGGGCGCGCTACGTCGGCGACCTGTGGCTCGACCACGAGGGGGACGGCCACCGCCTCTCACCGCGCGCCCAGCTGTGGCTGACGCCCGGCCACACCAACGAGGACGCGTCGCTGATCGTGGAGGCGGACGACGCCGTATACGCGATGACGCACGCCTGGTGGCACGCGGACCGGACGCCGGAGGCGGACCCGCTGGCCGACGACCAGGCGAGCCTCGAGGCGAGCCGGGCCCGCCTGCTGGCGGCTGCCGACGTGATCATCCCAGGGCACGGCGGTCCGTTCCGCGTGCGCGGCTGAGGACGGGGCGACGCCGCGGCCCGCCCGCCGCCCGTCGCGCCGCGTCCGCGCCGCCGACCCCCTCGCCGGGGCTCCCGGCGTTTCTCAACTATCCTGCCGTGCATGCGCGGGCCTGTGGCGCTCGTCGGCGCCGGCGAGTTTCTGGACACGATGGCGGAGTTCGACCGCGGTCTCCTCGCCGCCACCGGCCGTGCCCGCCCGCGAGTGGTGATCCTGCCCACGGCCTCGGCCAACGACGGCGAGGCGGTGTTCCAGGCCTGGGCCGATCGCGGCGTGGAGCACTTCTCGGGTCTGGGCGCCGAGGTGGAGCCAGTCCTGGTCCGCACCGTCGAGGAGGCCCGCGACCCGGCGGCGCTCCAGGCGCTCGGCGAGGCCGACCTGGTCTACCTCTCGGGCGGCGACCCGCGCCATCTCCTGCGCGTCCTGTGCGAGTCGCCCATGGGCGACGCGCTGGCCAACGCCCACGCGCGCGGCGCCGTGCTCGTCGGGTGCTCCGCCGGGGCGATGGCGCTCGCGGGCCGGTCGATGGCCTTCCGGTCGCTGCCGAGGCTGCCGTTCCCCATACCGTTCCCGATGCGGTGGCAGCCCGCGCTGGGGCTGGCCGACGGGATCGTGGTGCTGCCGCACTACGACGCGGTGCCCGAGGCGTTCTCCGCGTGCATCGCCCTGCAAGTCCCCCGAGGGTCCGTGGCGTTCGGTATCGACGAGCACACCGCCGTCGTCGGGCGCGACGGGGCATGGCAGGTCCACGGCTCCGGCCGGGTCACGGTCTGGCGGGGTCGGCGGCGCGAGCGCTTCCGCCGTGGCGAGGCGTTTCGGGCCTAGGGCCGGGGAGCCTGCGGGGTCGGCCCGGGCACGCGCCGCGCGGACCGGCCGCTCAGTCCGGCCTGATCTGCCGGTAGCAGTCGCTGCAGTAGACGGGCTTGTCCATGCGCGGCTTGAAGGGCACCTGGGCCTGGTTGCCGCAGCCGGTGCAGATGGCCACGAAGTACTCGCGCGGCGCGTGCTCGTCGGCGCGCTCGTACCCGCGCGGGCTGCCGGAGGCCCGATCGCCGCCCGTGGTGTCGCGCGTCGCCCGGCGGTAGGCACGGCAGGAGGCACAGCGTTTGGGCTCGGACGTGAACCCCTTCTGAGCGTAGTACTCCTGGTCGGCGGCGGAGTGGATGAACTCCACGCCGCAATCGACGCAGGTCATGGTCCGATCGGCGTACATCACGCGACAAGCTCCTCCCGGGCGCGGGGGCTGCGGGGTGCGTGCCGCCTGGGAGGAATCCGGAGACGCTGCAGCCGGCGGGGAGTCAGCCGGTCCACGGCCCACGGATCCGAGCTGACTCCAAGACGGGGCGCACCGGTGGTGGAGACCCCAACGTACACCGGGGCTGCCCGGCGGAGGCGTTAAGGCTTCGTTGCAGCCTCGGGCGACGGAGCCCGGCTGGCAGCAGGCGCCGGGCGCGGCGCAACGGCTCGCGGCGCGCGCGCCCGGGCGAGGTCCCCTCCCGACCGCGCAGAGGGCCCGACGGGCAACCTGTCACAATGGCGGTCGAGATTCGGCGGGCGGCCGGGAGCGATGGGGGCGCCCGGCTCGCAGCCGGGTCCCGCTGGCAACCACCGGCCCGATCTCGCGCTCGCCGGCCGTCCCGTGCGGCTGGCAGGCCGGGAAGGCGAGGACGGCCGCACGCGGGGCCCGGTCGGCCCGTCTCGCGCGACGACGCCGGTCCCGTGGCGGGGGCTGGTACGGTGGAGAGGGAGGGCTCGAGGCGCATGCTCCGGCTGCTGCACACCGCGGACGTCCGCCTTGGGGCGCGGCACGAGGACCTGGGCGAGGCGGGGGCTGCCATGCGCGAGCGGCAGCACGCCGCGTTCAGTGCCGCCGTTGACCTGGCGCTGGCCGAGGGCGTGGACCTCGTCCTGGTGGCGGGCGACCTGTTCGACGCCAACACGGCGTCGCGGCGGACCGTCGAACACGCCGCGGCCGAGCTCGCGCGGCTGGCCGCCGCCGGCATCCGGACCGTGGCGGTGCCCGGGGACCACGACCCCTACACGCGCGCCTCGGTCTACCGCTCCCACGATCTGCCCGGGCTGGTGGGCGACGGCATGCTCACGGTGCTCACGCCAGCCGCGCCGTGGGTCCACCTCGAGGCGCTCGGCGTGCTCGTCGTGGGTCCCGCGGACCCGGCCCGCCCGTCGTCCGGGCCGTTCGCGAGCCCCGCAGACGCTGCCGTGCCTCCCGCCCCGTGGCGCGTCGGCCTGCTCCACGCCGTGCCGGGCGACGGCCCGGGCGACGTGCGCGAGACGTCGCTCGAGGCCAGCGGCCTCGACTACGCTGCCCTCGGCGGCGAGCCGACGGCGTCGAGCGGGCGCGCCGGCGCCACGGCCTGGGCGGTGCCCGGCTCGCCGGAGCCGGTGGCGCTCGGGCATGACGGACCCGGCACGGTCACGCTGGTGGCGCTCGACGACCGCCCCCCGGACGGCAAGTCGGTTCGGCTCGAGCGGCGTGCGGTGGGCACGGCCCGCCACGGCGTCCTCGAGGCGGACGTCGCCGAGCTGGCCTCGCAGGAGGACCTCGTGGCGCGCCTGCTGGCGGCTGCCGACCCGGAGCTGGTCCTTGACGTGCGCCTGGCGGGCGAGCGGCCGGACGACCTGGTGCTGGACCTCGCGGCGGCCGAGGACGCGGTGCGGGGGCGGTTCCTCCGCACGCGCCTGGACGACCGAAGCCGCCCCCCGCTCACCGCGGGCGCCCTCCCGCCGCCCGAGACCATCCTCGGGGCGTTCATCCGCAACATCGAGGGCCGCATCGCGGACCTCGAGGCGTCGGGCGCGGCCGAGGCGCACGACGAGGCCGCGGAGCTGCGCGAGGTCCTCCGGATGGGGCGTCGCCTGCTGGCCGGCGAGGGGGTCGCGCTGTGAGGATCACCAGCCTCTCGCTGCGCAACGTGGGGCGCCACCGCGATTCGGCGTGGACGCTCGCGCCCGGCCTCACCGTGGTCCGGGGCCCCAACGAGTCCGGCAAGTCAACGCTGCTGCGCGCGCTCGAGCTCGGCCTCACCCGGTCGGCCACCAGCACCGCGCCAGACCTCGACGGCCTGCGCAGCTGGGACGCCGCGCCGGACGAGTCGCCCGCCGTGGCGATGTCGTTCAGCTGGGAGGACGATGAGGGGCTCGGCCACACGGGTCGGCTCGCCAAGGTGTTCGCCGGGCCCTCGGGCAGCACCCTGCTCGAGCTCGACGGGCAGGCCGTGGCGGACCCGGCCCGCGCGGAGCAGGCGCTGGCGGACCTCTCGGGCCTGCCCACCGAGGGGTTCCTGCGGTCCACCGCGTCGGTGCGGCAGGCGGAGCTCGCCGACCTCGAGCGGGACGAGCAGGCCCTCCGCGAGCGGCTTTCCGCCACGATCAGCGGGGCGGACCGGGGCACGGCGCGGGCACGGCGAAGGCTCGGGGAGGCCATCGCGGACCTGGCGCCCCGGAACGGCGGCCCCGGCCGGCTGGGCACGGCCGCCGACGCCGTGGCGGACGCGGAGCGGCGGCTGGCCATCGGCGAGGAGGGGCTGGCACGGCTCGAGCAGGACCGAGAGGCGCACGCCGCCGCCCGGGAGCGCCGCGCCGACGCCGAGGCCGCGCTCGCGCAGCGCCGGGCACAGCTCGAGACGGCCCGCCAGGCGGAGCGTCTCCGCGCCCAGCTCGATGACGCCCGGGCGCGCCACGAGCGCTACGCGGAGGCTGTCGCCCTGCGCGACGAGCTGGCCGAGCTTGAGGCTACCCACCCGTCGCCGACGCCCGTGCGGGATCTTCGCCCAGCGGTGGAGCGCCTGCGCTCGCTCGACGACCGGATCGCCACGCTCGAGCGGCTGCTCGCCGACGAGGTCCACGTGGACTTCGACCTGGGTCCCGAGACGCGATGGCGACCGAGGTCGCGCGCCGGCCTGCTGCTCGTGGCGGTCGGCCTCGCGCTCGCGGCGGCCGGGGCCGTCAGCGCCGGCGCGCTCGGCGGGGCGCTGGGCGTGATCGTCGCCGCGGTTGGCCTCGCGCTGCACACGTCGGCCATCCGGGCCCGTGACGCTGACCGCGCCACCCGCCAGATGCGCGACGAGGAGGTGGCCCGTCGGCTGCGGGGTCGGTCCGACTGGGAGGAGGAGCTCCGGCTCGGGCGCATCGAGCGCGACGGGGTGCTGGCCAGCCTGGGCCTGCCCGGCACGGCGGAGGCGGAGGAGCGGCTCGCGGCCGAGACCGCGCACGTCGGCCGTATCGACGCCGGCCTCGCCCGCCTCGCGGACCTCGTGGGCAGCGAGCGGCCGGACGCGCTCCCAGCCAAGCGAGACAGCGCCGCGGCGGAGGCCGAGGCCGCCGAGGCGGCCCTCACGGCGCTCGGGCCCATCGCCAGGGAGCCCCGGGCGCGCGAGCGGCTCGAGGTCGAGCTCCGCGACGCCGTGGCCGTCGCCGACCGGGCGCGCGACGACGAGGCCGCGGCCAGGGCGCGCGTGGAGCAGAACCCCGTCAACGCGGAGGACGTCGCCGGGCTCGCCGAGCGCCTCGCGACGTGGCGGGCCGATCTCGCCAGGCTCCGACGGGGGGAGAGGATCCTCACCCGCACCCTCGCCGAGCTCGACGCCGCCGAGCGGGCGACGATGGCCCGCGCCACGCGCTTCATCGAGCGGCGCATGGTCGGTGACCTCGCCCGCGTCACGGGCGGCCGCTACCGCGAGGTCCGCATCGACGACGGCGGCCTCGGGTTCGACGTCCGGTCGGCGGAGCGTGGCGACTGGGTGCCGGTGACGGCCCTGTCCCGCGGCACCCTCGACGCCGTGTACCTGGCCGCGCGCCTCGCGCTCGTCCGGCTCGTGACGGGCGACCGGCGGCCCCCGCTGCTGCTGGACGACCCGCTGGTCTCGCTCGACGACGACCGCTCGAGGCGCGCCCTGGCGGTGCTCCGCGAACTGGCCGCGGACTTCCAGGTGGTGTACCTGACCGCGTCGGACCGTTTCGACGGGCTCGCGGACCAGGTCATCACGCTCGCGGGACCCGAGGGGGCGGCCGATTCTTGAGATCGACGCGGGCCTCGCCACCGTCTTCCTGGGGCTGGCCGCCGCGCTCGCCTGGGGCACCGGCGACTTCGGCGGGGGGCTGATCAGCCGCCGCGTGCCGCTGCTCGGCGTCGTCGCCACGTCGCAGGTCGTCGGCATGGTGGCCGCCCTCGCCATCGCCCTGGCCCGCGGCGAGCCGGTGCCGTCCGGCCCGGACATCCTCTGGTCGGCAGCCGCCGGCGTGTGCGGCGTGGCGGGCATGACCCTGCTGTACCACGGGCTCGCGGTGGGGCGGATGGGCGTGGTCTCGCCCACCGCGGGCGTGGTCGGGGCGGCCGTGCCGGTCGTCGTCGGGTTCGCGACCCAGGGGGTGCCGGACGCGGCCACGGTGGTCGGCATCGCGGTCGCGCTCGTGTCGGTGGTGCTCGTCACGCGGGTGCCCGGCCACCGGACGGACCGGCCTTCGGGCGTCGAGTGGGCGCTCCTGGCCGGGATCGCGATCGGCGGGTTCAACATCTGCATCGGGCAGCTCTCGGGCGCCGGGCAGTTCGGTCCGCTGGTGGTGCTGCGGGCCGTCCAGACCGTGATCCTCCTGACGCTGATCGTCGCCTGGCGGCAGCCGTGGCGGATGCGCCGCTCGGACGTCGGCCGGCTGGCGGTCGTGGGGGTGCTGGACATGACGGGCAACGTCGCGTTCATCGCGGCGGCGCAGGCGGGCGCGCTGGCGGTGGCCACGGTCCTGGCCTCGCTCTACCCGGTGGTCACCGTCGTGCTGGCCCTCACCCTGCTGCGCGAGCGGGTGACGCGCGGCCACGTGGTGGGCATCGTGCTCACGGCGGTGGCGATCACGCTGATCTCGGTCGGCACGGCGGGGTAGGGGGAACGGCCTTGGCGCGCCCATCCCGCCCGGCCCCCGCGGCCGTCCGCCCCGGTCCGGGGAGCGGGGGTCGGGCGTGACCGCCACCGCGATCGTGTGGTTCCGTCGCGACCTCCGCCTCCACGACCACCCGGCGCTGCATGCTGCGCTCGCCGCCGCGGACGTCGTGGTCCCGGTGTTCGTGATCGACGAGCAGCTGCTGGCCGGCCGCTGGGCGTCCGCCAACCGGGCGTGGTTCATGCGCGAGAGCCTCCTCGAGCTGGCCCGGGCGCTGGCCGACCGCGGGGCCCCCCTGCGGATCCTGCGCGGGCGCCCGGCCGAGGTGCTGCCCGCGCTCGCCGCGAACCTGGGCGTGGCCGACGTCCACGCAACGCGGGACGCGGCCCCGTACGGGCGCCGGCGCGACCGCGCCGTGGCGGACGGGCTGGCCGGGGCCGGGATCGGCCTCCGAACGTGGCCCGGCCTGTACGTCCACGAGCCGGACGCGCTCGCCACCGCCGACGGGCGGCCGTTCGGCGTGTACGGCGCGTTCCGCCGCGCCTGGGACGCGGCGCCGCGACGGCGCCCGCTGCCCGCGCCGGACCGCATCCCCGGCCTGCCGGGTCCGGGCGACCCGATCCCGGACCTCGGGCGGCCGTCCGCCGACCCGGCGCTGATGCCCGCGCCCGGTGAGGCTGCGGCGCGCCAGCGTCTGGACGCCTGGCTGCGGCCGGACGCCGCGGGCGGCGCTCCGGTGGACGGCTACGCGGCGGCGCGCGACCGGCTTGACCTGGACGCCACGTCCCGCCTCTCGCAGGACCTGCGCTGGGGACTGCTGTCGCCGGTCGAGGTGGTGGAGCGGGCGGCGGGGCCGGGCGACGGCCGCCGCGTGTTCCGCGCCGAGATGGCCTGGCGCGAGTTCTACGCCCACGTGCTGTGGCACCACCCGCGCCTGCTCCGCGAGCCGTACCTGGCCGCGCTCGCCGGGCTCGAGACGCGCCACGACCCCGACGCGCTCGAGGCGTGGGCCGGGGGCCGCACCGGCTACCCGGTGGTGGACGCGGCGATGCGCCAGTTGCGCGCGACCGGGTTCCTGCCCAACCGCGCTCGGATGATCGCGGCGTCGTTCCTGGCCAAGCACCTCCTGCTCGCGCGAGAGCTCGGCGAGGCGACCTTCATGCGCCACCTCGTGGACGGCGACGTGGCGAGCAACAACGGCGGCTGGCAGTGGACGGCCAGCACGGGCACCGACCCGCAGCCGTTCTTCCGCGTCTTCAACCCGGTGCTGCAGGGCCGCCGGTTCGACCCCGACGGGGCGTACGTCCGGCGCTGGGTGCCGGAGCTGGCCGGCGTCCCCGCGGCGCACGTCCACGACCCGTGGGCCATGGACGAGGAAGCCCAGGCGGCGTGCGGCTGCCTGGTCGGCCGGGACTACCCGGCGCCGATCGTGGACCACGCGGAGGCCAGGGCGCGGGCGCTGGCGGCCTACGGCGCGGCGCGCGAGGCGGGCCGGCGGCCGGGCGGCGGCTAGATGTCGGGGCGCGGCCGCTCCGCGCGCCCGCTCGGCGAGGCCTCGCCCGCGTCCTTACGGGGCGGCGCTGCCCGCGACCGGCGTCGGTGCCGGCGTCGCGCCCTCGCTCGATGCCGGGGACTCGCTCGGCGGGGCCGTGGCCACGTCGCTGGGCGTCGGCGACGGGGTGGGCGTCGGGGTCGCGGTGGCCTTGGGCGTCGGCCTCGGCGTGGGCGCCGTGCCGCAGCTCGCCGAGGAGGATGCGGACCTCGTCGCGCCGGTGCCGTTGGAGGGCATCGTGTCGAACCCCGCCGGACGGGTCCCGGCGGGCGGGAACAGGCGGGCGGCCATCGCCCGGATCGCCGGGATGTCCGGGATCTGGATCGACCCCCGGACGTCGTAGCCGGCCGCCACGTACGGGTGGTCCACCACGATCCGGAACACGTCGGCGCGGCCGACCTGCGTGGCCGCGTCGATCCAGTCGGCGATGAGCGCGGGGTCGATGTTCGTCCGCACCGTCTGCCCGAGCGATGCCAGGAACCGGGCCGGGTCGTTGAGCAGGCCGCCGCGGACGATCCGATCGCGCAGGGCGCCGATGATCTCCTGCTGGCGCGCCGCGCGCGTGAAGTCGCTCTCGCCCGCGGCCTTGCGCACCCGCGCGTAGGCGAGCGCCTGATCGCCGTTCATGTGCCACCAGCCCGGCGAGATCTGGAACCCGTCCACGCCGTACTCCCTGTAGCGGCCGTCGCAGAAGGCGCTGGTCACCCTGATGCTGATCCCGCCCACGGAGTCCACCAGCCGGGCGAAGCCGCCCAGGTTGACCTCGGCCCACAGGTCGATCTTGATCCCGAGGAGCGTGCCGATCGCCGCGGCCAGCACCGACTCGCCGTCCCTGGCGCCGGGGAAGCTGTCCCCGTGCATCGAGGCATACGCCACGAGGCTGTTGATCTTGGGCCTGAAGACGCGTCCGTCGGGGAGCGGCACGTCCACCGTGTCGCGCGCGATCGAGGCCATCGACACGGTCTTGGCCACCGGGTCGAGCGAGGCGACGATCAGCGAATCGGTCAGGAACGTGGTGCGGCCGACGCCGGCGTCCACCCCGATGAGCAGCACGTTGACGCGCGGGACGGCCTCGGACGGCGAGGGGGCCGGGGCCGTGGAGGGCGCGCCGCTCGAGGCGGCAGCCGACGGCGAGGCCGCGCCCGCGCCGAAGTTCGGGTCGTTGGAGGCCGCGGCAGGCGGCGTCGCGCTCGGCACCCACGCACCGCCCTCGCTGACGGGCGCGAAGACCGAGGCTGCCGCGTCGCGCGCGTCAGCGGTCAGGCCCGCCGCGACGAGTTGCGGCGCCGCCACGATCGCGACGGCCAGGGCCGCCGCGACGAGGGTCGGGGCCGTGCGCCGCACGGGCGCGAGCACGAGGACCGCCCCCACGGCGAACAGCCGCCAGGCCAGGAGCAGCACCTCGGCGCCGAGCAGCGCCGTGAGCACGGTCGGGTCCACCAGGCGAGCCGCGAGCGAGGTGCCGCCGGTGGCGAGCGCGAGCAGGGCGACCGCGAGCAGCGGCAGCAGGACGGGCAGCGCCAGCAGCGCGGCCCAGCCTCGCCGGCCGCGGAGCAGGTGGGGGAGCCCGGGGAAGACCGCGGCGAGGACGAGCAGGATCGCGGGGGACGAGAGCCTGGGCCCGGCCGGCGGCGGGGCGCCGGCGCCAGGCTCCGCGGCCCCGGCGCTCGGGTCCGGCCCGGTCCCAGTGCGATCGGCGGGCGGCCAGTCGGGCGCGGGTCCGGTCATCGGCCCAGCATACGGGGCGCTCCCGCCTACCGGAGGCGCGCGGCCGCGGCCTCGTCCAGCAGCCAGGTCGCGTTGCCGGCGAGCGTCGTCCGCACGGGGAGCTCCCGCGGGTCGCCGCCGGCCCAGGCCCGCGCGAGCACGTCGGCCTTGGCGGCCCCGGACGTCACCACCAGCACCGAACGCGCGGCCGCGAGCAGTCTCGGGTGGAGCGTGACGCGCGGGACGTGCGGCTCGACGTGCGTCGGCGCCGCCACGGGCTCGACCCAGGCGGGCGACGCGAAGACGGCCGAGCCCGGGAACACCGACAGCACGTGCCCGTCCGGGCCGACGCCGAGGAC
>JAJXTS010000065.1 GCA_021783595.1 Chloroflexota bacterium | reverse complement strand
CGACTGAGGCTGGGTTCGCGGGCAAGGGGGGGTCCGGGCTCGGGGACCCAGCCCCGTCCTCGCTCCAGTTCGTCGTCGAGGTGAGCGGGGCCGTGGCGCGCCCCGGCGTGTACCGGCTCCCGGCCGGCGCCCGCGTGGGCGACGCCATCGAGGCGGCCGGCGGCTACGGGCCCCGCGTGGACGTGACCTCGGCCAACCGGGCGCTGAACCTCGCCGCCCCTCTCACTGACGGGGAGAAGGTCGTCGTGCCGGACCGCGACACGGCCGGGTCGGCCGTCGCCGGGGGCAACGGACCCGCCAGCCCAGCCGGCGCGGGATCCGAGAGCTCTGGCACCGCGTCCTCCCCGGGCGGCCTCGTGGACGTGAACCGCGCCACCGCCGAGCAGCTGGATGCCCTGCCGGGCGTCGGGCCGGCGACCGCGGCCAAGATCATCGCTGGGCGGCCGTACGCCTCCGTTGACGACCTGGCTGCCAAGAAGGCCGTCGGCGCGGCGACGCTCGCCAAGATCCGCGGGCTCGTGACGGTCGGCGGCTGATGGGCCGGGCCCGCATGCCCCGGTCGGCGTGGCTCGCCGTCGGCGTCGCGGCGGGCGCGGCCGGTCGGATGGCCGGCCTCCCGCCCGCGCCGGCGATCGTCGCCGGGCTCCTGCTGATCGCCCTCGGGCTGTTGCGCGGCACGGGCCGGGCGGCTGGCCTCCGCCGGGCGGCGACGGCTGCTGGCGTGGGCGCGGTGCTGATCGGGCTCCGCGTCGCGGCGGTGCCCGTCGGGGACTCCCTGCCGCCGTTGGCCGCGGCCGGAGCGTCACCCTGGACGGCCGACGTGGTCTCCGTGGGCACGCCCAAGGACGGCGCGCAGCTGGTCCGCCTCGCGCTCCGGACGGACGGCGCCCCGGTGGTGGTGGCCGCGACGCTGCCCATCTACCCGACCGTCGTGGCCGGCGCGGCGATCGAGGTGGGCGGGCGCCTGCAGCCGCCGCCGGACGGCGACCCGTACGGGGAGTACCTGTTGCGGACGGGCGCGGCGGGAACGCTCAGGGCGACGTCCGTGCGGCTGGTGCGCGCCCCGCCATGGCCGTCGGTCCAGGCGGTCCGCGACGGGGCGGGCGACGCGCTGCGCCTCGCCCTGCCCGAGCCCGAGGCAGGGCTCGCCGCAGGGATCCTCATCGGTCTCCGGGAGCGGGTGGACCGCCAGCTCGCCGCGGACTTCGCGACGGCGGGCGTGAGCCACGTGGTCGCGATCTCGGGCTGGAACATCGCGATCGTGGCGGCGCTGGTCGGAATGCTGCTGCGCGGCCGCTCCCGGCGCGCCGTCGGGCTGACGACCGGCGCCGTGGTGCTCGCCTACGTCGTGGCTGCAGGCGCGTCGGCATCGGTGGTGCGGGCGGCGGTCATGGCAGGGGTCGTGCTCGCGGCGCATGGCTCCGGCCGCGCGGTGCGGGCGTCGGCGGCGCTCGCCCTGGCCGCGGCGGGCATGCTGCTCGCGGCGCCGGACCTCGTCGGCGACGCCGGGTTCCGCCTGTCGGTGCTCGCCACGGCGGGGCTCCTCGCGTGGGCCACGCCGCTCGGCCGGTGGCTCGGCGGGCTGTGGGGCGGGCGGCTCCCGGGCTGGCTCGCCGAGGGGCTCGGCATCACGCTCGCGGCCCAGGCGGCAACCCTGCCGGACGTCCTGGCGACCTTCGGCCGGCTGTCGCTGGTGGCCCCGGCCGTGAACCTGGCCGTGGTGCCGATCGTGCCGGCGTCGATGGCGGGCGGGGCGCTTGCGCTGGCCGGCGGGTGGCTCGTCCAGCTCGGAGCGCCGCCCGTCGTCGGGATCGCGGCCGGCCTGCCCGGCTGGCTGCTGCTCCACGTCATGGTGGCGATCGTTCGGCTCGCCGCCAGCCTGCCGTTCGCCGCGGTCACGCTGCCGCCCGGGGCCACCGTGCCGGCCGCGATCGCCTCGGCCGGGCTCGTCGCGGGGATCCTGGCGGCGGTGCGCTGGCGGGCCCGCCTAAAGGGGGCGCTGCTGCCAACACGGACGCCGGCGGCCGCGGCCGGTTCCGCGGCCGCGAGAGCACAGGCGCGGACCGGCCGACGACGGGACGCCACCCACGCGGTCGGTCGGCTCGAGCGCCTGGCGCTGGCCGTCGCCGCCATCGCGGTCGGCGTCACCGTCCTCGCCGCGGCCGACACGGTTGGCCGCCCGGACCGGATCGTCATCCTCGACGTGGGCCAGGGCGACGCCATCCTCGTGGAGAGCCGCGACGGCGCTCGCATGCTGGTGGACGGCGGGCCTGACCCGGACCGCGTCATCGCGGAGCTCGACGCCGTGGTGCCGCCCTGGGACCGGCGCCTGGACGTCGTGGTGCTGACCCACCCGCACGAGGATCACGTCGGCGGCCTCGCGCGCGTGCTCGGGCGGTATCGCGTCGGACGCGTGTTCGAGCCGGGCATGCGAGGCGGCGGACCCGGGTGGGCCGCCTGGGAGGCTGCCCTCGCGGACGGCCCGCCGCGGGCGACGCTGGCCGCCGGCACGCGCCTGCGACTCGGTGACGTCTCGCTCGAGGTGCGCTGGCCGGAGCCCGGCACGGTGCCCGCGGCGCCGGGGGCGACCGGACGGGCCATCAACGACACGTCGATCGTGCTGCTGGGCGAGGCCGCCGGGCGCAGGTTCCTGCTGATGGGCGATGCGGAGGACGACGTGGACCCGGCGCTGGTGGCTCAGGGCCTGCCTCGCCTCGACCTGCTCAAGGTCGCCCACCACGGCAGCGCCACGGCCACGTCGGCCGCCCTGCTCGCGATGGCCCGGCCGGCAACCGCGCTGGTCTCGGTCGGGGCCGGGAACGACTACGGCCACCCCGCCCCGTCCACGCTCGCGCGCCTGCGGGAGGCCGGGTCGCGCGTCTACCGCACCGACCTCGCCGGGCGCCTCGAGGCGGACCTGCTCCCGGGCGGCGTGGACATTCGCGTGTCGGGGGCGCGCCGGGCCGCCGCGACGCCGCGCACCGGCTACGATCGGGGGCATGACTGTCCCGGGGCGGCGAGAGGCTGCCCGGCTGCTGCTCTCGCTGGAGCCGCCCGACTGGTTCCTGCGCCACGCGTGCGCCGTGGCCGACGTGGCCGGCTGGCTCGCCGCGCGCGTCGAGGCGCAGGGCACGCCCGTGGACCGGGCGGCCACCGAGGCGGCCGCGCTGCTGCACGACGTGGACAAGCTGCCCCGGGCCGGCACGGGCGGCGGCGTCCGGCACGCGGAGGGCTCGGCGGCCTGGCTCGAGGCACACGGCCTGGCCGGGCTCGCGCCTCTGGTCAGGGACCACCCGGTGACCCACCTCGCCGACGACGCCCTCGCGGCCCGTCTGGCGGCCGCGCCCCTCGAGGCGCGCCTCGTCGCCTACGCGGACAAGCGCGCCGGGCAGCGGCTCGAATCGATGGACGAGCGGTTCGCCTCGTGGCGTCGCCGCTATCCCACCGGGCCGGGCGAGCACGTCCGGCCCCGGGGCGGCGGTCCCACCGGCCCCGGCTGGGACGACGACGTCGCGGCGCTGGTTGACGCGCGTTCCCGTGACCTGGAGCGAGCCGTGTGCGCGCTGGCGGGGGTCGCGCCTCGCGAGGTGCGCCGCCTGCGCTGGTCCCGGCGCGCCCTGCGAGAGGCGGCCGCGGAGGCGGCGCGCCGGCCCGCATGAGCACTGCCGACCGGCCGCAGGTCCTCTACCTGTGGGGCGACGACGAGTGGACGATGGACCGCGTCGTGGCGTCCGTCGCCGAGGAGCTGGCCCGCGACACCGGCGCCCTGCCGGAGCGCTGGCGGGAGGAAGGCAAGGCCGTCACCGCCGACGTCATCGCCGGGCGGGTGGCGATGGCGCCGATGTTCGGCGGCGGCACGGTGGCGGTGGTCGCGAACCCCTCGCCGCTCGTCCGGTCCCGGGAGGCGCGCGAGGGCCTCGGCCGGGCGATCGCCAGCGTCGCCCCCGGCAACGCCCTGATCTTCCTCGAGTTCGACGGCAGCGGCGGCAGGAAGCGCCCCAAGTCGCTCCTCGACCTCGCCGACGAGGTCGTGCGCGCCGGCGGGACCGTCCGCCCCTGCCGCGCGCCGTCGGCGTCCGAGCTGCCGGCCTGGATCGGCGGGCGGGCGGCCGCCATCGGGGTCAGGCTGGGCCCGGATGCGGCCATGGAGATCGCGAAGCGGATCGGCGGGCGGGTCGGGCAGACCGACGTGGACCGCAGCCAGGTGAGCTCGATGGCCGTGGGCGAGCTCGAGAAGCTCGCGCTGTACCGCGGCGCCGAGCCCGTGACCGTGGACGACGTCCAGGCACTGGTGCCCGAGACCGTCCCCAGCTCGCTCTGGGCGCTGACCGACGCCGTGGCGCTCCGCCAGGCCGAGTTCGCGGGCCCCGCCCTGGACCAAGCGCTCGAGGCGCAGCCGGAGCCGGTGATCGTCACCCTCGTGCACCGGCGCCTGCGCGAGCTGCTCATCGCGGCGGACGCCCGGGCGGCTGGGGCGCGGCCGCCGGAGATCGTGCGGATGGTCGGCGGCAACCCGGGCGTGGCCCAGCACCGCGTTGACCAGTCGGCCCGCTGGACGGTGCCGGAGCTCGAGGCCGCCCTCGACGGCCTGCTCGACCTCGACCGCATGGCGAAGCGCGCGGGTGCCGGGGCGGGCACGGACGGCCAGCGCCGCATGGCCTGGATCGCGTGGGTCGCCGAGCGGGTCTCGCCCCGCGCGCCCGGGGGAGCTGGCGGCGGCCCGAGCCCGGCCCGGGCCGGCACGTCGCGGCGGTGATGCGGCCCCGAGGGGCTGGCGGCCGCTCAGTCGGCGGAGGACCAGGCCCACTCCTGGAGCACGGCGTCGCTCTCGATCGCGAACACGCAGCGACCATCGCCGAGGGCGAGCAGGTCGATCAGCTCGGGGTCGATGTACAGCTGGTGACAGTCCTCGCACAGGCCGCCGGGGATGCCGAAGCACAGCCGCTCGGTCCGGTCGGCTAGACGGAACGTGGCGTCGAACCGGGTGACGATGAGGCGCCGGCTGCAGTTGGGGCAGCGATCTCGCAGGCCCGACATCAGGGCTTCTCCGGTGGCGCCAGCCCCGGCGGCTGACGACCTGCGGCAGATGCTAGGCGCCCGCGTCGCGGCCAGGAATGGCCCAGCGGTACCGCCTCGATCGGTACCCCGAGAACCGGGAGGGGCTCCCCCCTGCCGCCGGCCCGCTACTGGACCCGGAGGACCACGCGGGCCTGCTGCCAGTGCTTCTCGAGGCTGTAGTAGTCGCGCTCGGGCGGCGTGAACACGTGGACCACGACCGCGCCGAAGTCCACGAGAACCCAGTGCGACGCGGGCGTGCCCTCCCGCCCGATCGGGCGGATGCCCTCCTCGCGGAGGCCCTCCGCGATGCCGTCGGCGATCGCGTCGATCTGGCGCTCGGAGCCGCCCGAGCAGATGACGAACGCGTCGGCGAGCGAGGTGAGGTCGGCGAGGTCGAGCAGGACGATGTCGGCGGCCTTCTTGTCCTCCGCCAGCTCGACGATCCGGCGCGCGAGGTCCAGCGGCGCGAGGCTCGTCGGCGGGGCGGCGGCGTCGCGGTGCGGCAGGCCGTCCGGGCGGGGGGCGGTAGCGGCGGGTTCGGTCACGATGGTCGGCATCCTCCGGTTGGGGGTCAGGAGTAGAGGCGGTGCTCGGCGAGATAGGCGGCGACGGCGTCCGGGACGAGGTAGCGGACCGATCGGCCGGCTCGCGCCCTGCGCCGCACAACGCTACCGGAGATGGGCAACAGGGGCCCCGACAGGAACGTCACCCGCTCGACGGCGCCCGGGAAGTGGCGATCCACCCAGTCGGGCCCCAGCGGGTCGAAGCCGCCGCGCGGCACCACGGCCAGCCGGGCGAGGGCCAGGACCCGGCGCGGCTCGCGCCATTCCGGGAACAGCGCCAGGGCCTCGGACGAGAGGATCAGCCACGGCTCCGCGAGGCCATCGGCACGCAACGCCTCCAGCGTGTCGACGGTGTAGGACGCGCCGCCGCGGCGGATCTCGAGGTCTGACGCGGCGAAGGCGGGGTTGCCGGCGACCGCGAGGCGGACCATCGCGAGCCGGTCCCCCGGCGGGGTCACCGGCCGTCCCGGCTTGTGGGGCGGCGAGGCGGCGGGTACGAACAGCACGCGCTCCAGCCCGAGCGCCTCACGGGCCTCCTCCGCGATGGCGAGATGGCCGTTGTGGACGGGATCGAACGTGCCGCCCAGGATGCCCACCGAGCCCGGCACCACGGGCGCCGGGGGCGCGACGTCGCCGCCCGGGTCGTCGGTCACTCGTCGTCCTCGGGCGGATCCCAGGCCAGAGCCACCTCGCCCACGCGGACGTCGTCGCCCGGGCGGACCCTGGCCTTGCGCAGCGCCGCGTCCACCCCGAGCCGCAGGAGCTCCCTCTGGAACCGCTCGGCCGACTCCTCGTTGTCGAAGTTGGTCTGGAGGGCCAGCCGCTCGATGCGCTTGCCGCGCACGACGAAACCCGTCTCGTCGCGCTCGATGGTGAAGCCGTCGCCAGCCGCCTCCAGCCGGTGCACGACCACGCCCGCCGGGTCCGGCGGCTCGGCCAGCGTGGCGGCGTCGGGGAGCATGGCGCCCACGGCCGCGCGGAGCGCGTCCAGCCCCTCGCCGGTGTCCGCGGAGATGGCAACCGCCTGGCGGCCGGCGTCGTGCTGCGCCCGCTCGAATTCGGGCCACGCGGCCTGCGCGGCGGGCAGGTCCATCTTGTTGAACACGACCAGCATCGGCTTGGCGAGCAGGCCCGGGTCATGCGCCTCGAGCTCGTCGCGGATGATGTCGTGGTCCCACTGCGGGTCTCGCGCCGCGCCGTCCACGACGTGGAGCAGGACGCGCGTCCGCTCCACGTGGCGCAGGAACGCGTGACCGAGGCCGGCGCCGTCCGATGCGCCCTCGATCAGGCCCGGCACGTCGGCGATCGTCGGGCGCCGCCCGTCGTCCACGCCCAGGTCCAGCACCCCCAGGTTCGGCTCCAGCGTGGTGAACGGGTACGACGCGATCTTGGGCCGAGCGGCCGTGAGCGCGGCAAGCAGCGTGGACTTGCCCGCGTTGGGCAGACCCACGAGACCCACGTCGGCGATCAGCCGCAGCTCGAGGCGGACCGTGTTCTCCTCGCCGGGCTCGCCGCGCTGGGCGTGGCGCGGCGCCTGGTGGATGGCGGTCGCGAAGTGCACGTTCCCCAGCCCGCCTCGTCCGCCGCGCGCGACCATCGCCTCCTGGCCCACCGCAACGAGGTCGGCGATGAGGGCGCCCGTGGCCTCGTCAACGACGGCCGTGCCCGGGGGCACGAGCAGGTAGAGGTCCTCGCCCGCCTTGCCGTGGCGCTTCTGGCGCTCCCCGGCGCCGCCCGGCGTGGCCACGAAGTGGTGCTTGTAGCGGAAGTCGCGCAGCGTGGTCTGGCCCGCGTCCACCCGCAGGTAGACCGAGCCGCCGCGGCCCCCGTCGCCCCCGTCCGGGCCTCCGCGGGGCACGTGGGCCTCCCGGCGCATGGTGGACGCACCGTCGCCGCCGGCGCCCGCGCGCACGACGATCCGGACTTCATCGAGGAACATGGGTGGCATTCTCGCATGGGCTCGGCGGGGAAACGAGAACGCCCCCGGCGGACCGGGGGCGTCGGGATCGGGCGGGGGCGGCTAGAGGTAGTTGAGCGGGTTCATCCGCTGGCCGCCGGCCCAGATGGGCCCGATCCACACCTCGAAGTGGAGGTGCGGGCCGGTGGCGTCGCCGCTCTGGCCGATCCGCCCCACCTGCTCGCCGCGGCGGACGGACTCTCCGGTGCCGACCGTGATCGCGGACATGTGGTTGTAGGTGGTGTACATGTCACCGCCGTGGCTGATCCACACTTGCCAGCCGCCGCCGTTGCTCTTCCAGCCGGCGAAGATCACCTGCCCGGGCGCGGCCGCGACCACGGTGCTGCCGTAGTCGGCGGCGATGTCGATCGCCCAGTGGCCGTAGTGGTAGTACTGGCTGATGTAGTTGTTGCCGCCGATGACGGGCCACGACAGGCGGCCCCCGGAGTAGCTGCCGCTGATGCCCCGCGCCACCGTGCCGCTGGACTGGCGCGTAGACGAGCTGCTGCCCGACGAGCGCGTCGTGGCGGAGGCGACCTTCGTGACCACCGGCTTCGGGGTCGGGATGGGCGCGCCCTTGGCACCAGGGAGGATCAGGACCTGGCCGACGACGAGCGTCGGGTCGGTCAGCTGGTTGAGGTCCAGGATGCTCTGGGCGGCCACCTTGTACTTGGCCGCGATGGAGGCCAGCGTGTCCGAGGCGCCCACCGTGATGATCAGGCCGTTGGCGGGCGGGACCTTGAGGAGCTGGCCGACGTGGAGGTCCGTGATCGCCGTCATGGCGGACTTGTTGGCCCACCAGATGGTCATCGACGAGACGTGGAACTGCGCGGCGATCCCGGAGACCGTGTCGCCCTTCTTGACGCGGTACATCTGGATCAGCGCCGAGCCGTCCTCGACCGTCGTGTCGGGCGCGTAGCCGGTGACCAGCGTGCCGTCCGGGGTGACGACGCCGGGGCTCTGCGCGGGCGCGTCACTCGGCGCGGGCAGGGCTGCAGCCGCCGGCAGGGTCAGGGGCTGGAAACTCGGCACCTCCGTCTGGAGGCCAACCGCCGCCAGGCCGCCGGGTTCCGCGCTCGCGTCGATCGAGCGCACGCCGCCGTTGATCGCCAGGCGGGGGCTCGTGGCGCTGCCCTGGGCCGCGCCGACCGAGCCGGCCGGGCTGCTGGGCAGGAGCGTGAGGAGCGAGGCGACGGCCACCAGGGCCGCGACGATGATCGGGAGGGCACGCTCAGCCGTGGCGAACGGCCGGACCGCGGAGGCGAGCGCTGCGCTCAGCCTGCCGACGGGAGCGACGGGAGTGCGACCGGGCCTGGGGCCCAGCGCCGCGAGCAGCGTGGCTCGCACGCGGTGGATGCCGGACATCTGGGACAGGCGGCGGGCGGAGCGCGCAATGGCGGGCTGACGACCGACGCCGTCGGTGGACTTCTGCAATACGGCCTCCTGAGCGAGGACCTGACGCGGGGCGAAAATTGCCGCCGCCGATCCCCTCGGGTGCTGGTCGTGCACCGAAGCTTTCTGGCCGCCGAAAGCGTCCCTGCGACCAGCTCCGATCGCCCGACCGTAACAGACCGCACCTTGCCGGGTCAAACCGCGCACCCTCGATAAGGGGGTGCCACACGGACTGTTGACCTAGTCCATAGGGCCCGAACCTACGTGAATATCGCAGCGTCTGCGGGGTCGATAAACGATTCCTAACCGACCCGCCGTCACGCGATGGCGGTCGCCGCGCGTCGCATGGCGCCCGGGGCGGGGCGATGGCGCGCGGCCCGGCGGGAGGGCCGCCCTGCCGCCGTGCGCAGCCGTCACGGGGCCGTCACAGGGCCGTCGCGGGGCCGTTCGCCGGCCCTTCCGGCGCCCTGGCCGTCGCCGTCGCGGGCGCCTCGCTCGCGCCCTCGCGGTGGCGAGCGTCAGTCCAGCGGCTTGTTCAGCGTGCCCAGGAACTGCGCGTTGGTCTCGGTCTTGGCGATCCGGTTGAGGAGCAGCTCGATCCCCTCGTTGGAGCCGACCGCGGACAGCATCCGGCGCATGGTCCAGACCATCTTGAGGGTCCCCTCCTCGAGGAGCAGCTCCTCGCGGCGGGTGCCGGACCGCTGGACGTCGATCGCGGGGAAGATCCGCTTCTCGGCGAGCTTGCGGTCCAGGATGAGCTCCGAGTTGCCGGTGCCCTTGAACTCCTCGTAGATCACGTCGTCCATGCGCGACCCCGTGTCCACCAGGCACGTGGCGATGATCGTGAGCGAGCCGCCCTCCTCGATCTTCCGCGCCGCGCCGAAGAACCGCTTGGGCGGGTACAGCGCGATCGGGTCGATGCCGCCCGACAGCGTCCGGCCGCTGGGCGGGAGCGCGAGGTTGTAGGCGCGCGCGAGGCGGGTGATGGAGTCCAGCAGGATCACGACGTCCCGCCCGGTCTCCACCTGGCGCTTGGCGATCTCGAGCGCCATCTCCGCGACGTGCGTGTGGTTCTCGGTGGGCTCGTCGAAGGTGGAGCTGATGACCTCGCCGTGGACGGACCGCCGCATGTCCGTGACCTCCTCGGGCCGCTCGCCGATGAGGGCGACCATCAGGAGGATGTCCGGGTAGTTGGCGGTGATCCCGTTGGCGATGCTCTTGAGGAGCATCGTCTTGCCGGCCTTGGGCGGCGAGACGATGAGGGCGCGCTGGCCCTTGCCGATCGGGTTGACCAGGTTGACCAGGCGCTGGGAGAGGTTCTTGGGATCCGACTCCAGGTTGATCAGCTCGATCGGGTGGATCGGCGTGAGGTCCTGGAAGATCGGCCGGCGGCGGGCGGTGTCCGTGTCCACGCCGTTGACGGTGTCAACCCGGATGAGGCCCCAGTACTTCTCGCCCTCGCGCGGCGCCCGCACCGCGCCGATGACGCGGTCGCCGATCCGGAGGCCGAACCGGCGGACCTGGCTCGAGGAGACGTAGACGTCCTCGGGGCTCGGCAGCAGGCCGTGGCGGCGCATGAAGCCGTAGCCCTCGTCCACGATGTCGAGGATGCCGAAGGCGTAGTCCAGCCCGGCGCGCTCGGTCTGGGCCTGGAGGATGAGGTCCACCAGGTCCTCGGGGCGGTCCACCTTGGCGTCGATCTCGAGGCCCCGGCCAATCTCCCGGAGCTCCTTCACCGACATCTCGCGCAGGTCGCGGAAGTCGAGGTCGTTCCGTTCGCGCGCGGCCTCGATCTCGGCGACCTCGTCCTGCTCGGTCACGGGCAGGCGGCTCGTCTGGGGTCGGCGGCGGGAGCGGCGGTTGCGGCTCGGGCGCTGGTCGGGGCCGTTCGGCATGGAAGGAGGTTTCCTCGGGGGTGCGTGCGACGCGGGTGCGGCCCGGTCGGGTTGGGCGCGCCACGGGCCGTGCTTCGCGCGGAATCGCGGGAACGTCGCGCGCGGCCGGTGGGGGTGTCCGAATCATATGGACGCCGCGCCACGGCGTCAACGTCATCCTGCGCGGCGGCCGCGCAGGGTGGCCGGCCCGGGCGAGTCACCGCACGGGCGAGCGGCCCGGCGCGCTAGGAGGCGGAGGCCGACTCCGTCGCCCGGTCGTCACCGCCGGGGCCCTGGCCCACGGCCGTCAGCACCGGATCGGCGCCGTTGCGGAGGGCGAGCGCCGTGGCCACGAAGCCGTGGAACAGCGGGTGCGGGCGCTCCGGCCGGGACTTGAACTCGGGGTGGAACTGGCTGGCCACGAACCACGGGTGGTCGCGCAGCTCGACGACCTCCACCAGGCGCCCGTCCGGCGACGTGCCGGACAGGACCATCCCGGCTCCCTCCAGCGTCGCGCGGTACCGGTTGTTGACCTCGAAGCGGTGCCGGTGCCGCTCGTAGATGACCTCGGTCCCGTACACGGCTCGGGCCTTGGAGCCCGGAGCCAGCTTCGCCGGGTAGAGGCCCAGGCGCATCGTGCCGCCCTTGTCCTCCACCTCGCGCTGGTCGGGCATGAAGTCGATGACGGGGTTCGCGGTGAACATGTCGAACTCGGTGGAGTTGACGTCCTGGCTGCCCAGGACGTCGCGCGCGAACTCGATGACCGCGCACTGCAGGCCGAGGCACAGGCCCAGGTACGGCTTGCCGTGGGTGCGCGCCCAGCGGGCGGCGAGCACCTTGCCCTCGATGCCGCGGTGGCCGAACCCGCCGGGGACCAGCACGCCCGCCGCGCCGTCGAGGAGCTCCTCGACCGTCTCGGCGTCCAGCTTCTCGCTGTCCACCCAGCGGACCTTGGCGTCCACGCCGTGCGCCCAGGCGGCGTGACGGAGGGCCTCGATGACCGAGAGGTACGCGTCCGGCAGCTCGATGTACTTGCCCACCAGCGCCACCTCGAGCGTGGGCTTGGGCGCCTTGATCCGCTCCACGAGCGCGCGCCAGGACGAGAGGTCCGGCGTGGCGTCCGGGTCGCCCAGGCCAAGCTCGCGCACGACCCGGCGGCCGAAGCCGAAGGCCTCGAACTGGAGGGGCACCTCGTAGATGGTGCTGGCGGTGGGCGCCGGGATGACCGCCTCCACGTCCACGTCCGTGAACAGGGCGATCTTCTCGCGGATCTCGTC
>JAJXTS010000003.1:23652-46563 GCA_021783595.1 Chloroflexota bacterium | reverse complement strand
CATCATCCTCCACGATCCGGCAATCGATTACATGAGCATGATGCCGCCCTGCGGGACGGGCGTCAAGGGCCGGGCCGGTTTCTGGGGCCGGAAGGTGCCAACCGGGCTGTGGCGGGGCCGCGCCCGGTCCTTCCCCCCCACCCTCGCCTCGCGCCGCGTCGCGCTCGTGTAGCCTCGTCCCGGTCGGGTTGGCCACGCGGGCACGGAGGCGAGATGGGCGATATCGCGGCGCTGCGTGGGGTGTGGAACATCGTGCCCACCCCGTTCCTCCCGGACGGCTCGCCCGACACCGCCTCGATCCCTGGGCTCGTGCGCTTCGTGCGCGCCACCGGCGTGGACGGTCTCACGATCCTCGGGGTGCTGGGCGAGGCCGGACGACTGGGCGACGCGGAGCGGTCCGCGGTGCTCGGGGCGACGGTCGAGGCGGCTGGCGGCGCGATCCCCGTGTGCGTCGGGGTGTCCCACGCCGCCACGGACCGCGCGGTGGCGTTCGCGCGCGAGGCGCAGGCCGCCGGGGCGCACTCGGTGATGCTGGCGCCGCCCCCGCTGGCGCGGCCGACCGACGCCGCGCTCCGCCGCCACTACCTGGCCGTGGCCGAGGCGACCGACCTGCCGATCGTGGTCCAGGACTATCCGGCCTCGTCCGGGGTGCCGATGTCCGCCGAGTTCCTGCTGGCGCTCGCGGCGGAGGCGCCCGCCTGCCGGGTCGTGAAGCTGGAGGAGGAGCCGACCCCGCCGAAGGCCGGGCGCCTCGTGACCGGCTCGCCGGACCTGGTCGTCCTCGGCGGGCTGGGCGGCCAGATGCTGCTCGAGGAGCTCCGGCGCGGGACGCACGGGACGATGACCGGCTTCGGCTTCCCCGAGGTCCTGGTGGCGATCGTGCGCCGGTGGCTCGCGGGCGACCGGTCCGGTGCGGCCGCGGTGTTCGACCGCTACGCGACCCTGATCCGCTTCGAGAACCAGGCGCTGCTCAACCTGCCGATCCGCAAGCTCGTCTACCAGCGGCGCGGGGCGTTGGCGCACGCCACCGTGCGCGCGCCGGGCATGCCGGCCGATCCCGGCACCGTGGCGGACCTGGACGACGTCCTGCGGCGGACCGGCCTCGACCGGCATCTCGCCGCCGGATCGGTGCTGCCCGAGCTCCTCGGCGGCTGACGGGGCCGTCCGTCGCCGGCGTGTCGGGCGGCGGGCCGCCGGGCCCCGTCAGCCGGTGGCCTCGAGCGGGGCCGTTCCGGCGTCCGCGCCGCCGGTCGCCTGGACGGCGAACTGCGTCTGGTAGAGCTCGGCGTAGAGCCCGCCGGCGGCGAGCAGCTCGGCGTGGGTGCCGCGCTCCACGATCCGGCCCTCGGCGACCACGAGGATCTGGTCCGCCTGGCGAATCGTCGAGAGCCGGTGGGCGATGACGATCGACGTCCTCCCCGCGAGCGCGGTCCGGAGGGCCTCCTGGACGGCGACCTCGGACTCCGAGTCGAGGTGGGCGGTCGCCTCGTCGAGAACGACGATGTCGGGCGCCTTGAGCAGCAGGCGGGCGATGGCGATCCGCTGCTTCTCGCCACCCGAGAGCCGGTAGCCGCGGTCGCCGACGACGGTGTCGAGGCCATCGGGCAGGGTCCGCACGAACGGCAGGATCTGGGCCGCCCGGAGCGCGTCGAGGAGCTCGGCGTCGGATGCGTCGGGCCGCGCGTAGGCAAGGTTCGCCCGAATGGTGTCGTGGAACAGGTGCGCGTCCTGGGTGACGACGCCGATCATCTCCCGCAGCGAGTCGAACGTGGCGTCCCTCGTGTCCAGGCCGTTGATCCGGATGGCCCCGGCCCGGACGTCGTACAGGCGGGGCACGAGATGGCTGATCGTGGTCTTGCCCGCGCCCGATGGCCCGACGAGGGCGACGAGCTCGCCTGGCCGCGCCGTGAACGAGACGTCGTGGAGGACCTGGCTCGACGGCGCCTGGTCGAGCACCGCGACCGACTCCAGCGACGCCAGCGAGACCTCGGACGCCGTTGGATAGCTGAAGTCGACGTGGTCGAACTCGACGCTCGCCGGCCCCCGGGGGATGGCCACCGCGTCCGGCCTCTCCGCCACCAGCGGCTTGAGGTCGAGCACCTCGAAGATCCGATCGAACGAGACGAGCGCGGTCATGATGCTGACCTGGGCGTTGGAGAGCGACATGAGCGGTCCGTAGAGCCGGTTGAGGTACGCGGCGAGCGCCACGACCGTGCCCACCTGCAGGGCGCCCCGGACCGCGAGCACGCCGCCCACGCCGTAGACGAGCGCGGTCGCGAGCGACGCCGTAAGCAGCAGCGAGGTCATGAACACCGCCGTGTACATCGCCTGCGTGACGCCGATGTCGCGCACGCGCCCTGCCTTGGCCTCGAAGCTGCGGATCTCGCGGAGCGGCTGGCCGAACAGCCGCACCAGCAGCGCCCCGGCGACGTTGAACCGCTCGGTCATCGTGGAGGTCATGGCCGCGTTGAGGTTGTAGCTCTCGCGCGTGATGGCCTGGATCCGCCTGCCCACCCAGCGCGCCGGCAGCACGAACAGCGGGAACAGCGCGAGCGCGAGCAGCGTGATCTGCCAGCTCAGGAAGAACATCGCGATCAGCGTCACGAGGACCGTGATGGCGTTGCCGACGACCGACGAGAGCGTGTTCGTGAACGCGCTCTGGGCGTCGAGGACGTCGCTGTTGAGGCGGCTCACGAGGGCACCCGTCTGGGTCCTGGTGAAGAACGCCACCGGCATGCGCTGGAAGTGCGCGAAGACCTGGGTCCGCATGTCGAAGATCAGCCCCTCGCCCACCCGCGCCGAGATCCAGCGCTCGGCGAGCGAGAGGACCGCGTCAAAGGCCGCGAGCAGCACCAGGAGCAGCGCGAGCTCGACGACGAGGGACGAGTCGCCGAGCAGGATGCCGTGGTCGATGACCGCGGCGTAGACGAGCGGGTTCGCGGCGCCGACCGCGGCATCGATCACGATCAGCACGAGGAACACGACGAGCAGGCGCCGGTACGGTGCCGCGAAGCGCGCGATCCGGCGGACCAGGCCGGGCGCCAGGCGCTGCGAGCGGACGGACTCGTCGCGCCGGAACGAGCGCATGAGGTGCCAGCCGCCCATGCCCGAGCCGCCCATCATGCTCATCGCGCACGCTCTCCCGCGGCTGGGGCCGGCGCCGCCTCGATCGCTCCGGGGCCCGTCCCGGGCGCGGGCTCGCCGGCGGCCTCGCCGGCAGGCTCGCCGGCGAGGTTGACGAGGAGACGGAGCAGCAGGGTCCGGTCTGCCGGATCGAGCTGCCCGAAGACCTGCTCGGCGCTCTCCCGCCGGGCCTCCTCCAGCCGGTCGAGCAGGCGCCGGCCGTCCGCCGTCAGCGCCACGAACGACGAGCGCCGATCGCCCGGGTCGGGTCGCCGCTCGACCAGCCCGGCCGCCTCGATGTCGTCCACGAGATCGGTGACCGTCCGGGGCACGACCGAGAGCCGCTCGGCGATGGCCGCCATCCGCAGCGGCCCGTCGGCCAGGAGGCGGACGACCCTCGCCTGCGCCCTTGAGAGCCCCAGCGGTGCGAGCGCCTCGCTCGTCCGGCGATGGAGCCGCCGGACGACCTGGCTGAGGATGTCGGCCATCTCGACCGCGGGCTCCGCCCGGGTCGCGGCGGCCGGCGCGGGATCGGAAGTTGCGGGTGTCGTCATGCCCGGAGCATACCTCACAATGAGGCACACTCTGCATCAGGGCTCCGCCAGGCGTTCCCGACGGCCGGCCCGGCGCTACGGCAGGGCGCGCACCATGCCGCCGTCCACGGGGACGATCGCGCCGGTGACGAACGAAGCCGCGGGCGAGAGCAGGAACGCGCCCACCCGGCCGATCTCCGCGATGTCGCCGTAGCGGCCCAGCGGGATCGTCGCCTGCGTGCGCCTGCCGATCTCCTCCGGGGTCACGCCCGCAGCCTTCGCGCGGATGCCATCGAGGTAGGCGATCCGCTCGGTGGCGATCCGGCCCGGCGCCACGCCGTTGATCCTGACCGGCGCGATCTCCGCGGTGAGCGCCTTGACGAGCCCCGCCAGGCCCGGCCGCAGGACATTGGACGCCATCAGGGCCGGGATCGGCTCGCGGACGGACGAGGAGAGCACGATCAGGATCGCCGGGTCCGAGCCCCCGCGCAGGTGGGGCAGCGCGGCCCGGACCAGCCGCAGCACCGACTGCAGCGTGCCGCTGATCGCCGCCTCCCAGGCCGCCTCGTCGAGCGCCTCGAAGGTGCCGCTGGGCGGCCCGCCGGTGCAGGCCACCAGCAGGTCGAGCCCGCCGAGACCCGCGACCGCCGTGGCGACCGCGTTCGCCGGCCCCTGCGGCGTGGACAGGTCCTCGACCACGGGCAGGCCGCCCAGCCGGGACGCCTCCGCCTCGACCCGTGCCACCGTCCGCCCGATGAGGGCCACCCTGGCGCCCTCCCCTGCGAGCGCGGTCGCGATGCCGTTGCCGATGCCCGAGGCGCCGGCGCCCACGAGGGCGCGCCGCCCGGCGAGTCCGAGGTCCATCCGATCCTCCGCTAGGTTGTCGCCACAGCGTAGCGCGCGATCGGCAGCGACCGGGCGCCGCGGGTCGGGTACGCTCGGCGGCGCAGAGGGACGAGGAGGAGGTCGGTGGGCAGCGAGGTTGTCGTCGGCCTGTTCGTGGCGCTCGTGGCGATCGCGGTCGGCGTGGCGCTCGTCACCCAGCGCCTGTCGATCCCGTTCTCGGTGGCGCTGGTGGCGGCCGGGTTCGCCCTCTCGGTCGCCCAGCCGGTCCCGGACGCGCGGATCACGCCGGACCTGATCCTGGCGGTGTTCATCCCCGGCCTGGTGTTCGAGGCGGCGTACCACATCGACCTCGACCAGCTGCGCCGGTCATTCGCCTCGGTCGCGATCCTGGCCGTGCCCGGCGTCGTGATCACGGCGGCCCTGGTCGCGGCAGTCGTCACCGCCGCCACGGGTCTGGAGGCCAGCCTCGCGTTCGTGCTCGGCGCCATCGTGTGCGCCACTGACCCGGTCGCCACCGTCGCGGTGTTCAAGCAGCTCCACGCGCCGAAGGCCCTCGGGACCGTCGTGGAGGCGGAGAGCCTGCTCAACGACGGCACCGGCGTCGTGCTGTTCACGATCGCGCTCGCCGCGGCCTCCACGCCCGTGTCCCCGCTCGACGCGGTGGCGCGGTTCGTCGCGGAGCTCGCGGTCAGCGCCGCGCTGGGCGCCGTCTCCGGCCTCGTGGCGGTCCGCACGATGCACCTGGCCCGCGACCACACGGTGCAGGTGATGGTGTCGCTCGTCGCCGCCTACGGGACCTACCTGGTCGCCGACTCGATCCACATGTCGGGCATCATCGCCACGGTCGTGGCCGGCATCGTCATCGGCAACGCCGGCGGCCGGTTCGCGCTCCCCGCCAGCACGACGGAGGCGCTGGACACGGTCTGGGAGACGCTGGCGTTCCTGCTCACGGCCGTCGTGTTCCTGCTCATCGGCGTGGTGATCACGCCGGCCCAGCTCGCGGTGGCCGTGCCGGTCATCGCGGCCGGCTTCGTCGGCATCTCCGCGGCGCGCGCGATCGTGGTCTACGGGCTCATCGGCGCGGGGAGCCGGCTGCTCGCCCCCCGCGGCCGGGCGGCCGTGCCCGCTGGCTATCTCCACGTGATGTTCTGGGCGGGGCTGCGCGGCGCCATCGCGGTGGCGCTGGTCCTGTCGCTGCCGGCGGATCTGCCGCAGCGCCAGCTGATCGCAGGCGGCGTGTACGGCATCGTGCTCATCACCCTGCTGCTGCAGGGCACCACGGCGGGCTGGGTGGTTCGGCGGTCCGGCGTGCTCGTGGACCCGCCGGCGGTCGCGCGCCCGTCGTAGCCGCGCCGTCGAGCCGTTCACCCGCCGCGCCCGCCGTGGCGCACCCGACCCGGCGCAACCGAAACGTAACCGCCCTGCCGCCCCCTCGGTGCCGCCTCCTCCACACTCCGGGCGCACGATGCCCCCGCTCAACCGGTACCTCGACGGTCGGCTCGAACGGGATCGACCTAGCGGGCCGGCAAGAACGGGAAGGACCTCGCCCAGTGACGTACCCCGTCTTCGAAACGAATGGGATCTCCGGCCGCACCATCGGCGGGCCCGTGACCTGCTCCGCCTGCGGCTGCCGCCTCGAGCACACCACCAGCAACGGCATCACCGCCTGGTACCACTTCGCCCCGATGGGCGGCCGCGACGCCCGCGGCTGCAAGGTCGGCTGCGCCAACGAGGCGCACGACGCCCACGGCCACGCGCTGGTGGCGAGCGCCTAGCCCGCCGCCGCACCTCCACATCGACACGGCCCCGGTCACGCCCCGGGGCCGTCTCGATTCCCGGGGGTGACGGCTCCGGAAACGGGGGCCGCCGCGGCGCGTCAGGCGCGCTCGTCAGCCTCGATGCGATAGCCCACGGAGCGGACCGCCACGATGCGCGGGCCGGCGACGGCCTCCAGCTTCGAGCGCAGCCGGGCCAGGTGCGGCTTGAGCCACAGCAGGTCGGGATCGGGCTCCGCGGGCCAGCCGGCGCGCGCGAGACGGTGGTGCGGCACGAGATCGCCACCCGCCCGGACGAGCGCCTCGAGCAGCCGGAACTCGGTCGGCGTCAGGCCCAGCGCGATCGCGCCGACGCGCGCCTCGTGGCGGGCGGGCTCGAGCGTGAGCGAGCCGGCGGTCAGCAGCCCCTGGGCGCCATCCCCGGAACCGCGGCTGGTCCCCGCGAGATCCACGCGGCGCATGACGGCCGCGATGCGCGCCAGCAGTTCCTGCTTCCCGAACGGCTTGACGAGATAGTCGTCCGCGCCGATCCCCAGCGCCTTGACCTTGGCCGCCTCGGCGCTCTCGCCGGACACCACCAGGACCGGCACGTTGCCCGAGGCGCGCAGCTGGCCGATGACGGTGAACCCGTCGGGCCCCGGCATCGCCAGGTCGAGCAGGACGAGGTCCGGCCGCTCCTCGCGGAAGCGCTTCACGGCCGTCAGGCCGTCGTACGCGGTGATGACCTGGTGGCCCTCGGTCCCCACCAGGGCGGTGATCGCACCGACCATCGCGGGGTCGTCGTCCACCACGAGGATTCGCAGCGGCCGGGTTCCGATCACGGGGGTTCCTTCCTTCCTCAGAGGGCGGCGGCGGCGGGCAGCGCGAGGACGAACATCGCCCCGCCCGACATCGCCGGCTCGCACCACAGGCGACCGCCCATCGACTCGGCCAGCCGGCGAGCCGCGTAGAGCCCGATGCCGGACCCGCGCGCGGTGCTCGTCTCGTGGCGAGCGTAGGGCTCGAAGATCTTCTCTCGCCACTCGGGCGGGATGCCGGGGCCCTCGTCGGACACGCCGATGCGGGCGACGCCCTCCACGAGCGACCAGTCGATGACGATCCGGGTGTCGGGCGGGGCGTACTTGACGGCGTTCTCGAGCAGGTGCTCGAGCACCTGGCGCAGCCTGGCCGGGTCGGCGAGCACCGACAGCGGGCGCGTGGCCCCGAGGGCCGTCCCGTGGCGGTGCAGGAGCGGTGCCAGGTCGCCCAGCATCTCGCCGACGGCGGCGTGGAGGTCGAGCGTCTGGAGGTCCGCCGGCTGGTCAGGCACCACCCTCACGGATTCGAGGATCGCATCCACCAGCCGGTCGAGGCGCTCGACCTGCTCGAGCGTCCCGGCGTGCCAGGCAGCCCGGGTCGCCCGCCGCCGGGGGTCTCGCGAGATCCGGCCGTCGAGCGGCGGCTCCTCGGACAGCAGGTCCGTGTACGCGCGGACCACGGCCAGCGGCGTCCGCAGCTCGTGGGTGACCAGCGCGATCAGCTCCGAGCGAGCGTGGTCGAGCGCCTGGAGCTGCACGACCTGCGCTTCGGCCTCGCGCTGCAGGCGGCCCTTCTCGACGATCCCCGCCAGCAGGTCGGCGATCGCGGACAGCTGCTCGACGTCCTCGCCGGTGAAGTTGCGCGGGACCTCGGTCTGGACGTTGAGCGCGCCGACGACCTGGTCGCGCCACGTCAGGGGCACCGACAGCATGGAGGCCACGAAGCGCCGCTGGTCGAGCCCGCGGACCCACAGGAAGCGGTCGTCGGCGCGCACGTCGGCGATGGCGATGGGATCCCGGCTGGCGGCCACGCGCCCGGTGATCCCCTCCCCCAGCCGTACGCGGGCGCGGCCGATGTGGTGGCGGTCGAGGCCGTTGGTCGCGGCGAGCGTCAGGTACTCGCCATCCCGGTCGAGGAGGTAGAGGCTCGACACCGAGGCGTGCAGGGCGTCCCGGGTGCCGTCCACGACGGTCTCGAGCAACTCCTCCCAGGTCCTGGCCGTGGTGGCCAGCCGGAGGATCTGGTGGAGGAACCGCAGCTCCGCGACGGGGTCCCGGTGGGCTGCGGGCGGCACCGGCACCGGCCCGTGCAGCAGGCCGGCCGCCACCGGGATCGCGGCTGCCGGGCCCTCGGGGTCCGGAGTGCCGCCAGGCGTGCTCGCGTCCTCTGCGGTGGTTGCCATTGCGCCTCAAGCCTAGGCGCCGCCGCTACCGTCGTCGGTTGCGGCTCGGTGGCGGGTCGGTGCCCTTGCAGTCGAACCGTAACCCAGCCGGCGCTGGAGCGCGTGGCCGGGCGCCATATCCTGTGCGACGTGCCGCCTCGAGCTACCCGCCCCCCGCGGGCCACCGACTCGCGCGTCCCGGAGGCCCGCTTCGCCGCTGCCGCCGCGGAGCCGCCGGGTCCCGGGCTCGGACGCGCGCGCGACCCGATGGCCCGCGAGGTCCGCCTGCTGGGCGCGCTCCTGGGCCAGGTCATCGCGGAGCAGGCCGGCCCCGACCTGTTCGCCACGGTCGAGCGCCTGCGCCGCCGCATGGTGGCCCTCCGCCGCGGCGACCCGCTCTCGGTGGACGCCCACGAGGCCGAGCGCGGTCGAGTCGCCGCCGAGCTCGCCGCGCTCGACACCGCGCAGGCGGCGGCGGTGGCGAAGGCGTTCACGCTGTACTTCCAGCTCGTCAACCTGGCCGAGGAGCGGCAGCGGATCCGGACGCTGCGCGCGCGGGCGCGCCGAGCCCGGGGCCGGGGCGTCGACGAATCGCTCCGCCAGGCGGTGGGGGTCCTCCGGGCGGACCGCGATCCCGCGGAAGTCCGCGCGCTGCTCGGCCGGACGGTTGTCCACTCGGTGCTCACCGCCCACCCGACCGAGGCGCGCCGGAGGACCCTGCTCCACGCCCAGCGGCGGGTCCGTCGCCTGCTCGACACGCTGGACGACCCGCTGATCACCCCCGACGAGGATGCCGACGTCCGCGCCCGGCTGCGGGAGGAGATCTCGCTCCTGTGGCACACCGCGGCCCTGCGGACCGTGCGCCCGTCACCGCTCGACGAAGTCCGATCCGCGCTGGCCATCTTCGACGACGTGCTGTTCACCATCGTCCCGCGGTTCGCCCGTGCCGCCGACCGGGCCCTCGACCCGGCGCCGGGGACCGCGGTCGCGCCCGGGGCGTTCGCCGCCGACGCGGGCCGGAGCGGGACGCGCCCCCCGGAGGTCCCGTCCATCCTCCGCTTTGGCTCGTGGATCGGCGGGGACCGCGACGGCCACCCGGGCGTCACGGCCGAGGTGACGCTCCAGGCCGCGCGCCTCCAGATCGAGCACCTCCTGCGCGGCTACGAAGCCATTGCCACCCGGCTCACGGGCATGCTCGCGGCAAGGGTCCCGGCGGACCGGCTCGATCGCGCGCTGGGAAGTCAGCTCGCCCGCGATGCCGAGGAGCTGCCCGAAACGGTCCGGCAGCTGCGGGGGCGGTTCCCCGACGAGCCCTACCGGCAGCGCATGGGGGCAATCGCCGAGCGCCTGCGCCGGACGCGAGCCGCGCTCACCGGCGAGACGGCACCGCGCTCGGGCGGCTACGCGGACCCGGCCGCGTTCGACGCCGAGCTGACGGTGATCGCCAACGCTCTGGTGGCCGACGGTCTCGGCCGGGTGGCCTGGGGCGAGATCGCAGACCTCCGCTGGCAGCTGGCGACGTTCGGGTTCCACCTCGCCTCGCTCGAGGTCCGCCAGCACGCGGACGTCCACAGCGCCGCCGTGGCCGCGCTGGACCGCGATGCCCCGCCCGACACCGAGGTTGCCGGCGGCGTGACGGTCGAGGAGGTCCTCGCGACGTTCCGGGCCATGGCGCGGCTCCAGGCCAGGGCCGGCCTCGAGGCCTGCCATCGGTACGTCATCTCGTTCACGACCAGCCCCGACGACGTGCGCCGCGTGCTGGACCTGGCGCGGCGCGCCGCGGTGCCGAGCCCGTTCCGCCTCCCGGCGCCGACGCTGGCAGATCTGCCCGCCCTCGTCCCGACGCTCGACGTCGTCCCGCTCCTGGAGTCCGCCGAGGCCCTCGAGGGGGCTGGGCCGCTGCTCGACGCGCTGCTGTCAGATCCGGCCTACCGAGCGCACCTGCGGCAGCGCGGGGACACCCAGGAGGTGATGCTCGGCTACTCGGACTCGTCCAAGGAGAGCGGGTTCCTGGCGGCCAACTGGCTCCTGTACCAGGCGCAGGAGGCGCTGGTGGCGGTCGCCCGACGCCACGGGGTCACCCTGACGCTGTTCCACGGGCGGGGCGGCGCGATCGGGCGGGGCGGCGGGCCGGCGAACCGCGCCATCCTGGCCCAGGCGCCCGGCTCGGTGGGCGGCCGCCTCAAGTTCACCGAGCAGGGCGAGGTCATCGCCGCCCACTATGCCGACGCGGCCGTGGCGCTGCGCCACCTCGAGCAGGTCGCTGCCGCCGCGCTGCTCAGCTCCACGCCCGAGCACGAGCGGGCGGTCGCGGCCGCGGCCGATGCGGGACGGGCCACGCTCGCCGAGCTGGCGGCCAGCTCGCGCGCGGCGTACCGCTCGCTGGTGGAGCTGCCGGGGTTCCCGGCGTTCTTCCGCGCGGCAACCCCGATCGACCTCATCGCCGACCTGGGGCTCGGGTCGCGGCCATCCTCGCGGCCGGGTGGCGCCACGGGCGCCACCCCCAGGGCCCCCGGCGAGGAGCTCGCGTCGCTGCGGGCCATCCCGTGGGTGTTCGCCTGGTCGCAGGCGCGGGCCAACCTGCCGGGCTGGTACGGCCTGGGCACCGCCCTCGAGGCCGTCACGACCCGTGGCGGGCGCGCCGTCGTGGATCACCTCGCCGACGTCTACCGTCGCTGGCCCTTCTTCGCGTCGGTGCTGGACAACGCCGAGCTGTCGCTCGCCAAGGCGGACATCGGCACCTTCCGCCGGTTCGCCGACCTCGCGCCCGGGCCGGCGTCCGCGACGATCCGGGCGATGATCGAGGCGGAGCACGCCAGGTCGGTCCGCCTGCTCGCACTCGTCACCGGTCGAGAGCGGCCGCTCTCGGACCATCCCGCGCTCGCCCGGGCGATCGAGCTGCGCAACCCCTACGTGGACGCCCTGTCGGCGCTGCAGGTGGAGCTCCTGGGGCGGCTGCGCAACCCGCGCCTGGACCCGGCCGAGGTGGCCGCCCTGCGCTCGGTGGTGAGCGCGACCATCAACGGCGTCGCCGCCGGCCTCCAGAACACCGGCTGACGCGCGCGGGCGCCCCCGGCAGCGCGCGAAGGCGCTCCCCCCTGACCGCGGGAGAGCGCCTGGGGCGATGGCGCCGGGCACCGAACGCGGGACCGGCTGGTGTCGAGGCGCCGCTGGCGCGGCGCCGGCCGGGCTACTTGTCGTGCTGGGTCGCGAGCACCGCCTGCGCCGCCGCCAGCCGCGCCACCGGGACGCGGAACGGGGAGCAGGAGACGTAGTCCAGGCCGATCTTCTCGCACTTGTGGATGGACTCGGGGTCGCCGCCGTGCTCGCCGCAGATGCCGAGCTCGAGGTCGGGGCGCGTGCTGCGGCCCTTGTCCACGGCGATCTTCATGAGGCCGGCAACCGCGTCGTCCAAAGTCTGGAACGGGTTCACCGGGAGGATCTTGTCCTCGACGTACTTGAGCAGGAACCCGCCCTCGGCGTCGTCACGGCTGTAGCCGAACGTCATCTGGGTGAGGTCGTTGGTGCCGAAGCTGAAGAAGCTCGCCTCGGTCGCGATCTCGTCGGCGGTGAGCGCGCCGCGCGGGATCTCGATCATCGTGCCGAACTTGTAGTCCACCTTCACGTCGGACGCGGCCGCCACGATCTTGTCCGCCTCGGCCGCGAGCAGCGTCCGGGTGGCCCGCAGCTCGTTCACGTGGCCCACCAGCGGGATCATGATCTTGCTGATCGGGTTGCCGCCGGCCCGGCGCCGGGCAACCTGGGCGTTGATGATCGCCCGCGTCTGGATCTTCACGAAGTCGGGGATCATGATCCCGAGCCGGCAGCCGCGGAGGCCCAGCATCGGGTTCTGCTCGTGCATCGACTTGATCGTCGCGAGCAGCTGCTTGTCCTCCTCCGACGCGCCACCGCTCATCTCCGCCCGGGTGACCTTGACGAGCTGGTCCTCGAGGTTGGGGAGGAACTCGTGGAGCGGCGGGTCGATCAGGCGCACGACGACCGGCAGGCCGTCCATCGCCTTGAAGATCCCCTCGAAGTCGCCCTCCTGGAGCGTTTCGAGCTTGGCCATCGCCGCGTCGAAGGTGGCGACCGCGGCGGCCTCGTCCGCGGCGAGCTCGCCGCCCGCGGCGAGCTTGGCCTTGGCGCGCGTGGCGACGTTGGCGACGAGGATCGCATCGCGGACGATCTCGAGGCGGTCGCCCTCGCGGAACATGTGCTCGGTGCGGCACAGGCCGATGCCCTGCGCGCCCCAGGCCCGGGCCTGCGCGGCCTCCTCGGGCTTGTCGGCGTTGGTCCAGACGCCGAGGCGCCGGATCTCGTCGGCCCAGCCGAGGATGGTCTGGAGCTCCTTCTGGTCCTCGAACCTGGCGTCCACGGTCGGCAGCGCGCCGATGTAGACCTTGCCCGTGTTGCCGTCCACGGAGATCCAGTCCCCCTGGCCGAACGAGCCGCCGCCGGCGGCGCGCGCGGTCTTGGTCCCGTAGTCCACGAGCAGGTCGGCACACCCGGCAACGCACGGCTTGCCGATCTGGCGGGCGACCACGGCGGCGTGGCTGGTGGCCCCGCCGCGGGCGGTCAGGATGCCCTCCGCAACGGCCATGCCGTGGAAGTCGTCCGGGCTGGTCTCGACGCGAACGAGGACGACCCTCTCGCCCCGGGCCTGCCACTCGACCGCGGTGTCGGCGTCAAAGACTGCCTTGCCGACGGCCGCGCCGGGCGACGCGTTGAGCCCCTTCACGATGTCCTGCGTGGCCTGGAGGGCGGCGCGGTCGAACTGGCGACGGAGGAGCTGGTCCACCTGCGCCGGCTCGATGCGCTCGACCGCCTCGCGCTTGGTGATGAGGCCCTCGTTCACCATCTGGACGGCGATCTTCACGGCCGCGTCTGCGGTCCGCTTGGCGACGCGCGTCTGCAGCATGTACAGACGGCCCTTCTCGATGGTGAACTCGAGATCCTGGACGTCCTTGTAGTGCTGCTCGAGCTGCTGGCCGATGCGCACGAACTCGTCGTACGCGGCCGGCATGTCCTCCTTGAGCTTGGCGATCTTGGACGGCGTCCGGATGCCCGCGACCACGTCCTCGCCCTGGGCGTTGGTGAGGTACTCGCCGTACAGCTCGTTGGTGCCGTCGAACGTGTTGCGGGTGAAGGCGACGCCGGTGCCGGAGTCGTCGCCCATGTTGCCGAACACCATCGTCACCACGTTGACGGCGGTGCCCAGGTCGTGGGCGATCTTCTGGCTGTTGCGGTAGTCGAAGGCGCGCTTGCCGAACCAGGAGCCGAACACGGCCTTGATGGCGAGGTCAAGCTGCTCGTACGGGTCGGCCGGGAACTCGCGGCCGGTGTCCTCGCGGACCACCGCCTTGAACACGTCCACGAGGCCCTTGAGGTCCTCGACCGTGAGGTCGGTGTCCTTGGCGTCCTTGCCGTGCTTGGCCTTGGCGTGCTCGAGCGGCTCGTCGAAGCGCTCGGCCTTCACGTCCATGACGATGCGGCCGAACATGCTGATGAACCGGCGGTACGCGTCCCAGCCGAAACGCTCGTTGCCCGACAGGGCGATGAGGCCCCGGAGCGTCTCCGCGTTGAGGCCGAGGTTGAGGACGGTGTCCATCATGCCCGGCATCGAGAACTTGGCGCCCGAGCGGACCGACACGAGCAGCGGGTTGGCCGCATTGCCGAAGCCCTTGCCCGAGCGCTCCTCGACCTGCTTCATCGCGTCGAGGACGTCCTGCCACAGGCCCTCGGGCAGCTGCTTGCCGCTGGCGAAGTAGTCGTTGCAGGCGACGGTGGTGATCGTGAAGCCCGGCGGGGTCGGCAGGCCAGCGAGGGTCATCTCGGCAAGCCCGGCGCCCTTGCCGCCGAGCAGGTCCTTCATGGTGCCGTTGCCCTCGGCCGTGCCGCTGCCCCAGGCGTAGATGTAGCGCTTGGCGGCGACGTGCGGACGCTCGGACGTGGTCTGGCGATCGGCCATTCTGCTTGGGCTCCTTGCTGGTGGGCGCGGTCCCCTGACGGACACGGACCGCGAGAGGTCACCTTCTCGGGATTGCCGGAGATTGTACGACTGACGGCTGAACGACCCTTCCCGGCCCACGGCTCGCGCGCGCCGGGCCGGGCGTCCCGGCGAATCGGGCCGTTCAGCGCCCGCCGCCAGTCCACGGGGCCCGGGCGACCCGGCGGTACACTCAGGGCGAGGCCCCGGGCACCCACGGAACGCCGACAGCCACCGAACCCCGACAGCCACCGAACCCCGACAGCCGGAGCACGATCGTGACGAGCCCCATCGAGGACAAGCGCGTCATCGACATCTTCGCGGAGCCGTACAACGCGACGCTGGTCCACCGCGAGGACCTGAACGCGGACTTGGCCTACTTCAGGGTCAAGCTCGACGGTCCGGCCATTCCGTTCCAGCCGGGGCAGTACATGACCACCGGCGTGATCGCGGACGAGAAGCTGCTCCAGCGGCCGTACTCCATCGCCTCGGCGCCCGCAACGGCGGACACGCTCGGCTACGAGTTCTTCGTACGCCACGTGCCGGTCGTGCGCTTCACCACCGCGCTGTGGCGCCTGCAGATCGGCCACCGCATGCGGATGACCGGCGCCAAGGGCAAGTTCACGCTCGAGCCGGTGGACCCGCGGACGCACCTCTACGTGTCCACCGGGACGGGGATCGCGCCGTTCATGTCGATGATCCGCCAGGGGATGGCGGACGGCCAGCCCCGCCAGACCGTCCTGATCAACGGCTGCTCCCACGCGGACGAGCTCGGGTACCGCTCGGACCTCGAGGCGTGGGAGCGGGACCCGGCCTACCGGCTGACGTACGTCCCCACCGTCTCGCGGCCCGCCGATCCCCGCAATGCCGGCTGGACTGGCCGCACGGGCCGCACCGAGACGATCATCAGGGACGTCTGCGCGGACCTCGGGCTCCAGCCGGAGAAGACGGTCGTCTACATCTGCGGCAACCCCGAGATGATCCTCAACGTGGAGCGCGAGCTGATCGAGGTGGGCTTCCCGGAGTTCCACGTGAAGAAGGAGCTCTACTGGCCGAAGGGCAAGCCGGGCGTGGCGGCGCCAGCCGGCTGAGACCCGGGCGTCGGGTCGGCGGCCTGCGACAGGCCGCCCGGACGCGCGTCGCGCGGCGACGGACTACCCTGTTGTGACCATTGGACCGCCCCTCGGTGCCATGGGCAAGTAACGCGCGCGTAGGCCCATGGGCGATCCTGCAATCAGCGCCCGGCGACGGGTCTATTCCGCGCGTCCCACCCCAGTCCATCTGCGAGGTTGTCTTGCACCCGATTGTCGAGCGAGAGCAGCTCTCTCCGAACGTCACCCGCCTCGTGGTCGAGGCGCCCCGGATCGCGAAGGTCCGGCGGCCCGGCCAGTTTGTCATCGTCCGCAAGGGACCGGGCTCGGAGCGCATCCCGCTGACGATCGCGGACAACGACCCCGACACCGGCACGATCACCCTCGTGATCCAGGCCATCGGGCGGTCCACCACCGAGCTCACGAGCATGCAGGTCGGCGAGTCCATCTCCGACATCGCGGGGCCGCTCGGCAGCGAGACCCACCTCGTCAGGTCCGGCCACGCGGTGTGCGTGGGCGGCGGCGTGGGGACGGCCGTGCTGCTGCCCATCGTCCGTGCCCTGTCCGCCGTGGGCGTCCACGTCACCAGCGTGATCGGCGGTCGCTCCAAGGACTGGGTCATCCTCGAGCGCGAGCTGAGCGAGCTCGGCGATGTGGTCACCTGCACGGACGACGGCTCCTACGGTCGCCATGGCTTCGTCACCGAGGCCCTCAAGGACCTGCTCGAGGCGGGCGGCGTGGACGCCGTCTACGCCATCGGCCCCGTGCCGATGATGCGGGCCGTGTCCGAGATGACGCTCCCCTACAACGTCCCGACCACGGTGTCGCTGAACGCCATCATGGTGGACGGCACCGGGATGTGCGGCGGCTGCCGCGTCACGATCGACGGCGAGACCAAGTACGCCTGCGTGGACGGCCCCGAGTTCGACGCCCACAAGGTGAACTTCCGCGAGCTGTCCGACCGGCTCACCACCTATCGGACCTTCGAGCAGCAGGCCATGGACAAGCTCGGCGCCTGCGCCACCACCGAGGTGAAGGCGTGACCGCCCCCGAGTCCCACGCACCGGCCGACAACGGGGCCCTGGCGCCCTCCAAGCCCGCCAGCAACAAGGAGCGCATGCTCATCGAGCGTGTCGCGATGCCGGAGCAGCCGGGCGCGGTCAGGGCGCACAACTTCGGCGAGGTGAACCAGGGCCTGACCTACCAGCTCGCGATGCTGGAGGCCGAGCGCTGCATCCAGTGCCCCAAGCCGTTCTGCGTGGACGGCTGCCCGGTCCGCGTCAACATCCCGCGCTTCATCAAGTTCCTGCGGGACGGCGAGATCGCGCAGGCGGCGGAGAGCCTCCTCGACGACAACGCCCTGCCCTGCGTCACCGGTCGGGTCTGCCCGCAGGAGACCCAGTGCGAGCAGGTGTGCGTCCGCAACAAGAAGGGCAACTCGGTCGCCATCGGCTACCTCGAGCGTTACGTCGCGGACTGGGCTCAGGCCAACATGGACAAGCTGCCCAAGTTCGAGCCGGCGCTCACCGGCAAGAAGGTGGGCATCGTCGGCTCCGGGCCGGCCGGCCTCACCGCGGCCGGCGAGCTGGCGAAGCGCGGCCACGACGTCACGGTGTTCGAGGCGTTCCACGCCCCGGGCGGCGTGCTGATCTACGGCATCCCCGAGTTCCGCCTCCCCAAGGACATCGTCCAGGCCGAGGTGGAGCGGCTCAAGGGCATGGGCGTCAAGCTCGAGCTCAATTCCGTCGTCGGGCGGACGTACACGATCCCCGAGCTGCGCGAGGAGTACGACGCGCTGTTCCTCGCCGTGGGCGCCGGCCTGCCGGTGTTCATGAACGTCCCCGGCGAGAACTTCAAGGGCGTGTACTCGGCCAACGAGTACCTCACCCGCGTCAACCTGATGGGCGCCTGGAACCCCGACTCGCAGACGCCGATCCTCCACGGCCAGCGCGTGGCGGTCGTGGGCGGCGGCAACGTGGCCATGGACGCCGTCCGGACGGGCCGGCGCCTGGGCGCCGCCGAGGCGACCATCGTCTACCGCCGGTCGGCGACCGAGCTCCCCGCCCGCGCGGAGGAGGTCCACCACGCCAAGGACGAGGGCGTCCGCTTCGAGTACCAGGTGGCCCCGGTGGAGGTCCTCGCGGACGAGAACCGCTGGGTGACCGGGCTCAAGTGCGTCCGGATGGAGCTCGGCGAGCCCGACGCCTCCGGCCGCCGCCGCCCCAAGCCCATTCCGGGCTCGGAGTTCGTCATCGAGTGCGATCTGGTGGTCGTGGCGATCGGCACCAAGGCCAATCCGCTCCTGACCGGGTCGGCGCCTGAGCTCAAGGTCAACGAGTACGGCTACCTGCTCGCCGACGAGTACGGCATGACGAGCATGCCCGGCGTGTTCGCCGGCGGCGACATCGTGCGCGGCGCGGCGACCGTGATCCTCGCCATGGGCGACGGCAAGCGCTCGGCCGTGGCGATCGACTCGTGGCTCAACGGCGCCTGGCCGCCGCCGCCCGAGTCGGGCGCCAAGAAGCCCGAGAAGGAGGCCGCGGTCGCGGGCAACTAGCTGCCCGGCTCCAGCGCACCCGGACGGCGGGCGGCAGACGCGTCGCCCGCCGTTTCGATTCCCGGGCGTCGCCTGGCTGCGCCGCGGGAGTCGCGCCGCGGGGAGTCGCGCCGCGGGGAGTCGCGCTGGACTCAGACCGGCCGTCTGCGAGCGCGGCCGACGCGGCAGGCCCGGCTTGGCGGGATGAGGCACGCTGCCGGCCCCACGACTCGAGTCGGTGCTGACTCGCGGAACCGGACGGCGCGAGTCGGAGGCGGGGCGGAGCCATGGACGGGCGCGGCCGCCGGCGTTTCCTGCTCGACGACCGCGTCCCGTGCCGCCCATGCTCGCGGACGATCTCGCGGATCCGCCATGGCCCGGGAGTCCGGGGAAGTGACGCCCTGCACCGGACCAGTGTCCTCAGGGTTCTCCCCCCCCGGGCAGGTCCATCCGCCAAGCAGGCCGACGACGGAACCGAAGCGTCTCCGCAGGGCCAACCCGCCAGGCCGCTCCGGGCCGCCAGTGAGGCCGCCGCCCCGCAGGCCAGACGTCGCGCCACCCGAAAACGGCCGTCGGCCCGAGCGGAGTGACCGCGTGGCCGGGCGTGACCACCACGGCCTCGAGGGGCGAGAGCACCGCGCCCAAGATCGAGTGGTCGTCGCCCGCGCCTGCGAGCTCGCCGGCGGGCGCTCAGGGCATGACGGGCATGAGCCACTTGCCCCAGGGCTCGGGGGCGTGGCGCGAGCACCCGGACGTGATGCTCATGGACGCGCGGATGCCGGTGACGGACGGCATCGGAGCAGCCCGCCGGATCTGCGCCGACCCGGGCCACCCGCCGACCCCGGTCCTCGTGCTGCCCTCGCTCGACCGCGACGCGCACGGCTGTGCCGCGCTGCGGGCGGGAGCGAGCGGGTTCCCGCTCAAGGACTCACCGCCAGCGGAGCTGCTGGCCGCCATCCGCGCGCTGGCCGCGGGGAACGCCCGGCACCGCCGCCGATCACGCGTCCCCTGATCTCGCAGTTTGCCGCCCGGCCCGACGCCGCCGGGCCCCGCTCCGACGCCCTCGCCCGGGTGACGGAACGGGAACTCGAGGTCCTGGGCCCCATCGTCCGTGGGCTGTCGAACGCGGAGAGTGCCGATCGCCTCGCCGTGGGCCAGGCGACGGTGGAGATCCCGATCGGGCACCTGGTCGCGAAGCTCGAGGCGCCGTACCGGGTGCAGGTCGTGATCGCTGCCTGCGAGGCGGGTCTCGTCGGCGCGCGGAGCCGGTCAGGGACGTGAGCCGTCGGCCCCCGCGTCCGGCCCGAGGCGACCAGCCGATCCAGACCCGGACCCGCCCGCTACGGCCGGACGGCCGCCATCCGGTCGAGCAGCAGCCGCTTGACGTTCTCGAGCGGGACGCGCTCCTGGGCCATCGAGTCGCGATCGCGAATGGTCACCGCGCCGTCCTCGAGCGAGTCAACGTCCACGGTCACGCACCACGGCGTGCCGATCTCGTCCTGACGCCGGTACAGCTTGCCGATCGCCGCGGTGTCGTCGTACACCGCCATCATGTCGCGCTTGAGGTCGCCGAGCAGCCTGTGGCACAGCTCGACGATCTCGGGACGCTTCTTGAGCAGCGGCAGCACGGCCACCTTGTACGGGGCGAGGTCCGGGTGCAGGCCCAACACGACGCGCGTCTCGCCCCGGACCTCCTCCTCGCGGTAGGCGTCGATCAGGAACGTGAACGCCGCGCGGTCGGCACCGGCTGCCGTCTCCACGATCCACGGGATGAAGTGCTCGCCCGTCGCCTGGTCGAAGTACTCGAGGTTCTCGCCCGACGCCCGCTGGTGGTTGCCGAGGTCGAAATCGCCTCGGTTGTGGATGCCCTCGAGCTCCTTCCAGCCAAACGGGAAGCGGTACTCGATGTCGATCGCCTTCTTGGCGTAGTGCGCCAGCTCGTCGGGCGCGTGCTCGCGGAAGCGCAGCCTGGACGGCGTCACCCCGTAGGCCTCGTACCAGCCGCGGCGCTTCGGCAGCCACATCTCGAACGCCTCGGCCGCGCCCTCCTCGGGCCGAACGAAGAACTGCATCTCCATCTGCTCGAACTCGCGCATCCGGAACACGAAGTTGCCGGGGCTGATCTCGTTGCGGAAGGACTTGCCGATCTGCGCGATGCCGAAGGGGATCTTCTTGCGCGAGCTCTGCTGCACGTTCTTGAAGTTGACGTACGAGCCCTGCGCGGTCTCGGGGCGGAAGTACACGACGTTGCCGTCGTCCTCGACCGGGCCCATGTGGCTCGTGAACATCAGGTTGAAGCGACGCGGGGCGGAGAGCACGGTTGCGTCGAACGGGCAGCGGAGGCCCAGGCGCTGCGTGATCGTCTCGTCGCGCAGGTCGGTCTGGGACAGCTCCTCGGTGCCCGGCAGCTCGTCGAGGCGGTAGCGGCGGTGGCACTCCGAGCATTCGACCAGCGGGTCGCTGAACGAGCCCACGTGACCCGACGTGACCCAGACCTGGGGGTGCATCAGGATGCCGGCGTCCAGGCCCACGATGTCGTTGCGGTCCTGGACCATCGCCCGCCACCAGGCGCGCTTGACGTTGTTCTTGAGCTCGACGCCCAGGGGCCCGTAATCCCACACGGCGTTGATGCCGCCGTAGATCTCGGATGACGGGAAGATGAAGCCGCGGCGCTTGGAGAGCGAGACGATGGTCTCGAGGTTGGCGACGGCAGGCTCGACGGCGTTCGGATCGGTGGCGTCGGGGGTCACGGGATCGGGCTCCGGTTGGCCGCGCGGCCGTGGCAGGGACACGCGAGCGGGATGCGTTGCGGTGCGGCGGGACGTCAGCGGATGCTAGCAGACGGCCTCGCCGCCTCACGCGTCCCGCCGGGCGAGGGCCAGCCCGCCCGCGATCGGCGGCACGAGGGCGTAGGCGACCATCACCGCGGCCGCCTGGGCGGGCGAGAGCAGCCCGCTGAACACGGAGTTCACGTTGCCGGTGCCGGCGATCTGCCCCGCCAGCGCCCCGGGCACGAGCGAGCTCAGGATCGGGCCCCAGGGCGCCGGGATGTGCCCGGCCACGAGCGGCGCGACGTACCAGGCGAGCGCGAGGACCACGACGGTCGCGATCCCCGACCGGGTCAGCGCGCCCACCCCGAGCCCGACCAGCGCGAACATCGCGGCGGACGCGCCCATCGCGAGCAGGAAGGCGACGCCGCCCGCGTCGAGGGCGGTCTGGCCGCCGATCGGACGCGAACCGATGATCGCCGCGCTGCCGACCAGCGTGGCCAGCAGCGAGGCCATCGTCAGCGCGAAGCTCGCCGCGCCCACGAGGACGGCCTTCGCCGCCATGACGCGGGCTCGCGACGGCATGGCGAGGAACGTTGTCTGGAGCATCCCGCTCGCGCACTCTCCGGTGATGGCGAGCGTCCCGAACACCGCCATGACGAGCGAGAGCACCCAGCCCATGAGCGCGGGCAGCGAGCCGAGGGCGGCGTTGGCCCGGCGCTCGGGCGGCAGGCCGTCCCACGTCGCGACGAAGGACCACGCCAGTGCGAGCATGAGCGCGGTGAGCACCGCCACGGTGCCGGCGACGAGACGGGTGGATCGCGCCGTCCGGAGCTTCAGCCACTCCGCGGCGAGGATGTCAGCCACGGTGCGCTTCGCCTCGGGCGGCGGGATGGTCCGCCGCGTCCGCGGTGAGCCGGACGTAGGCGTCCTCGAGCGACCCGCCGCCGACGGTGAGCTCGAGCAGCGGGATGCCCGCCTCCGCCGCCACCCGGCCGACCGTCGCGGCGTCGAGGCCGGCGACGTCGAGCCGATCGCCGCCGGGATCGCGGTCGATCGATCCGCCCGCGGTCTCGAGGGCGGTCGCCAGCTCGGCCCAGCGCGGCGAGCGGACGACGACGCCGCGCCCGAACCGGCCGGCCAGCTCGGCCACCGTCGTGTCCGCGACGAGGCGCCCGCGCCCGATCACGATCAGCCGGTCCGGGGTGATGGCGACCTCGCTGATCAGGTGGCTGGACAGCAGGACGGTCCGGCCCTCGGCCGCGAGCGACCGGAGCAGCGCGCGCAGCCACCGCACGCCGTCCGGGTCGAGCCCGTTCACCGGCTCGTCGAGGAGCAGCGTGGCCGGGTCGCCCAGGAGCGCCGTCGCGATGCCGAGGCGCTGGCGCATCCCGAGCGAGTAGCTGCCCACCGCGCGCCCGGCGACCCCGGCGAGCCCGACCTGCTCGAGCAGCGAGCACACGCGATCCCGGCCGATGCGGTGGCTCCTCGCGATCCAGGCGAGGTGGTCGCGACCGCTGCGGCCCCGGTCGAGGTCGCCGGAGTCCAGCAGGGCGCCCACCTCGAACAGCGGGCGGGCGAGCTGCCGATAGCTCCGCCCGCTGATCAGGACGCGCCCCGAGGTGGGCTCCGCCAGCCCGACCGCCAGCCGCAGCGTCGTCGTCTTGCCCGCGCCGTTGGGACCGAGGAACGCGGTGACCGATCCGGGGCGGACGTCCACGCTGAGCCCGTCCACGGCCGTCGTGGCGCCGTACCGCTTGGTCAAGCCCTGGATCTCCAGCATGCCGCCATCGTCGCCGACCCGGGCCGCCCGTGCCTCGGGCTGGAGGCCCGATTCGCCGGTCGCGCCGGGGGCGGACCCGACGCCGCGCCGGGTCGGCCGCGTCCGCCCCGCGGATGACAGCCCAGGGGCCGATGCGAAGCGGGCGGCCGCGCAGGCGGTCGAGGGGGCGGTGTCGGCGGAGCGGCTGCGCATCGCGCGCGACCTGCACGACATCGTCGCGCACGGGCTGACGCTCATCGTCGTCAAGGCCGGCACCGCGAACCACGTGATCGCGTCGCACCCCGAGGAGGC
>JAJXTS010000003.1:0-23552 GCA_021783595.1 Chloroflexota bacterium | reverse complement strand
GGGCGGTGTCGGCGGAGCGGCTGCGCATCGCGCGCGACCTGCACGACATCGTCGCGCACGGGCTGACGCTCATCGTCGTCAAGGCCGGCACCGCGAACCACGTGATCGCGTCGCACCCCGAGGAGGCCGGCCCTGCGCTGGCGGTCATCGAGACGACGGGCCGCGAGGCGCTCGCGGACATGCGCCGCATGCTCGACGTGCTGCGCGGCGACGGCGGCGAGGCGGACGGGGACGCCGACCTCGCACCCACGCCGACGGTGGACCAGCTGGCGGGCCTGGTGGGCCGCGTGGCCCAGGCGGGCGTGGAGGTGGACTGGGAGGTCACGGGATCCGCGGCGCTCTCGGACGGCGCCTCGGTGGCGGTCTACCGCATCGCCCAGGAGGCCCTGACGAACGTGGTCAAGCACGCCGGTCCGACCTCGTGCCGCATGCGAGTGGCCGTCGCGGGCGGGGATGTGGAGGTGGAGGTGACCGATCGCGGCGGCCGGGGCGGCCCCACCCCGGCCGTGCCGGCTCGACCGGGAGGTCGAGGGCTCACCGGGATGCAGGAGCGCGTCCGCAACCTCGGCGGGACGCTGGAGGCGGGCCCGCAGCCGCACGGCGGCTTCCGCGTCCTCGCCCGCTTCCCGGACCGTGCGGGCCACGGTGCCGCGCGATGAGCGAGCCCATCTCGGTGCTCGTCGCCGATGACCAGGCGCTGGTCCGCGGCAGCTTCCGCCTGCTCGTCGACTCCGCCTCGGACATGACGGCGGTCGGCGAGGCGGCGAACGGCGCCGAGGCGGTGGACCTGGTCGAGCGGCTGCGACCCGACGTGGTGGTCATGGACATCCGGATGCCGGAGATGGACGGCATCGAGGCGACCCGCCGCATCGGCGCTGGCGCGGCCTCAGCCACCCGCGTCCTGATCCTCACCACCTTCGACCTCGACAGCTACGTCTACGAGGCGCTGCGGTCGGGCGCGAGCGGCTTCCTGCTCAAGGACTGCCCGCCGGCCGACCTGCTGGCGGCGATCCGGGTGGTCGCGGCCGGCGAGGCCCTCCTCGCCCCGAGGGTCACCCGCCGGCTGATCGACGAGTTCGCCCGGCGCCCCGGGCCCCTCCGCCCGTCGCCCGGCCTGGCGGGCCTGACGCCGCGCGAGCTCGAGGTCCTGGAGCTGATCGCGCTCGGCCTGTCGAACACCGAGATCGCCGGCCAACTGGTGGTCACCGAGGCCACCGTCAAGACGCACGTCGGGCACCTGCTGACCAAGATCGACTGCCGCGATCGCGCCCAGCTGGTGATCGCAGCCTACGAGGGCGGCCTGGTCCAGGCACGCCGTCCGTAGCCGAGCGCGCCCGTCCACGGGCCGGTGGCACCGGGCCCGCGAGGACGCCCGCTCAGGCCCCGGCCTCGAAGCGGTAGCCGACGCCGTACTCGGTCACGATGAAGTTCCGCCCGGGCGACGCCGCGGCCAGCTTCGCGCGCAGGTTGCGCATGGTGACCCGGAGCAGCTGCGCCTCGTCGCCGTAGGTGGGGCCCCAGACGGCGCGCAGCAGGTCGGCATGGTCGAGGGGCTGGCCGGGGCGCCCGGCGAGGGCGACGAGCAGCCGGAACTCCGTGGGGGTCAGGTGGATCTCGCCCGCGTCGCCGCACACCCGATGGGTGGTGGTCTCGATCCGCAGGCCCGGATGCTCGATGACCTCGGCGGCCGGGCTGCGCCGCGAGGCCTGGCGCACCCGCCGGAGCGCCGCCGCCACGCGCGCGACGAGCTCGGGCATCCGGACCGGCTTGGTCAGGTAGTCGTCGGCGCCCGACTCGAGCCCGCGGACCACGTCCGCCTCGCCGCCGAGCGCGGTCACCATCAGGATCGGCACGGTGCTGCGGAGGCGGATCCACTCGGTCACCTCCCAGCCGCTCAGGCCGGGCAGGTTGAGGTCGAGCAGGACCAGGTCGGGCGGCTCCTGGTCGAAGTGGCGCATCACCTCGAGGCCGTCCGCCGCCGTCGCCGTCCGCCAGCCGTGGCGGCTCACCCAGAGCTCGACCAGCCCCCGGAACTCCGGCTCGTCCTCCACGATCAGCACCAGCTCGCCCAGCCCGGGCAGCACGGCGGCCGGGCTGCCCGCCGGCGGCGCGACGGTTCGTCGGCCGTCGGGCGGACGCATGCCGGGGCGTGCGCCCCGCTGCTGGGTCACAGCCCGTTCCCCTGCCGCCCGGCGCGGCGCACCGCGGGGAGCGAGAACGAAACGGCGCTGGGCAGGCCCGGCTCGACCCAGATCGTTCCGCCATGGGCCTCGACGAGGCGCCGGCAGACGTAGAGCCCGGTGCCGGTCCCGCCGGGATAGGCCTCGTGCGCGGTCTGGCCGCGATAGTGCCGGTCGAAGACCAGGGCGCGCTCCTCCGGCGGGATGCCGGGCCCGTCGTCCTGCACCGTGATGACCACGGTCGTCCGCCGGCGCCGCGCCCGGATGACGACGGCGCCGAGGCCGCCGTAGCGCTGCGCGTTGTCCACCAGGTTCACCAGCACGTGGGCGATGCGGGACGAGTCCACGCTCACCTCGGGCAGGCCCGCCGGCACCACGCCGGACACGGCCGGCATCCCGGGCCACTCCCCGATGCCGGCCATCGCCTGGTCCAGCAGATCGCTCACGGCCACCGGCTCGCGGCACAGCCCGAGGCTCGCGTGCTCCAGGCCGGTGAGCGTCAGCAGCTCGTCAACGAGGTCCTGGAGCCGGTCCGCGGCCGACCCGATCCGCTCCACGGACCGGCGCTGGTCGGCAGGGTCGAGGCCGAGCCCGAGCAGCGTGTCCACGTGGCCGAGGATCAGCGCCAGCGGGGTTCGGAGCTCATGGGAGACCGCGGCCAGGAAGCTCGAGTGCAGTTCCGACGACGCCCGCTCCGCGCGCAGGTCCCGCAGCACCACGACCGCCCCCGGCGCGGCCCCGTCCTCGCCGCCGCCCATGACGGAGAAGCTCGCCTCGACGGGAATCGGGGCCCCGTCCACCGGGCCGAGCTGCAGCTCGGTGGTCGCGGCAACGGCCGACCCGCGCATGACCTCGGTGAACCGGCACCGCGAGCCGCACCGCAGCCCGTCGGCGGTCCGGCAGCGGAGCAGCGACTCGCAGGTGGCATCGTCGGGGATCGCCCGGCCCCCGAGCAGCGTGGAGGCGGCCCGGTTGACGCGCACCACCCGGCAGCGGCCGTCGACCGCGATGATCCCCTCCGTCGCCGCGTCGAAGATGGCGGCCAGAAGCGCCTGCTGGCCGGCGAGTTCCTCGCGGAGCAGCGCGGCGCGGAAGGCGATCGCGAGCTCGTGGCGGATCAGGCTCAGGAACCGGATCCGGTCGGCCGACAGGCGTCCGCCGTCCGGCGGGCGGAGGGCGAAGTAGCCGACGTTGTAGGGCGCCGAGGCCGGTCCCGCGTCCAGCCGCTCGTCGAGCGGCACGCCATGCCAGCCGTGGCGCGTGAACCACGACCGCGCGATGCCGCCGGTCGCGAAGCCGGCCGGAATGACGTGCGCGGGCCAGTCCCCCTCCTTGCCGGGCTCGGTCACCGTCCCGCCGATCGACCATCCGGTCGGGCCTGACGGCGCCACCACCAGGTCGGGCTCGGTGGCCACCAGGCGAAGGCCCGGACGACCGGGCATCGCAAGCCAGATGGCACCGGCCACCGCGTCCACGGTCCGCACCAGCTCGGCGATCACGCTCGCGGTCAGCGGGCGAAGGTCACCGCCCAGCGCCACCAGCTGGCTCAGCTGGTACTGGGCGAAGACGACGTCGGCGTTGCGCTGCGCCTCCTCGAACGAGCGCCGCAGCGCCGCCTCGGTGGCGGTCCCGGCCGAGCCCGTCACCGGGCGCGGCGCCCGGACGCGAGCAGGGCCCGCATCAGCAGGAAGCACGACATGGCGCCCGGATCGAGATGGCCCCGCGAGCGCTCGCCGAGCCGCATCGCCAACCCGCGCCGGGCGATGAGCGGCCGCGTCGCGTGCATCCCGCCACGAGCCGCGCGGATGGCCGCGATGAGGGCGGTCTGCAGGCCCTGGCCGCCCTCGACGCCCACCGAGAACGCGTCGGCGGCAGGGCGCAGCGCGTCGTAGATCGTCTTGTCGCCCAGGCGGCAGCGACCTCGCCGAGCCACCCCGTCGGCCGCCGCCGCGAGGGCGCGCGCCATCGCCGGCGCGTCCAGCTGCGACATGCCCGCGACGGCGATGCCGGCCTCGATGAACGCCGTGCCGTAGAGCGAGCCGCCGGCGCCGCCGGCGCCGGCGACGAGGAGGTGACCGAACCGGCGGAGCAGGTCCCCGATGTCGTCCGCGTCGTCGGCGCCCGCCAGGGCCCGGGTCGCGTCGATGAACCCGGCGCTCATGTTCTCGCCGTGATCCCCGTCGCCCAGCTCCGCGTCAAGGCGGTCCAGCAGGGCCCGGTTCCGCAGGAGGAGGCGCTCCGCGCGCGTGACGAACGCCAGGAGGTCGGCAACGGTGAAGCACACGACCTGGCCCGGCGCCGGCAGGGTGGCGGCCTCCGTCGGGAGGACCCCGGAGGACGGCGTGGTGCGGATGTCCATGCACGCGCTAGTGTATGGGGACGGGTTCGCCGGATGCGGCGCCGCCGGGCGCCGGGCGAGGCCCGCGGAGGCGGGCCGTGGTCGGGTTGCTGCTTGTCGGGCACAGCGCCGACGTGGTCCGCGGCGTGCTCGCCATGGTGGCCCAAGCCGCGCCGGCGGTGCCGACGGGGGGCGCGGGCGGGCTGGCCGGGGGCAGGCTCGGCACCAACGCCGTCGACGCCACGGAGGCGCTCCGCGCAACCCTGGAGGCGAGTGGCGGCGACGGGGTGGTGGCCCTGCTCGACCTGGGGAGCGCCGCCATGGCCCTGGAGATCGCGCTCGAGGCTCTCGAGCCCGGTGAGCGGGAACGCGTCATGGCCACCGACGCGCCGTTCGTCGAGGGGGCCGTGCTGGCGGCCGTCGCATCAGCCGGCGGCGCGTCGCTGGCCGGTGTCCGCGCCGCCGCCGAGTCCGCGCGGGCGATGGCGAAACTGCCCCGTGCCTGATCCCGACGGCCTCGCCGAGGCGGCCCTCATCCGCGCGTGGTTGCGCTGCGCGGCGGCGTCGGTCCATGAGCGCCGGGTCTGGCTCACCGACCTCGACGCCGCGATCGGGGATGGCGACCACGGGATCAACCTCGACCGGGGCTTCACCGCAGTCCTCGCCGACCTGGACGGGGCAGGCGACCGAGCCGATCCCGCGGCCGCGGTGCTCACGGCGGCCGGCCGTCGGCTGCTGGGCATGGTCGGAGGCGCCAGCGGGGCCCTCTACGGCCGAGGGCTGATGACGGCGGGGCGCCACGTGGGCGAGCGACCCGAGGCCGGGCCGTCCGACCCCGTCAGGCTGGCGTCAACGATCCTCGGGGGCGCCGTGGAGGGGATCACGGCCCTGGGCCATGCTGCCGCCGGCGACAAGACGATGCTGGACGCGCTCCTGCCCGCGCTCTCGGTCCTGCGTTCGGCGGCCAGCGACGCCGACCCCGCCAGCACGCTCGCCGCGGACGCTGCCGCCGGGGAAGCCGGCGCGGCCGCCACCGTGCCACTCGTCGCCCGCAAGGGCCGGGCAAGCTACCTGGGAGAGCGCTCGGCGGGGCACCTCGACCCGGGGGCGGCTTCCGCTGCCCTGCTCCTCCGCTGCCTCGCCACGACGCTCGCGGACACCCCGGCCTGACCGCCCGCCGTTGCTTGCGGCCAGGTGGCGGACACGACTCGGCACGGATTCACTTTCTCTTGAGATTTCCGGCCGCCCCACGCGGTTAGTGTCCGAGTGTCCGCATCGGCGTGGACCCGTCGTCCGTGCCTTGGATGGCGCGGCCCCGCCCGCCCGCTCGCGAAAGGAGGAGTCCACCGGAGGAGACTCTGTTCCGGGCGGCCGCCGGGCAGCGCGCACGGAGCGCGCGCCCGCCTGCGGCAGGAGGAGATCCCGAGCGTCAGTGTGCCGGGATCAGACACGGCTAGAGGGAGTAGTCAACGCATGGATCCGAAGGTAGTCATCGGTGAGATCTTCGGGACGATGATGCTGATCCTGCTCGGCGACGGCGTCGTGGCAGGCGTGCTGCTGGCCAAGTCCAAGGCCCAGAACGCCGGGTGGGTCGTCATCACGCTCGCGTGGGGCCTTGCGGTCTTCGTGGGTGTCGTCGTTGCCGGCCCGCTCAGCGGGGCGCACCTGAACCCGGCCGTCACCATCGGCCTGGCCGTCAAGGGCGACTTGGGCTGGGACAAGGTTCCTGAGTACATCATCAGCCAGTTCATCGGCGCGTTCCTGGGCGCCACCCTGGTCTCGATCCACTATTGGAAGCACTTCCAGGAAACCGACGACAAGGGCCTCAAGCTGGCCGTCTTCTGCACCGCGCCGGCGATCCGCAACCCCACCTTCAACCTGATCAGCGAGATCATCGGCACGTTCGCGCTGGTGTTCGTCGTCATGGCCTTCGGCACCAACGGCAGCGCCTCCGGCCTGGCCTCACTCGGCGCCCTGCCCGTCGCGCTCCTCGTCGTCGTCATCGGCATGTCGCTCGGTGGCACGACCGGGTACGCCATCAACCCCGCCCGCGATCTCGGCCCCCGCATCATCCACGCCGTCCTCCCGATCCCGGGCAAGGGTGACTCGGACTGGAGCTACTCCTGGATCCCGGTCGTCGGCCCGGTCATCGGCGGCGCCCTGGCCGCAGTGATCTACCTCGCCGTTTGGAAGGGCATGGCGGGCATGTAGCTGGCTCCCCCAGCTGCGACCGAAACCCCCGGTCCGCCGCCGGACTTCCCTCCGGTGTCCGGCGGCGGGCGCCATTTGACCCACACGGGGAGAGCGCATGAAGAAGCTCATCAACACGCCCGAGGACGTTGTTGACCAAGCGCTGGCGGGCATGATCGCGGCCCACCCGGGCTACATCCGGGTGGAGGAGCCGAACATCGTCGTCCGCATGGACGCACCGCGGCCGGGCAAGGTGGGAGTGATCTCGGGCGGCGGCTCGGGCCACGAGCCGATGCACGGCGGATTCGTCGGCATGGGCATGCTCGACGCGGCCTGCCCCGGCGCGGTCTTCACCTCGCCGGTCCCGGACCAGATGCTGGCCGCCACCAAGGCCGTCAACGGCGGCGCGGGCGTGCTGCACATCGTCAAGAACTACACCGGCGACATCATGAACTTCGAGATCGCGGCCGAGATGGCGCGCGATGAGGGAATCGAGGTCACGGCCGTCGTGATCGCCGACGACGTCGCGGTCAAGGACTCGCTGTACACGGCCGGCCGGCGCGGCGTCGGCGGCACCGTCCTCGCCGAGAAGATCGTCGGCGCGGCAGCCGAGGCCGGGGCGGACATCGCCACGGTCACCGCGCTGTGCCAGAAGGTCCAGGACAACGTCCGCTCGATGGGCATGGCCCTCACGAGCTGCACGGTTCCGGCAGCCGGCAAGCCCACCTTCGAGCTGGGCGACGACGAGATGGAGATCGGGATCGGCATCCACGGCGAGCCGGGCCGGACCCGCATGAAGCTCGCCACGGCCGACGAGATCACCGAGATGCTCGCCGGGCCCATCCTCGATGACCTGCCGTTCAAGGCCGGGGACGAGGTCCTCGCGTTCGTGAACGGCATGGGCGGCACCCCGCTCGTCGAGCTCTACATCGTGTTCAACAAGCTGGCCCAGATCTGCGAGGCCCGCGGCGTGAAGATCACCCGCAGCCTGGTGGGGAACTACATCACCTCGCTCGAGATGGCGGGCTGCTCGATCACGCTGCTCAAGCTTGACGAAGAGCTCACCAAGTACTGGGACGCCCCTGTCAACACCCCGGCCCTGCGCTGGGGCGTGTGACGGACCGTCGCCCACGCAACAGGGAGTGGCACGATGAGCACCGCGTCGATCGCCTTTGATGACGTGGTGGCCTGGTTCAACCTCGCGGCCGAACGGCTGCGCGAGGCCAGGGGATACCTGACTGACCTCGACTCCGCGATCGGGGATGCCGACCACGGCACCAACATGGACCGTGGCTTCCAGGCGGTCTTGACGATCCTGCCGACGGTTCCCGCGGGCGACATCGCCGCGCTCTACAAGGGGGCCGGGCGGAAGATCCTGTCCACGGTCGGCGGCGCCAGTGGCCCGCTGTACTACACGTTCATGGATCGGATCGGCAAGACGGCCGAGGGGAAGGCCGAGCTGTCCGGGGCGGACTTCGCCACGGCGCTCGAGGCCGGCATCGCGGGGATCCAGGAGCGAGGGAAGGCCGAGCCCGGCGACAAGACCATGCTCGATGCCCTGATCCCGGCCCGGGATGCGCTTCGGGCAGGAATCGACAGGGGCGCCGCTCCCGCCGACGCCCTGGCCGCGGCCGTCGAGGCGGCGGAGCAGGGCATGCTCGCCACCATCCCCCTCGTCGCCCGCAAGGGACGGGCAAGTTATCTCGGGGAGCGGAGCGCAGGCCACCAGGACCCTGGGGCCACGTCCTCGCATCTCCTGCTCCAGGCCATGGCCGACACGTTCTTCCGGCCGTAGGCAACCAAGCGAACACTCGAGGAGTACGGATCCGCATGACGAAGTACGTCGGCGCCCTTGACCAGGGCACCACGAGTTCCCGCTTCATGATCTTCGACCACGCCGGCACCGTCGTCGCGATCGACCAGAAGGAGCACACCCAGATCTACCCGAAGCCCGGGTGGGTCGAGCACGATCCCAAGGAAATCTGGAGCCGCTGCCGCGAGGTCATCAAGGGCGCCCTCGACAAGGCGGGCATCGCCGCCTCCGACCTGGCCGCCGTCGGCATCACCAACCAGCGCGAGACCGCCGTCGTCTGGGACAGGACCACCGGCGAGCCCGTCTACAACGCGATCGTCTGGCAGGACACCCGGACCGACGTCTACGTCAACGAGTTCGGCAAGGATGGCGGCCAGGACCGCTTCCGGGCCAAGGTCGGCCTCCCGCTGGCGACCTACTTCTCCGGCCCGAAGATCCGCTGGATCCTCGACAATGTCCCGGGCGCCCGGGAGAAGGCCGAGGCCGGCAACCTGGTGTTCGGCAACATCGACACCTGGTGCATCTGGAACCTCACCGGCGGCGTGAACGGCGGCGTGCATGTCACGGACGTCTCGAACGCGTCGCGCACCATGCTCATGAACCTCGAGACCCTCGACTGGGACAGCGAGATCATGGGAATCATGGGCATCCCGCGTTCGATGCTGCCCGCCATCAAGGCGTCCTCGGCGGTCTACGGCACTGCCGTCGGCGACCTCGCCGGCGTGCCGGTCGCGGGTGACCTTGGCGACCAGCAGGCGGCCCTCTTCGGCCAGACGTGCTTCTCCGCCGGCGAGGCGAAGAACACCTACGGCACGGGCTGCTTCATGCTCATGAACACGGGCGAGAAGATCGTCCCGTCCAAGAGCGGCCTGCTCACGACCCTCGGCTACAAGATCGGCGACCAGCCGGCCGTGTACGCCCTCGAGGGCTCCATCGCCATCACCGGCGCCCTGGTCCAGTGGCTCCGCGACAACCTCGGCATGATCGAGAAGTCGCCGGACGTCGAGGTTCTGGCCGCCACGGTCGAGGACAACGGCGGCGTCTACTTCGTCCCGGCGTTCTCCGGCCTGTTCGCCCCCTACTGGAAGTCCGACGCCCGCGGCGTCATCGCCGGCCTGACCCGGTACGTCACCAAGGGCCACATCGCGCGTGCGGTCCTCGAGGCGACGGCATGGCAGACCCGCGAGGTCCTCGACGCCATGAACGCCGACTCCGGCGTGCCGCTCACGGCCCTCAAGGTTGACGGCGGCATGGTCTTCAACAACCTGCTGATGCAGTTCCAGGCGGACGTCCTCGGCGTTCCGGTCATCCGGCCGGTCGTCGCGGAGACCACCGCCCTCGGCGCGGCCTACGCCGCCGGCCTCGCGGTCGGCTACTGGACCGCGGTCGAGGACCTCCGCGAGAACTGGGCGAAGGACGCCTCCTGGTCGCCCAAGCTCGACGCGACGACCCGCGACCGGGAGTACGGCCAGTGGAAGAAGGCGGTCACCCGGACGTTCGACTGGGTGGACTAGCCTCCTCGCGCGGCTGAACCTCGCAGCCCCGGCGTCCGCGCGGCGCCGGGGCTGCGCCTTGAATAGGAAACCCCCGTGGATCCTGAGCTCCCCTCCCCGGTCGGCCTCGTCGTCGTGTCGCACAGTCCGGCGATCGCTGACGGCACCGCCGAGCTCGCCGGCCAGATGGCCGGTCCGGACGTCCGGATCGTGCCGGCCGGCGGGCTCGAGGACGGGTCCCTCGGCACCGACGCCGTCCGGATCGCGGATGCCGTCCGCGCCGCCGACGCGGGCTCGGGCGTGGTGATCGTGGCCGACCTGGGTAGCGCGGTGCTCTCGGCCGAGACGGCGCTGGAACTGCTCGAGGATCCGTCGCGCGTCCGGCTCAGCCGCGGCCCGATCGTCGAGGGCGCGATCATGGCGGCGGTGCAGGCGAGCATCGGGGCGACGCTCGACGAGACGCTGGCGGCCGCCGAGGACGCTCGTAATCTGGAGAAGGGCTGAGAGTGACCCGCGAGACCGGCGCCGCGTCCGGCGTCTGAGCGGACCCGGCTCCCGCGAGCGCGACCCGAAACGGTCGGCGCCCGGACAGTGAGGTGATGACAATGGCGGTGCCGCACACGGTCGACGTCCTGGTGATCGGGGGCGGGGCGACCGGAGCGGGCGTCCTGCGCGACCTGGCCAGGCGGGGCATGACGTCGCTGCTGGTCGATCGCGAGGACTTCGCGACCGGCACCTCCGGCCGCTACCACGGTCTCCTCCACTCCGGCGGGCGCTACGTGGGCAAGGACAAGGTCGCCGCCCGCGAGTGCATCGAGGAGAACCGGGTCCTGCGGCGGATCGCCCCGGCCTCGATCGAGGACACCGGCGGCTACTTCGTCGCCACTCCCGACGACCCGGACGACTACGTCGAGGCATTCGCCGACAACTGCAACCAGTCGGGCGTGGACTGCGACGAGGTCAGGGTCGCGGACCTGCTGGCGCGGGAGCCCGCGATCAACCCCGGGATCCGGCGGGCATTCCGGGTGCCGGACGGGTCCATCGAGCCCTGGGGCCTGATCGAGGCGATGGTGGCCGACGCCCGCGCCCGCGGGTCGGACGCGCTCACCTACCACAAGGTCATCGGCATGGAGGTGGCCGGCGGGCGGATCGAGACGGTCACCGTGCGCGACGAGCGAACCGGATCCGTCTCGCGCGTCTGGCCCAAGTTCGTCGTGTCCGCCGCCGGGGCCTGGGCCGGGCAGATCGCCGCCCTCGCGAACGTCAAGGTCGAGATGACGCCCGGCAAGGGCACGATGCTCGTCTACAACTACCGGGTGACCGACGCGGTCATCAACCGCTGCCACCGCTCGTCGGACGGCGACATCATGGTCCCGATCCACTCGGTGTCCATCCTGGGCACGACCGACATCAAAGTGCCGGATCCCGACGACTACGACATCACCCGCGCGGAGATCCGGCGACTGGTGGACGAGGGCGAGAAGCTGTTCCCGTCCCTGCGCGAGATGCGCATCCTGCGGGCCTACGCGGGCGTCCGCCCCCTCTACCAGGCCCCGGCCGACACGGTCGCGGGCGCCGGCAACCGATCGATCTCCCGGGCGCACGCCATCCTGGACCATGCCGACCAGGGCGTGGACAACTTCGTGAGCATCGTGGGCGGCAAGATGACCACCCACCGCCTGATGGCCGAGCAGACCGTCGATGCGGTCGCCCAGAAGCTCGGCAACACCACGGCCTGCACCACGGCCGACGAGGTCCTGCCGGGCATGGAGCCCGGCCACCACTACTGGGTCGGCCACCGCCTCGCCGACCACGAGGCCGAAGGGGGCGGCGACGCCGATCTGCTGTGCGAGTGCGAGCTGGTCACGCGGCGCATGGCCGAGGCCTACCTCGACACGCACTGGCCGTGCTCCATCGACGACGTCCGGCGCGGCACCCGGGTGGGCATGGGCCCGTGTCAGGGCGCCTTCTGCACGTTCCGCGTCGCAGGGCTCGTGGCCGAGCGCCTGGACGCCCACACCAAGGCGACGGGCCGGCCCGCGCCGGGCACCGAGCCCGGCACGCCCGAGGAGGTCGGCCACGCTCCGGGCTCGGGGTCGCTCCACGCCGCGATCGCCGACCGCGCCCTCACGGCCTTCATGCGGGAGCGGGCCAAGGGCGTCAGGCCCATCGCCTCCGGGCGCCAGCTCCAGGAGCTGATGATGACCAACCTCGTCTTCGTGGACGTGCTCGGCGTCGAGTCCCTGTCCACGGCGTCGGCGCTGGTCTTCGAGGACGAGGAGGCCGTCGATGCCGCACGCTGACGTCGTCGTCATCGGGGCCGGGCTCTCCGGCCTGACGGCCGCGACCCGACTCGCCGAGGCCGGGGCGGTGGTCACGCTGGTCGCCAAGGGCCACGCCCGCACCCACTGGGGCTCCGGCGGGCTCGACATCGCGGCCCCGCACGCCGCCAGGACGCCCGCCGACGGCGTGGCCCGCCTGGCGGCCCTCGACCACCCGTACTCGTACCTCGCCCCGTGCGTCGCGCCGTCGGTCGCGTGGATGATGGAGCGTCTCGCCGCCGCGGGCCTTCCCTACGCGGGCACGCTCGACACGCCGATCCGCCGCGTGCCCACCGCGATCGGCGGGACGCGTCGCGTGGCCATCGTGCCGCAGGCCCAGAGCGCGGCCCTGCGCCCGTGGGGCCGCGACGAGGTGCTCGTGGTGGCGGGCATCGCGGGCTACAAGGACTTCTGGCCGCTCGCGATCGCCGACAGCCTGGCCCGCGAGGCCGTCTGGCACGGCGCCGACCGGCCAGCCGCCGTCGTCGGCGTGTCGGTGGAGCTCCGCGGGCTGGGCGATCGCCACAACCTCAACGCGATGCACCTGGCCCGGCGCTTCGACGAGGGCGCGCTGCGGGCGGACGACATCGCGGCGATCGCGCGCGCGGTCGAGAGGGCCGCCGAGGGCCGGCCGGGCCGGGTCGCGCTTCCGGCCGTGTTCGGTCTCGCCGCGCACGCCGAGACCTGGGCGGCGCTCCGGGCCCAGCTCCCCCTCGAGCCGTTCGAGGTCCCGCTCGTGCCGCCCAGCGTGCCTGGCATCCGGCTGTGGCGCGTCCTGCGCGATCGGATCCGGGCGGCCGGGGGCCGCGTGCAGCTGGGCGAGTTCGTCCACGCGGTCCGGGTGGAGGACGGCCGCGTGACGGCGGTCGAGATGGAGGCCGCGACGCGGACCCACGCGATCCGTACCGAGGCGCTGGTGCTCGCCACCGGCGGGCTGTCCGGCGGCGGCCTGCGCGCGACCGACGACGGGCGCATCGTGGAGCCCGTCCTGGGCCTGCACGTGGAGGCGGTCGAGCAGGACGCGTGGCTGGTCCGCGACGGGCTGGACCCGGCCGGGCACCCGGTCGAGGCGGCCGGGGTCCGCGCCGACCCGGACCTGCGCCCGCTCGGCGCCGACCATCGGGTGTCGCACGCGAACGTGCACGTCGTCGGCGGCCTGCTCGCCGACCAGCGGTCGATCCGCGAGCGCTGCGGGGATGGCGTGGCCATCGCTTCGGGCTGGCGCGCCGCGCGGGGGCTGGCCAGCGACGCGACCCGCTCCCCCATCGATTGCGAGATGGCCGACAGCGCGAGGACCGAGCTGTGAGTATCGCCGACATCGTGCGGGAGGCGACCGAGCTCCCCGTCTCCCGGTCCGCCGACGAGTGCCTCAAGTGCAACGTCTGCAACACCGTGTGCCCCGTCCTGCGGGTCACTGACAAGTTCCCCGGCCCCAAGTACTCCGGGCCCCAGGGGCAGCGCTTCCGCCTCGCCCACCTGCAACCCATCGGAGGCCCGGGCTCGGCCAACCCGCCGTCGCCCGACGCGTCGGTGGACTACTGCTCGGGCTGCGGCTGGTGCACCACCGCCTGCCCGGCCGGGGTCAAGATCGCCGAGATGAACAACCAGGCCCGGGCCCGCCTGCGCGAGGGCACGCGGCCGAAGCTCCGCGACTGGGGGCTCGGCCAGACCGACCTCACCGGGACGCTGGGGGTGGCGTTCTCGCCGATCGCGAACGTCGCGATGCGCAACCGGCCGCTGCGACGGGCGATGGAACTCGCGATCGGGGTCCACCACAAGGCCCCCGTGCCGCCGTTCGCGAAGCGCACGTTCCACGCCACGTGGAAGCGCCGCCAGGCCAAGGCGGGCACCGGAAGCGGCAAGGCGCAGCCGGGCCCGGACAAGGCCATCGTCTACTTCCATGGCTGCTCGGCCAACTACTACGAGCCCCACGTGGCCGAGGCAGCCGTCTGGGTCCTGCGGCGCAACGGCTTCGAGACCATCGTTCCCGACCAGGTATGCTGCGGCCTGCCGCTGATCAGCAACGGCCTGTACGAAGACGCGCGAGCGCACGCCTGCAAGAACGCCAAGTCGCTCGCACGCTACGCCAAGGCCGGCTACAGGATCATCGGCACCTCCACCTCGTGCACGCACACCATCAAGGCCGAGTACGAGGAGATGCTCGACATGCGCGACGAGGACACGCGGGCCATCTCCGCCGCCACCTGGGACATCATGGAGTTCCTCCTCGACCTCCACGAGCAGGGGCGTCTCGACACCGGCTTCGGGCGGCTCGACGAGGACCTCCCCTACCACGCCCCGTGCCAGCTGCGCAGCCACGGGATCGGGCTGCCGGCGCTGGACCTGTTCGCCCTGATCCCGGGCCTGCGCGCCCGGGACATGGACCACGACTGCTGCGGCATCGCCGGCACGTACGGCCTCAAGCGCGAGAAGTACGACATCGCGATGGCCGTCGGCCGGCCGCTGTTCGACAAGATCACGGCCTCGGGGGCGACGGTCGCCGCGTGCGACTCGGAGACGTGCCGGTGGCAGATCGAGGCGGCGACAGGCGTTCGGACCAGGCACCCCATCGAGATCCTCGCGGAGTCCTACCGGGCGATGGACCGGGCCCGCGGGACGGCCGAGCCGCCCGGGGCCTGAACCGCCGCCGAGCCGGGGGCGAGCCGCCGAGGGCGGACCGCGAGCGGCCAGCCGGTGCCGTGCCCTGCCGCGGTCGGGAGGTCCCGGAAACCTCCCGGACCGCGGGCGCCGATCCGGGCAGTGCGGCACTCGCCCCGGTCGCGCCGCCGCGGGATGGTGCCCGCAGCGAAAGAAGGCGCTGCGATGGCCTTGGCATCCGCACCCCGGATCGTCATCATCGGGGGCGGCGGCACCGGTGGGGCGCTCGCCCACGACCTCGTCCTCCGCGGCCTCCGGGTGGTGCTCGTGGAGCGCCACGGGCTCACGTCCGGGACCACCGGCCGGCATCACGGCCTGCTGCACTCCGGGGCGAGGTACGCGGTGAACGACCCGGAATCCGCGGTGGAGTGCATCCGCGAGAACCGCATCCTGCGGCGGATCGCGCCCGGCAGCTTCGAGGAGAACGACGGGCTGTTCGTCGCCCTTGACGAGTCGGACATGGCCTACCGGGACCGGTTCCTGCCCGCCTGCGACGCATCGGGCATCCCAGTCCGCTGGCTGGGGCCGAGCGCCGCCCGGCGGCTCGAGCCGGGCCTGGCCGACAGCATTCTCGGCGCCGCCCAGGTGCCGGACGGCACGATGGACGCGCTGCGGCTGCCGCTGCGGTTCTTCGCCACGGCGCTCGCCAACGGTGCCGACATCCGGCCCTACACCGAGGTCGAGGGCCTCACGGGCTCGACGGGCTGCGTCACCGGCGTGCGGGTCCTCGACCGGGCGACCGGGCGTCGCTACAAGATTGGCGCCGATGTGGTGGTCAACGCAGCCGGCCCGTGGGCGGGGCGGGTCGGACGGATGGCCGGCGTGGAGGTCCCGGTACGGCCGTCGCCCGGCGTGCTGGTGGCGATGCGGGGCCGGGCCTGCAACATGGTGATCAGCCGCCTGCACCCGTCCGCCGACGGCGACATCGTCGTCCCGCAGCGCATGCTCTCGATCATCGGGACCAGCAGCTGGGTGGCCGAGGACCCCGACGACCTCGAGGTGCCCGAGGACCACGTGCAGCGGATGCTGGCCGAGGGGGCAAGGCTCCTGCCCGCACTCGCCGGCGCCGAGATCCGGGCCGCGTGGTCGGCCGCTCGGCCGCTCGTCGGGGCTCGCGGCGCCGCCACGGGACGGGAACTCTCGCGGACCTTCAAGTGCTTCGACCACGACGACGAGGGCGTCGAGGGGTTCGTCACCATCGCCGGCGGCAAGGCGACCACCCTGCGCGGCATGGCCGAGCTCGCCGGCGACGTGATCGTCGCGCGCCTGGGCCTGGAGGCGCCCTGCCGCACGGCCGAGACCGTGCTTCTCCCCCACACCGCGTTCCACCGGGCACAGGCGGCGTGACATGGCGACCCTGCTCCAAACCCCGCGGCCGGGGGCGGACGCCGACCCCGCCGCCCCCGCGCGGACCCTCCGCGTGCGACGCCACCGCCGCGGCGACAGCGCCGAGGGCTGGGACCGCTACACCGCCCCCGTCGGGCCGAGGACGACGGTCCTCGACGCGCTGACGTGGGTCCGCGCCCATCTCGACGCGAGCCTGAACCTGCGCCACTCGTGTCTCCACGCGTCATGCGGGACGTGCGGCATGCGGGTCAACGGCCGCGACGTGCTCGCCTGCGTGACCCGTCTCGAGGACCTCCCGCCAGGCGAGGTCAGCGTCGAGCCCCTCCGCAACCAGCCCCTCGTGAGCGACCTCGTCGTGGACATCGAGAGCCTCTACGAGTCGCTCGACGGGGTGCGGCTGCCGCTCGTCCGCACCTCCGAGGGCGCACCGGGTTCGACGCCTGCCGAGGGCGTGGGGCACCTGACCCGTTTCGAGGACTGCGTCGAGTGCGGGCTGTGCGTGTCCGCCTGCCCGATCGTGGCGTCGGACCCCGAGTACGCGGGGCCGGCGGTGCTGGGAGCCGCCTGGCGCCTCGTGGCCGAGCCGCGGGACCGCGATCCGGAGCCGGCGTACGCGCTGGTGGACGGCGAGCAGGGGGCCTGGCGCTGCCACCTCGCCTTCGAGTGCAACGAAGTGTGCCCCACCGACGCCCTGCCCGCGGAGGAGATCGCCCGCCTGCGCGGGATCCTGCTGCGCCATCGGGTGGTCCGCTGGCTGCAACGGCATGCGCGCCCCGAGGAGGTGCAGCCGTGACCCCCCAGACAGGGCGCTCCGCGGGACCCGGCGTGCCTCGCGGCGACCTGCCGCATCGGGCCGGGGCGACCGGCTGGTTCGACACGCGCCACCGCCACCTGGGCGACTGGGCGTTCGTGGTCAACCGGCTGTCCGGCCTCGGCCTCGTCGCGTACCTGTACCTCCATCTCGTCATCCTCTCGCAGCTGGCGCGCGGCCCCGAGGCCTGGGGCGGGTTCCTCGCGATCGCGACCAGCCCCCCGGTACTCCTGTTCGATGTCCTCTTGCTCGCCGGCCTGCTGGCGCACGCGTTCAACGGGATCCGGGTCACGCTCCTGGGCCTCGGCCTCGTCGCGAGCCGCCAGAAGGCCCTCTGGGTCGCGCTGATGGGCATGGCCGTGCTGATCGCCCTGGCCGGGGCATCGAGGATCCTGGGGGTGACGTCATGAGCGCGGGCGTGACGGCCAAGCGCGGCCAGGTCGCCCGCGAGCCGGACGCGGCGACCCGTGGCGCCCGGGCCAGGGGCGATGTCGGCTGGGGCTGGGCGGCGCAGGCGGCCACCGGTGCGGTGGTCCTGGTGCTCGTCGCCGTGCACATGGTTGCCCAGCACTTCATCCTGCCGGAGGGCCTGCGGGACTACGCGCAGGTCGAGGCCTGGCTGCGGCAGCCGATCGTGGCGGCGGTCGAGACGGTGTTCCTGGCGTCCGTGACGGCGCACGCGCTGCTCGGTGTCCGGGCCGTGCTGCTGGACCTCGGGCCGTCGCCCCGCGTCGAGCGGGCGCTGACGGCGGGTCTGGGGGTCATCGGCGTGGCGACCGTCCTGTATGGTCTGTGGCTGACGGCGGTGGTGACCGGCCTCGCGTGAGGCGCCACGGCGGCACCGCCCGCCCAGCGAGGAGCGCCGTGTCGCACCGCCCCGGCCAGCCGGTGGGCCCAGACAGGCCCGAGACCCGCCAGGGGCCCGTCGCGCCCGGCCTGTCGGTGCTGGTGATCGGGCCGGGGGCGGTCGGCTCGTGGCTGGGCGGGACGCTGGCCGGCGTCGGGTACGCGGTGACGCTCCTGGGGCGACGCCCCCGGACCGGTGACGACCCGGTGCGGCTGACGGTCGAGGAGGCCGGGCGCGCGCGGACCGTGCCCATCCTCCGGGTGGCCGACCCGCGCGATGTCCGACCGGGCGTGGGCCTGGTGGTGCTCGCCGTCCGGGCCTTCGACGTCCCGGCCGCGCTGGCAATCGCCGCGCGCTGGCCCGAGGCGCCGCTCATGACCGCGCAGAACGGCATCGGAGCCGAGGCCGCGGCACGGGCCGCGCGGACGTCCCCCCTGCTGGCGGGGTCGCTCACCGCGGCCGTCGAGCTCGTCCCGGGTGGCGTGCGGCGGCTCCGCTCGGGCGGTCTCGGGATCGCGGCTCTCCCCGGGTCCGGCTCGCGCGAGGCCGCCGACCTGGCGAGCCGCCTGGCGGACGCCTGGACGGCTGGCGGGCTGCGATCGCGGGTCTTCCCCGACGCCGCGGCGATGAAGTGGTCGAAGCTCCTCGCGAACCTGGTCGCGAACGCCTCGAGCGCGATCCTCGACATGGACCCGGGCGGCATCTACGCGGACCCGGCCGGCTACCGAGTCGAGCGTCGCCAGTTCCGCGAGGCGGTCGCGGTGATGCGGGCGCTGGGCCTGGTCCCCGTCTCGCTCCCGGGAGCGCAGACGACGCTCCTGCTGCGCGGGCTGGCCCTCCCGGAGCCCGTCGGCCGGCCGATCGTCGCCCGGGCCATCGCGGGCGCCCGGGGCGGCAAGTCGCCCTCCCTGCGGCTCCACGTGCAAGGCGGGGGCGGTCCGCCCACGGAGGCGGCGTGGCTCAACGGCGCGGTGGCCGACGCCGGCGAACGCCTGGGGGTTTCGACGCCGGTCAATCGCGCCCTGGCGGCGCTCGTGGACGAGGTGGCCGGCGAGCCGTCCCGGCGAGCCTGGTTCCGGGGCCGTCCGGATCGCCTCGCCGAGACCGTCGGAGCCGTCTGAGGGAGCGTTCCCGCGGACGGCGGCGCATGCCCCGCGGATCGCCTCGGCCTTACTTGGCGGGGTCCTGCGAACCTATACTTACCGTCCTGTGAACGCCCTCGACCTGCTCCGCGCCATCGTGCTGCTCGCCGGTGCCTACCTGCTGGGCAGCGTCCCGTTCGGCGTCGTCGTGGCGAGGCTCAGCGGCGGGCCGGATCCGCGGACCATCGGCAGCGGGCGCACCGGCGGGGCGAACACCATGCGGGCGATCGGGCCCAGGCTCGCGCTGCTCTCGGGCCTGCTCGACATGTGCAAGGGACTCGCGGCCGTGCTCATCAGCGGCGCGCTGGGGGCCGGCGTCGAGGTGCAGGTCCTGGCCGGGCTGGCGGCCGTGATCGGCCACAGCCGCTCCGTCTTCCTGGGCTTCGGCGGCGGGCGCGGCGTGGCGCCCGCCTTCGGCGGGCTGCTGGGATTCCAGCCGCTGGTCGCCATCGTGGTCGTCCCCGTGTTCGCCGGGGTGATCCTGGTGACCCGGTACTCGTCGGCAGGCTCGCTGCTGGGGTCGGCGCTCGGCGGCGTGCTCATGACGGCGGTCGTCGCCACCCAGGGCCTGAGCCCGTGGCTCTACGTGTACTCGATCGGCGGGCCGGTCCTGGTGTGGCTGTTCCACCGGGACAACATCGTCCGGCTGGCGCGGGGCGAGGAGCGCAAGGTCACCTTCGGGCGCCCTGCCGCGGGGGGCGGCCGGTCGCCTCGCCCGGGCGGCACGCCACCAGCCTGACCGGCGGCCCGGCCAGCGGCCTCGGCGCCTCGTCGGTTTGCCGGGGCCGGCCGGTCGACCGGGGCTCAGCCGGAGATGGCCTCGCCACAGCCACCGTCCACGAACGCGATCATGCCCGCGATGGCGGCGTCCTCGTCGGCTCCGTCCGCGGTGACCCGGATCCGGTTGCCGGTCTTGGACTTGGTCCCGATGACGCTGAGCATCGACTTGGCGTCGCCCCGGCTGCCGGGGTTGTCCAGGTTCTCGAGCACGATCGATGACCGGTACCGAGCGGCCGTGCGGACGAACAGGGCGGCGGGCCGGGCGTGGATGCCGGCGGGGTTGCGGACGGTGGTCTCAGCGGAGCGCATGGCCGGAAGCGTACCCGAGCCGCGTGCCGTCGTCAGGTCCCTGTCGTCAGGCCCCGGGCAGCACCTCGCCGAGGAGCCGCAGCGTGTTCTCGCCCATGATCAGCCGGATCTGGGCCTCGTCGAGGCCGGCGAGCAGCAGCTGCTCGGTGAGGATCGCGAGGTTGGCCGCGTCGAACGGCACCTCCACCGCGCCGTCCCAGTCCGAGCCCAGCCCGACATGCTCCGCGCCGATCAGGTCCACCGCGTAGGCGATGCTCCGGGCGATCCACTCGGGCGCCTTGCCGCCCGACGCGGTCTCCCAGAACCCGATGCCCACCACGCCGCCCGTCTCTGCGATCCCCCGCAGGTGCTCATCGCGAAGGTTCCGGGCGTTGTCGCAGACGCCCCGCACGCCCGTGTGCGACGCGACGACCGGCCGGGTGGCCATCGCGAGCGCGTCATCGATCGTGGCGGCCGAGGCGTGCGCGAGGTCCAGGACAATCCCCCTGGCCTCCATGCGCCGGACCATGTCGCGGCCTTTCGCGGTGAGCCCGCCCTGCTCCATCCCGTGGGCCGACCCGCCGAACGCCGTGTCGAAGAAGTGCGACGGCGAGATCATCCTGACCCCGGCGTCGAACACGGTGTCCACGTTCGCCGGGTCGTCGCCGAGCGCGTGCGCGCCCTCGATCGAGAGGACGCCGGCCGTGAGCCGCGGGTTGCCCGCCCGCTCGGCGAGGAACGCCGCCAGGTCGGCACGCGTGCGGACAAGCCGGAACTCGCCGCCCGACCGCGCCGCGAACCGGTCCGCGGACGCGGCGAAGTTGAGCGCGCGGGCGGTCAGGCTGCGCCACGTGGCGGGTGGCCAACGGTTCGCCAGGGCGAGGGTCAGGATGTCGTCGGTCGAGTCGTCGTTGTGCTCGATGTTCATGCGCTTGGGGGTCTTCGTCGTCATCGAGAAGACCTGGAGCGCGAGGTTGCCCTCCTGCATCCGCGGGATGTCCACGTGGCCGCGTGCCGAGCGGCGGACGAGGTCCCGCCCGAACAGCAGCGAGTCGGCGTGGAGGTCGGCGATCCGCAGCGTGGCGTGGAGCGCGCGGGCGTGTTCCGAGGGGGCCGGCCAGGGGCCGGGCGTGACCGGGTTCATGCGGGCCTCGGTCCGCGCGACGACCGCGTCGAGCACCGGGCGGGCGAGGGCGGCCACGGCGACGGCAGCGGCGCTGGCGGCCAGGGCGGCCGAGCGGCGGGTACGCATGGCGATCAGTACGGCGAGCGGCCGCGGGTGGGCCGGATCACGATCGGCACGCTGTACCGCTCGGCGAAGCGCTCGGGCGAGTGGAAGTTCGCCGCGATCCGGTCGGCGTACTTGGCGACGTACGCCGTGTGCTCCGGCAGTGGCGGCAGGCTCGGATCGATCGTCGCCTCGCCCTCGATGAACACCACGTCGCTGCCGTCGTCATCGTTGAAGTGGAGCGAGACCTTGGGGTTGGCGGCGAGGTTCCGGTTGCGGCGGGCGCGGTTGTCGCCGTAGGTGACGATCGTGCCGTCCTGCCACAGGAACCACACGGGCAGCGACTGGGGCTGCCCGTCGGGGCTGACGGTGGTCAGCCAGACGACGTGCTCGGTGGCGAGGCGCTCGAGCGCGCGCAGGTCGCGGGCGCTGCCGGAGTCAAAGATCATCGGGTGCTCCTTGCGAGGCGACGGCTCGTCGGATGGCTAGGCGGGTGGCTGGGAAGGGGGCGGCGCGGCGGGCGGTTGGGCGACGGCGGAGGGCGCGGCAGGGGCGGCGCCCCGCGACGGCCGGGCGCGGACCTCGTCGAGGAAGGCGAGCGACCGCGGCTCGCGCTCGAGGGCGACCCGCATGAACTCCCGCATCGCGGCCTCCACCTCGCGCTCGGTCGCCTCGGCCAAGCGGAGCCCGGCAATCGCCTCGACGTCCAGGCGCTGGTAGGCCTTGAGCAGCTTGAGCGCCTCGAGCCCGAGGCCCGTGTGGGCGGCCGACGGGCCAGGGCAGCGGGCGCAGAGCACGCCCCCGAGCGGCGGCACCCAGCGGTAGGACTCCGTCGGCCCCAGCATGCGGTCGCACTCGACGCACCGGTCCACCTCGGGCCTCTGGCCCAGCTCGTCGGCCAGGTGCATCTCGTACCAGCGGGCCACGCGGCCCGGGGCCATCCCCGCGTCGAGGAGCTCGTACGCGCGGTGGATCAGCGCGTACAGGGGCTCCGCCGCGTGGCGCTCCTCGAGGCTCCGGTCGGCGAGCTCCGCGAGATACCAGGCCGTGGCCGCGCTCTCGAGGCGGTCGCGCAGGCTGAGCCAGGCCCGGCCGACGCGGACCTCGGTCACCACGTCGAAGGTGCGGCCGCGGGCGAGGGCGATGTTCAGCTCGGCGAAGGGCTCGAGGCTGCCGCCGAGGCGCGACGTCGGGCGCCGAACGCCCTTGGCGATGGCCTTGAGCTTGCCGTGCTCGGGCGTGATGAGCGTCAGGACGCGGTCGGCCTCGCCCAGATCGAACCGGGCGAGGACGATGGCGTCGGTGACATAGCGGCGCGGCGCGGGCACCAGCCGACGGTAGCACCACCGGCGCGCCCGGGTGCGCGTGCCGGCGCCCGCCGGGGCCGAGCACTCAACAGGCTACTTTTCGCGAACACGTTTATCGGCCCGGACGGTACACTGCACGCCACCATGACCGTGATCAACGAGCTCGACCTCACCCAGATGCTCGCCGACACCGAGGCGGAGATCCTGCGTGTCGTCGGCGACCGCGACGGCGCCACGGTTGGCGTCTACGAGATGATCCGGTACCACCTCGGGCTCGACGGCTCGGACGGGCCGCGCGGCAAGCGGATGCGCCCGCTGCTCGGTCTCCTCGCCTACTCGTCCATCGCCGGCGAGCACGCGCGCGCGCTCCCCGGCGCCGCGGCCGTGGAGCTGGGCCACAACTTCAGCCTGGTCCACGACGACATCGAGGACGGCGACGTCGAGCGCCGCCACCGGGCCACCCTGTGGTCGCTCCACGGGGTGCCGCAGGCGATCAACACCGGCGACCTGATCTTCAGCCTGTCCCGCGTCGCGCTCCACCGGCTGACTGACCTCGGGTTCAGCGACTCGAAGGTCCTGCGCCTGATGCGCCTCTACGACGAGACGTGCGTGGCGCTGTGCGAGGGGCAGTACATCGACATCGCCACCTCCGCGCAGGATGCGCCGATGACGGTGGAGCTGTACTTCGACATGATCGGGCGCAAGACCGCGGCGCTGATCGCCGCGTCGATCGAGGCGGGCGCGCTGCTCGCCACCGACGACGACGAGGTGATCGCCCGGTACCGGCGCTTCGGCTGGAGCCTCGGCCT
>JAJXTS010000064.1 GCA_021783595.1 Chloroflexota bacterium | reverse complement strand
CGCTCGCGCGGGCCGCCGCCGGGCGCCGCCTCGCGGCCCTCGCCCGCGCCGCGGAGGGCCTGTTCGGGGAGGCGGACTTCGGGTTCCTGTTCGACCCCGCCCGCAAGCTGTTCTCGATCGGGTTCCGCGTCGCGGACCTGACGCTCGACCCCAGCTACTACGACCTGCTCGCCTCCGAGGCGCGCCTGGCGAGCTTCCTCGCGATCGCGAAGGGGGAGGTCCCCGCCGAGCACTGGTTCCGGCTCGGCCGGGCCATGACCCCGGTCGGGCGCGGGTCGGCGCTGATCTCGTGGTCCGGCTCCATGTTCGAGTACCTGATGCCGGCCCTCGTGATGGACGCGCCGCCCGGCAGCCTGCTCGACGAGACCTGCGGCCTGGTCGTCGCCCGCCAGATCGCCTACGGCGCCGAGCGGGGCGTCCCGTGGGGGATCTCCGAGTCCGCCTTCAACGCGCGCGACCTGGAGCAGACGTACCAGTACTCGAGCTTCGGCGTCCCGGGGCTGGGGCTCAAGCGCGGCCTCGCCGAGGACCTCGTCATCGCCCCCTACGCGACGGCGCTGGCCGCGATGGTCCGGCCGCAGGCGGCGCTCCACAACATCGCCCGCCTGGCGGCGGCCGGCGCGAGCGGGCCGTGCGGGCTCTACGAGGCCCTGGACTACACCCCGCGCCGTCTGCCCCAGGACCAGTCCGTGGCGGTGGTGCGGAGCTACATGGCGCACCACCAGGGGATGGCGCTGGTCGCGCTCGGCAACGTGCTGAACGGCCGGCCGATGGCGCGCCGGTTCCGGGCCGCGCCGATGGTCCAGGCGACCGAGCTCCTGCTCCAGGAGCGGATGCCCCGTGACGTGCTGGTGGCGCAACCGCGGGCCGACGAGGTCAGGAGCGCCGGCGACGTCCGAGACGTCGTCGCGCCGGTGCTGCGCCACTTCACCTCGCCGCACGACCAGACGCCCCGGACCCACCTGCTCTCGAACGGGCGCTACGCCGTGATGGTCACCGCCGCGGGTTCGGGCTACAGCCGGTGGGGCGACATCGCCGTCACCCGCTGGCGCGAGGACACGACCCGCGATGACTGGGGCAGCTACGTCTTCCTGCGCGACACCGCGACCGGGGCGGTGTGGTCCGCGGGCCACCAGCCGACCGGAGCCCGGCCGGACAGCTACGAGGTCAACTACTCGGAGGAGCACGCCGAGTTCACCCGGCGCGACGGCTCGATCGTGACGACGTCCACGGTCGTGGTCTCGGCTGAGCACGACGCCGAGATCCGGCGCGTGACCCTCAGCAACCTGGGCGCGCACGCGCGCGAGATCGAGCTCACCTCCTACGCGGAGATCGTGCTCGCGCCCCAGGCTGCCGATGTTGCGCACCCGGCGTTCGGGAACCTGTTCGTGGAGACCGAGTTCGTGCCCGCCATCGGCGCCCTGCTCGCCACCCGCCGGCCCCGCTCGGCCGGCGAGCGTCAGGTCTGGGCGGCGCACGTGGTCGCCGTCGAGGACCAGCCCGACCGGACGGCGCAGTACGAAACGGACCGGGCCCGGTTCCTGGGCCGAGGTCGGTCGGTGCGAGCGCCCGTCTCCGTCACCGACGGCCGGCCGCTCTCGAACACCGCCGGCGCCGTCCTCGACCCGATCTTCAGCCTTCGCTGCCGGGTGTCGCTGCCCGCGGGCACGACGGCGCACGTGATCTTCTCGACGGTCGTCTCCGAGTCCCGCGACGAGGTGCTCGACCTCGCCGACAAGTACCGCGAGGGCGCCACCTTCGAGCGCGCGGCGACGCTGGCCTGGACGCAGGCACAGGTGCAGCTGCGCCACCTGGGCATCGACACGGAGGAGGCGCACCTGTTCCAGCGGCTGGCGAACCGGGTGCTGTACTCCGACCCGTCGCTCCGCCCCGCCTCGAGCGTGCTGGAGCGCAACGAGCGCGGGGCGCCCGGGCTGTGGCCGTACGGCATCTCGGGCGACCTGCCGATCGTGCTCGTGCGGATCGACGAGGCCGAGGACATCGACATCGTGCGCCAGCTGCTGCGAGCCCACGAGTACTGGCGGCTCAAGCTCCTGGACGTGGACCTCGTGGTCATCAACGAGCACGGGGTCTCGTATGCCCAGGACCTCCAGGACTCGCTCGAGACGCTGGTCCGCAAGAGCCAGTCCACGCTGCACGCCGAGCGGGCCGACAGCCGCGCCGGCGTCTACGTCCTGCGGGGTGACCGCCTGCCCCCGCAGGACCGCACGCTCCTGCTCGCCACCGCACGGGCGGTCCTCCGGAGCCGCGGCGGCAGCCTGGCCGACCAGGTGCTCCGGCTCGAGCGGCCCCGCGGGGCGGTCGCGGCGCCCCGGCCGACGGCTGACGTCAACCGCCGGGCGGAGCCGCAGGCAGCCCCGGCGCGCCCCGACCTCGAGTTCTTCAACGGGCTCGGGGGGTTCGCCGACGGGGGCCGGGAGTACGTGACGATCCTCGGCCCGGGACAGGTCACGCCCGCGCCCTGGATCAACGTCATCGCCAACGAATCGTTCGGGTTCCAGGTGTCCGAGTCCGGCTCCGGCTACACCTGGTCCGGCAACAGCCGCGAGAACCAGCTGACGCCATGGTCGAACGACCCGGTGACCGACCCCCCGGGCGAGGCGATCTACGTCCGCGACGACGAGGACGGCGAGCTCTGGGGCGCCACCGCCCTGCCGATCCGGCGGGAGGGATCGACGTACGTCGCGCGGCACGGCATGGGGTACAGCCGCTTCGAGCACGAGCGGAAGGGCATCCACCTGGACCTGGTCCAGTTCGTGGCCGTCGGCTCCCCGGTGAAGGTCTCGGTGCTCAAGGTGGAGAACAGGTCGGGCCGGCCGCGGCGGCTGTCGGTCACCGCCTACGCCGAGTGGGCCCTCGGTTCGACCCGCGGCTCGTCGGCGCCCCACATCGTGACCGCCCACGACCCCGCGTCCGGCGCGATCCTGGCCCGCAACCCGTGGAACGCCGAGTTCGCGGACCGGGTGGCCTTCCTCCACCTCGGCGGCGTGCAGGCCGGCTGGTCCGCAGACCGCACCGACTTCCTCGGCCGGAACGGCTCGCTCGAGCACCCGAGCGGCCTGGAGCGCGGCCACCAGCTGCGGCAGGTGGCGGGCGCGACCCTCGACCCGTGCGCCGCCCTCCAGACCACCGTGCAGCTCGCCGCGGGCGCGCGGGCCGAGGTGGTGGTGCTGCTCGGGGAGGCTGACGGCGCACCGGCGGCGGCCGACCTCATCGCGCGGTTCAGCCGCACCGACCACGCGACGGAGCTGGCGGCCGTGGGCGAGCTGTGGGACGGCGTGCTGGCGAAGGTCCAGGTCCGCACGCCCGACCGGTCGATGGACATCCTGCTGAACGGCTGGCTGCTGTACCAGACGCTGGGGTGCCGGATCTGGGCGAGGACCGGCTTCTACCAGGCGGGCGGGGCCTATGGGTTCCGCGACCAGCTCCAGGATGTCACGGCGCTCGCCCTGGCCCGTCCGGACGTGGCCCGGGCGCAGCTCCTGCGGGCCGCGGCCCGCCAGTTCCCGCGCGGCGACGTGCAGCACTGGTGGCACCCGCCGTCCGGCCGCGGGGTGCGGACGCGGATCTCCGACGACCGCCTGTGGCTCCCCTATGCCGTCAGCCGCTACCTCGAGGTCACCGGCGACGACGCCGTTCTCGACGAGAGCCTCCCGTTCCTGGAGGGACCCGAGCTCTCGCCCGGCCAGGCGGACGCCTACTTCGAGCCGGAGACGTCCGGCGAGTCGGCGCCGCTGTTCGAGCACTGCGCAAGGGCGATCGAAGCGAGCCTGGGGCTTGGCGCCCACGGGCTGCCGCTCATGGGCTCCGGTGACTGGAACGACGGCATGAACCTGGTCGGTGCGGGCGGGCGCGGCGAGAGCACCTGGCTCGGCTGGTTCCTCCTCGACGTGATCGGCCGCTTCGGACGCGTGGCGGAGTCGCGCGGCGACCGGCGACGGGCCAGGCGCTGGCAGGCCCACGCGAAGGCGCTCGCGGTCTCGATGGAGGAGCACGGCTGGGACGGCGACTGGTACCGGCGCGGCTTCTTCGACGACGGCACCCCGCTCGGCTCCGCCGCCAGCGTCGAGTGCCGGATCGACGCGATCGCCCAGTCCTGGAGCGTCCTGTCCGGCGCCGGCGACCCGGAGCGGTCCCGTCGCGCGATGACCGCCGTCAGCGAGCACCTCGTGCGCCGCGGCGACGGCCTGGTGCTCCTGCTGACCCCGCCGTTCGACCGGTCCGACGTGGACCCGGGGTACATCAAGGGCTACCTGCCCGGGATCCGCGAGAACGGGGGCCAGTACACGCACGGCGCGATCTGGTCGCTGCTCGCCTTCGCGGGCCTCGGCGACGGCGACACGGCCGGCGACCTGTTCTCGATCCTGAACCCCATCAACCACGCCAGCACCCGTTCCGGGGTGCAGCGGTACAAGGTCGAGCCCTACGTGATGGCGGCCGACGTGTACGCGGCGCCGGCCCACGTGGGGCGAGGCGGCTGGACCTGGTACACCGGCTCGAGCGGCTGGATGTACCGCGCGGGGCTCGAGGCCATCCTGGGCCTCCAGGTGCGGGGGGCGACGCTCCGGGTCTCGCCCACGATCCCGCGGGCGTGGCCCGGCTTCGAGATCAGCCTGCGCCACGGGGGGAGCCGGTACGAGATCGCGGTCGAGAACCCGCACGGCGTCAGCGAGGGGATCGCGAGCACGTCGCTCGACGGAGTGGCCCTCGACGGGCCGGCGCCGGCGATCGAGCTGCGGGATGACGGCGAGACCCACCGGGTGCGCGTCGTCCTCGGCGAGGCGCCATCGCTCCCGCTCGGCGAGGCGCCATCCGGCCCGCCGGCGTAGCCGGACCTCGGGCCCGAGGCGCTCGGCGCGTCAGGCGAGGTCGCGCGCTCGGGCGACGCGGCGCGCCCCGCCCAGGACCGGCGCGGCGGTGGGGCCGTCGCCGGCGACGTCGCCGGTGACGGGCGGCGCGCCGAACTTCCTGTCGGGCACGACGTTGCGGCCCTTGGGGCCGATGGTCACGGGGACCGCGTCGGCGCTCCGCGGGCGCTCGGGTCGAGGCAACCCCCCGCCTACGGCCGCGGCTCGAGCACCGCGAGGATGTCCTTGCCGTTCACGATCAGCAGGTCCTCGCCCTCGAGCTTGAACTCGGTGCCGGCGTACTTCGCATAGAGGACCCTCTCGCCGGCCTTCACGCAGGGCTTCTCGCGCGTCCCGTCGTCGAGGGTGCGGCCGGGCCCGACGGAGATCACTTCGCCTTCCTGCGGCTTCTCCTTGACGGTGTCCGGGATCACGATCCCGCTCTTGGTCATCTCCTCGCCCGGCCTGGGCCGGAGCACGACCCGGTCGCCGAGCGGGCGGAGCTGGATCGAGGACGGGGCGGCAGGCGCTGTCGCTACCTTGGACTTGGGCGTCTTGGGGGTCTTCGCCTTGGCGGTGGCCATGGAGTCATTCCTTTCGCGAATGCGGTGCAGGTCAGGGTCTCGGTGGTTCGACGACGCCCTCGGCCGTGCGGGGCGCGCCCGGAGGCGAGGGGGCCGGGTCTCGGGGCGCGGGAGCGCCGCCGAGGAGCCGCGCAACCCAGCGGCCTTCGCTCGGACCGCGCCACGCCCCGCCGTCGGCGGCGGTTCGGCTCCGGTCGGTCGGCGTGCCGGGCCGACCGTCGGTCGCATCGCCCGGCCCGGCCGCGCGGGCGTGGGCACTCGCGCGGGAGCGGGAGATATGGGGCGTCACGGCACGCGTCCTCCGGCGAGCGCGAGCAGGAGGGCGAGCGCGGCCAGCGCCACGCCAGCGATCGCCACCCGTTGGCTCACCAAGCCGCTGGTCGGCGGCACGCGTGCGGAGGGGCCGAGGCCGACAAGGGTGTTCGGGATGCTCTCGCCGTGGAGCACGTTGGGGCGCGCGGTCTGCCGTTGGCCCAGACCGATCACGGGATCGCCAGCTCGCGGCGCGGCGTCTCGCCCGCCGGCCGGGCGGCGGTCGCCGCCGCCGTCAGCACGGCGGGGAGCATCCGAGCCCCGGCCGCGAGGCGGCGTGCTCGCGCGAAGGGCAGGCGGACGCCCAAGCCGACGGGGGTGGCTGCCAGCGATCGCAGGGTCTGGCCGGGAAGGGCCTGGAGAACGCCCAGGGTTCCGCGCGCGCCAGCCCGTGTCGCCTCGGGGGTTGCCGGCAGACGCGCGACAGGCCCGCTCGCGAGGCGGCTGGCGGGCGAGACGCGCATGGGGAAAGGGTCCGCGACGGCCGCAGCTGGCGACCTTGGCGCAGGCGGGGCCGCACGGGGCCAAGCGCCAATGCCACCGGCGGGGTGGCCGGGCCGCGGGGTGGTCACGAGTTCCTCCGGTTGCCTGGCGGCATCCGGGGAAGCGGGGATCGACTTGATCACCGCCGGGCGACGCTCCGGCCACTGCTCTGCGTTGCAGTTGACCACAGGCAGGTGCTATTGTCAACTATTGATTAGCTACCCTACTGTAGGAGCGCACGCCGTGGCGCGTTCGATCGGAGCCGCGCTCAAGCTGGCGCGAGAAGTGCGCGTCATGTCCGCCATCGACGTCGCCCGCGCTGCCAGCATCTCTGCGGCCTACCTGAGCAAGCTCGAGAACGACGCGGTCAAGCGGCCTTCGCCGCCCGTGCTCCATCGCCTGAGCGAGGCGCTCGCGGTGCCCTACGCAGAGCTCATGCGGCTCTGCGGGTACGCGGTCCCGGGAGCGTCGGACGCGGTGCCCGGCGCGACGGTGGAGACCGCCCTGTTCGCGGACCTCACCGATGACGAGCGGGCGGAGCTGCTCGAGTACCTGGCCTGGTATCGCGCCCGTCGGCGCTCGGGCCGCGCGGCGGTCTGAGCGGACAGGGCACCGGGTTCCTGCGGGCGGGACGGCCCGGCTCACCGGACGCGGCGCGGATCGCGGGCCACCGTGCGACCGTCAGGGCCGCCGCGGGCGGCCCGCTTCCGGCGAGCCGCCTCCGCCGTGGCGATGCGGTGCCCCCGGCCGAACCGAGGCGCCATCCGCGGGCCGAGGCTCACGGGCCCCGGGCGCCGAGGCGCAGGGGCCGGGGATCGCTACCCCGCCAGCGGCACGCCGAGCACGCTGCCCAGCCACGCCCATGCCCGGCGGCGGTGGCCCCGGGCGAGCGAGCTGTCCGGCGCCCAAGTCTCGAAGCCGTGCGGCGCGCCCTCGACGACGTCCTCGTCCACGGCCACCCCGGCCGCCCGGAGCCGCTCGGCATACGCCGCGTCCTCGGCCCCGAACAGCTCGATCGTGCCGTAGCCGATCCAGGCGGGCGGCAGCCCCGCGAGGCTGGCGCGGCGCGCCGGGGCGGCGTCGGGCGGGACGTCCGGGGCTCCCGGCTCCGCGGCGAGGTACGAGCGCCAGCCGAAACGGTTGCGGCGGTTGTCCCAGACGAAGTGCCCCACCTCGTCCAGCGTGCGGTCGGCCGCCGTCCGGTCGTCGAGCATCGGGCAGAACAGGAGCTGGCCAGCCGGCTGGACGCCGCCCTCGTCGTGGAGGCGTGCGACCAGCGCGGCCGCGAGCCCGCCGCCCGCGCTCTCCCCGCCAACCACGACGCGCGCCGGGTCAACGCCCAGCGACGCCGCCACGGCCCCGAGCCCGGCCCACGCCGCGCGCACGTCGTCGAGGGCGGCCGGATACGGGTGCTCGGGCGCCAGGCGGTACTCGGCCGAGAGGACGGTGATCCCGAGGGTCGCCGCGGCCTCGGCGCACAGCCGGTCGTTGATGACCGCCGCGCCGATGACGAACCCGCCGCCGTGGATGAACAGGAGCGCCCCGTCGGAGCCCGCCCGGCTCGGCCGGTACAGGCGGACGCCCCGCCCGACGGCGCGGCGCTCGATCGTCACCCCCGCGACCCTGGCCGCCGGCATCAGCGCGGTCGCCGCCCCCACGACGCGGCGCACGAGCGCCCGCTCGACCATCGGGATCGCCGCGCGGCGCGCCGGCTGGCGCAGCTGCGGTGCGACGCGATCAAGGTCCATCGGCGACCTCCCGGGGCGGCGCGAGAGCAGCGGGCAGGTGCCGGTCGGCGGCCTGTCGGCGGCCGGCGGCCTGCGGCAGGAAGGCGACGCCCGCGCGTCGTCGGCGTCCGCGTCCACGCTCGCGCCCGGGCCGATCGTACCCGCCACGTGGCCTCCCGCGCGGCGGTCCCCGGCCCGCGTGGCGACGCGCATCGACGTCTGTTCCGGGGGCCGGCCCCCGGAACCGCACCGCAACCCGCTCGCGCCCGGGCCCGCGGTCCTTCGGGTGTAGGCTGCGGCGTTCGCGAATCGCCGGCCCGCTGTCCCGCGGGCCATTTGGAGGAATTGATGCGCATCACCTCGACTCGCGCGCTGGCGCTCGCCGGCGCCGTCGCCATTCTGGCCGGGGCGTGCTCCGGCTCGTCGGCGACGCCGGCCCCGACGGCCGCCGCATCCGCGGCCCCGACGGCCGCAGCGTCCGCCGCCGCGTCTGCCGCTCCGTCCGCCGCTCCGTCCGCTGCCGCCTCCGCTGCCGCGTCGGCTGCCGCGTCCGCCGCCCCGTCCGCCGGCGCCGCGCTTCCGCCCGACCGCATCAAGGCTGCCGGCAAGCTGGTCTGGTGCTCGGACATCAGCTATGCGCCCGAGGAGTTCTACGCGGCTGACGGCAAGACCGCGCAGGGCTCGGACATCGACATCGCCGCGCACATCGCCCAGGTCTGGGGCGTCACGAACCAGGTGGACAACACCGCGTTCGACTCGATCATCCTGTCGCTCAACGCCAAGAAGTGCGACCTGATCATCTCGGGCATGAACGACACCCCTGACCGCGAGAAGCAGGTCGACTTCGTGGACTACCTCAAGGTCGGCCAGGGCCTGCTCGTCCCCAAGGGCAACCCCAAGGGCATCCACACGCTCGCGGACCTGTCGGGCAAGAGCGTGGCCGTCCAGCAGGGCACGACCAACCTCGACGCCCTCAACGCCGAGAACGCCACCCTCAAGGCCGCCGGCAAGGCGCCGATCGACATCCAGGTCTTCACCCAGGACACCAACGCGTTCCAGCAGCTGGCCCTCGGCCGCGTGGACGCGTACTCGACCGACTCGCCGGTCGTCGCCTACTACAACAGCCTCCCGGCCAACGCCGGCAAGTACGAGATCGGCGGCCAGCCCATCGCGCCCGCGCCCATCGGCATCGCCATGCGCAAGGACGACACGGGCATGAAGGCCGCGGTCCAGGCGGTCATCGACCAGATGTACGCCGACGGGTCGCTGGCCCAGATCGTGGCGAAGTGGGGCATGACCAACGCCGTGGTGATGCTCAAGTAGCGTAGGCTCGGGGCGGGCGCCCCTCGGCGCCCGCCCGCCCTGCCCGATCCTCTCCGCTGGAGCCGCGGCATGCAGTTCGACACGACCGAACTCATCTCGTTCATGACCAACTGGTCGGTGATCCTGCCGGCCCTGCTCACCACGGTCCTGATGGCGATTCTGGCCCAGGTGCTGGGCATCGCGCTCGGGCTCGTGGCGGCCCTCGCGGGGCGGTCCCGCAACGCGCTCGTGCACGGCATCGCTGCCGTGTACGTCTGGATCTTCCGCGGCACGCCGGTGCTGGTGCAGATCCTGCTGCTCTACTTCGGCGTCCCGGTCCTGCTGGGGGGCATCGACCCGTTCCCCACCACGTACGGCAGCCTGCCCGGGCTCATCGGCGGCGCGTTCGTGGCCGCCACCCTCGCCCTCGGCGTCAACGAGGGCGCCTACATGAGCGAGATCATCCGGGCCGGCATCCTGTCGGTGGACTCTGGGCAGGCCGAGGCCGCCAAGAGCCTGGGCATGACGCCGCGCAAGACGATGTCGCGGATCGTGCTGCCGCAGGCGATGCGCGTGATCGTCCCGCCGCTCGGCAACGAGTTCAACAACATGCTCAAGACGACGTCGCTGGCGTCGGTGATCACGGTCACCGAGCTCGTGATGGTCGCCGAGATGCGCTACGCCGGCACGTTCAAGCCGTTCGAGCCGCTGGTCGGCATCTCGCTCTACTACCTCGCCATGACCACGATTTGGGGCGTGATCCAGTCCCGGATCGAGCGCAAGTTCGGCGCCGGCATGAACCGCAACGAGGAGGCCGGCTTCTGGTCCCGCATGCTCAGCATGTCTCGCGGGGCTCCCCACTCGGGAGGCGTCCGATGACCGAGCCCACCGGCCACGTCCACGGGACCGACGTCCAGGTCTCCCACGACCTGCTCGGCGCCATCGGCGGCGTCCCCAGGCCGTCCGGCGACGTCGTCGTCGAGGCCACCGACGTCAACAAGTGGTTCGGCAAACTCCACGTCCTCCAGGACGTCTCGCTCCAGGTCAAGCGCCAGGAGGTCGTCGTCATCCTCGGCCCGTCGGGGTCGGGCAAGACCACGTTCATCCGCTGCGTGAACCACCTCGAGAAGATCCAGCAGGGCCGGATCTTCGTGAACGGACGCCTCATCGGCTACCGCGAGGTGAACGGGAAGCTGGTCGAGGACAAGGAGGCGAACATCGCCGTGCAGCGCCAGGAGATCGGCATGGTCTTCCAGCGCTTCAACCTGTTCCCCCACAAGACCGCGCTCGAGAACATCATCGAGGCCCCCACGCAGGTCCGCGGCATGGGCAAGGCTGAGGCGCTCGAGATGGGCCAGGCGCTGCTCGCCCGCGTGGGCCTGGCCAACAAGGCGGCGGCCTACCCGTCCCAGCTCTCGGGCGGCCAGCAGCAGCGCGTGGCGATCGCCCGGGCGCTGGCGATGAAGCCGGCCCTGATGCTGTTCGACGAGCCCACGTCCGCCCTCGACCCGGAGATGATCGGCGAGGTCCTCGAGGTCATGAAGGAGCTCGCCCGCGAGGGCATGACCATGATTGTCGTGACCCACGAGATGGGCTTCGCCCGCGAGGTCGGCGACCGGGTCGTGATGATGGACGAGGGCCGCATCGTCGAGGAGGCGACGCCCGAGACGTTCTTCAGCCACCCCACCCACGAGCGGACCAAGAGCTTCCTGGCGAAGATCTTGTGACCGAGCGGACCGAGCGCATCGTCATCCTGGCCGACGGCCAGCTCACCTTCGGCGACGCCAAGACGGCGTTCGGCGTCATCCGCTACGGCACCGACCGCGTGCTGGCCCTGATCGACAGCGCCAGCGCAGGCCGCTCGGTCTCCGAGTGGATCCCGGTGCCCTACGAGGTGCCCATCGTCGCCTCGCTGGACGAGGCGCTGGCGCTGGGGCCCACCTGCCTGCTGATCGGGATCGCGCCCACCGGCGGCGCTCTCCCCGAGTCGTGGCGGGAGCTGCTCCTGCGCGCGATCCGGGCCGGGCTGTCGATCCGCTCGGGGCTGCACACGTTCCTCGGCGACGACCCGGAGCTCGCCGCCGCCGCCGCCCGGGCGGGCGTGACCATCACCGACTACCGCCGCCCGCCGGAGCGCCGCGAGACGGCGGTCGGCCGGCTGCACGCGCCCGGCAAGCGGGTGATCCTCGCGGTGGGGTCGGACTGCGCGGTGGGCAAGATGTCGGTCATGCTCGAGCTCGTGCGCGCGGCGCGCGAGGGCGGGGACCGGGCCGTCTTCGTCCCCACCGGCCAGACCGGCATGATGATCGCGGGCTGGGGCGTGGCCGTGGACCGCCTGATCAGCGACTTCCTCAACGGCACCGTGGAGTGGATGGTCGAGGACGGGGAGTCCCGGGGCGACTGGCTGTTCGTGGAGGGGCAGGGGTCCATCGACCACCCGGCGTACAGCGCGGTGACGGTCGGGCTGATCCACGGGTCCACGCCACACGCGATGGTGCTCGTCCACAAGCCCGGCCTCAGCGACCACGACTGGACGCACGTGCCGGACCGCGTCTTCCCGCTGGCGCCGCTGCCGCCGCTGATCGACCTCCACGAGCGGCTGGCGTCCGTGGTGGCGCCGTCCAAGGTTGTCGCGGTGGCGCTCAACACGTCGCTGATCGAGGATCCGGACGAGGCCAGGCGCGTCATCGCCGCCACGGAGGCCGAGACCGGCCTGCCCTGCGACGACCCGTTCCGCTTCGGCCCCGAGCGGCTCTGGCCGCGGGTCCGAGCCGCCGTCGAGGCGCTGCCCTGGGTAGACGCCGCGGGCTGAGCCGAGGCCGGGAGCGGCGACCAGGCGGCCGCCCGGCGAGCGACGCCCGGCGAGCCGGCGATCCACGCCCGGCGATCCACGCCCGGCGAGCCGGCGAGCGACCCGCCCGGCG
>JAJXTS010000248.1 GCA_021783595.1 Chloroflexota bacterium | reverse complement strand
GACCTGCCGCGGGCCACTCAACGCTCCCCCGGCGCGAACCGCTCTGCCCGGTACCATCGCCGCACACACGCGAAGCACCAGGGAGCCCACCGCGATGACCCCGCCGACCGCCTGTTTCGCCGGCCGGGTCGCGCCGGCCGCCGGCGGCACCAGCGGCATCGGCCTCGCCTCGGACGAGGCGTCCTACGTCACCGGATCGGCCATCGTCGTCGATGGCGGGAGGACAGCATGAACGTGCTCACCCTGCGCCGCTGGCGCGACCTCGACGCCGCCGAGCGCGCCCGGATCATGGCCCGCGCCACGGCCGGGATCTTCGACCCGAAGCTCATGGCGTCCATCTCGGAGATCTACGCGGACGTGGCGGCCCGCGGCGACCAGGCCGTGGCCGACGCGACGGCCCGCTTCGACAAGGTTGCCGTGGCGCCCGACGACCTGCTCGTCAGCCAGGCGGCCATCGACGAGGCCCACGCCTCGGTCGGCCCCGCGCTGCTCGACGCCATCCGCGTGGGGATCGCCCAGGTCCGCGCGTTCAACGAGGCGCAGCTGGCCGCCAGCCCCGACTGGCGCCGCGAGACCCGCCCGGGCGTGGTGGTGGGGGAGCGCCATCACGCCATCCCGTCGGTCGGCCTGTTCGTCCCGTGCGGCAAGGGCTCCTTCCCGAGCGTGCTGGTGATGATCGGGACGCCCGCCGTCGTCGCCGGCGTGCCGGACATCACGGTGGTGGTCCCGCCGCTCCCCGGGACGGACCGCGTGGACCCGGGCGTGCTGGCGACCGCCAAGGAGCTGGGGATCACCAGGATCGTCCGCGCCAACGGCCCCGCCGGCGTGGCCGCCGTGGTGCTGGGCACGCAGACCATCGGCCGGGTGAGCAAGATCGTCGGGCCCGGCTCGCCGGCCGTCACCGCGGCGCAGATCCTGGCGCAGCTCCACGGCGTGGGGACCAACATGCTATGCGGGCCGTCGGAGAGCCTCGTGCTCGCGGACGACTCGGCGGACGTGGTGCGCCTCACGGCCGACCTGCTCAACGAGGCCGAGCACGGCGCCGATTCGGCAGCGCTGCTGGTGACCGACTCGATGGCCGTGGTGGAGGCCGTGGACGCCGAGATGGCGAGGCAGGTGGCTTCGCTGCCCGAGCCGCGCGCCTCGTACGCGCGCTCCGCGCTCTCGAACCTCGGCGGCGCCTTCCTGTTCGACACGATGGACGAGGCGACCGCGTTCGCCGGCGACTACGCGCCCGAGCACATGCAGATCGCGACCCGCGACCCGGAGGCGACGCTGGCGAAGCTGACCTACGCGGGCGAGGTGCTGCTGGGCCAGGACTCCCCGGTGAGCGCCGCGAACTTCACGATCGGCGTGCCTGCCACGCTGCCCACCGGCGGCTTCGCGCGGATCAACGGCGGCGTGACGTCGCGCACGTTCATGACCACCGCGTCGATCGCGAGGCTCACCGAGGACGGCCTGCGCTCGCTGGCCCCGGCGACCCTGGCGCTGGCGGACCACGAGGGCTTCCCGGCCCACGCCAACGCGCTGCGCATCCGGGGCATGGGGTGAGCGGCGGGGGCGGCATGGACCAGCTCGACGGCCTCACCCTGCCGCCGCCCGGCGACCCGGTCCGCCTCGCGGACTTCGAGGCGCTGGCGCTCGAGCGGCTGCCGCCGGGGAGCGCCGCGTACTACTCGGGGGCCGCCAACGACGAGGTCACGCTGCGCGACAACACCGCGGCGTTCGACCGCTGGCGGTTCGTGCCCCGCGTCGGCGTTGACATCCGGGGCCGGCAGACGGGTGTGGAGGTGCTCGGGCATCGCTGGCGGTCGCCGTTCATGGTGGCGCCCATGGCCCTGCACCAGCTCGCGGACCCCGAGGGCGAGGTGGCCGTGGCGCGGGCGTGCGCGGCGCGCGGGCTCGTGTTCTGCCTCTCCACGGTGGGCTCCGCGACGATCGAGGAGGTGGCCGAGACCGGTGCCGCCTGCTGGTTCCAGCTGTACTTCCTCGACGACCAGGGACGGAACCGCGAGCTGCTGGATCGCGCCGCGGCCGCCGGCTACCAGGCGATCGTGCTCACGATGGACGCCGCGATCCTCGGCCGCCGCGAGCGCGACATCCGCACCGGATTCGCCCGGCCGCCCGAGGTTCGGTACGCGAACATCCAACGCGGGGCGCTCAGGCGGGGCGACACCTACGGCGACGACGAGTTCAAGCTCTCGAACACCTGGGACGACCTCGCGTGGGTGATCGGGCACACGCGGCTGCCGGTCATCGTGAAGGGCGTGCTCCACCCGGCCGACGCCGTCCAGGCGCTCGAGCTGGGCGCCGCGGCCGTGGACGTGTCGAACCACGGCGGGCGGCAGCTGGACCGCTCGATCGCGGCGATCGACGCGCTGGCGGCCGTGGTGGACGCGGTGGCTGGCCGGGCGCCGGTGCTCTTCGACTCCGGCATCCGGCGCGGCACCGACGTGCTGACGGCGCTCGCGCTCGGCGCGCGGGGCGTGATGCTCGGCCGCCCGGTGCTTTGGTCGCTGGCCTGGGGCGGCGAGGCGGGCGTCGGCCGCGCGCTGGACCTGCTGGCCGCCGAGGTGGAGCTGGCGCTGGGGCTGGCGGGGCTGCGCTCGCCGGACGAGGCGTCGAGGGATCTGCTGGCGCGCGTGCCCGGCTGAGCGTCAGGTTGCGCCCCGCGCGGCGCCCCGCGCCCCGCGCCGCCGCCGCGCCCCGCGCCGCC
>JAJXTS010000247.1 GCA_021783595.1 Chloroflexota bacterium | reverse complement strand
CGGGCCAGCGCCGGGCGGGGCACCGCGACGACGGCGCCACGCGGGCCCTCGCGGCGCCACGCGGACCTCGCCGCGCGAGAGGCGAGGCCGCGGGCGATCACGGCTGGCCCAGGTACGGGCTCCAGATCGCGTACCCGTGGGACCAGAGGGTCAGGAACGCCACGGCCAGGCCGAGCAGCCCGAGGGTCTGGACAAGCAGCATCCCGCTTTGGCCCAGGCGGAGCACCGAGCTGCCGGGCTGCGGCCCGCGGCGCCGCCACAGGGACCCGGGCGCGGGCACGCCGCTCGGCGCGAACAGAACGCCCAGCCAGAGGCCGGTCAGCAGGCCGCCCACGTGCGCCCAGTTGTCGATGCCCGGCGTCGTGGCGCCGATGTACAGGTTGATCACGATCAGCGCCACCAGGTTGGCGAACAGCCCGCGCAGGTTCGGCCCGAGGGCCGGCCGCTGCACCGCGATCGACCCGACGAGGATCCCGAACAGGCCGAAGATCGCGCCGGACGCGCCGACGGCGAACTGGTCGGCGCTGCTGGCCGAGCCCATGGCGAACGACATCAGCGACGCCCCGACGGCCGCCACGAGGTAGACGGCGAGCATCCGCCACCGTCCGTAGAGCCGCTCCACGAAGGGACCCACGATCCACACGGCGTACATGTTGAGCGGCAGGTGCAGGGGGTCCTGGAACAGCGTGGCGTGGACGAGGACCACGGTCACGAGCCGGTACAGCTCTCCGCCGGCCACGGCCACCTTGTCGAGCTGGAGCGCGGTGATCAGGCCGTTGCCGTCGGTCCCGCCGATATCCGCCGCGAGCGAGACGACCGTCGTCACCGCGATGATCGCGAGGGTCATCGCCGAGGCCGACACGGCCCGCGCCCGCGCCCCTCCGCCCGCTGCGCCCGCGTCCTCGCGCAGGCGGGCAAGCCGGGCCGCGACCTCCGGCCGGTCCTGTGGCGGGGCCAGGCGATCGGCCTGGCGATACGCCTCGGCCGCGCCTGCGAGGTCGCCCCGATGCGCGAGGGCGTCCGCCAGCTGGCGCCAGGCCGGGTACGTCGCAGGCGTGGACGGCAGCTGCGTGACCTCCCGCCACGTCGCAACGGCCTGGTCCTCACGGCCGAGCCCGAGCATCGCCTGCCCGAAGCCGAGCATGGCGGCCGCCGTCACGGCCCGGTCGTCGAAGCCGATGACGCGCTGGTAGAGCCGTGCCGCATCGGCGAGCCGGCCGCCGGCCATCAGGTCCGCCGCGTGGTCGAGAGCCGCGAGGGCCTGCTCGCGCGAGAGCGGGCCGCTGCTGGCCAGCGTGCCCTGGAGGTCGAAGCCGGGCTGATCGGTCACCGGGCGAGGGTACACGGGCAGGCGTCCGCGGGCGGCGCGCGCGTAGACTCTGCGCCATGTGCGGCCGGTTCCAGCAGCAGCGCCCCACCTCCGAGCTGGCGCGGATCTTCGACGCCGAGGACCTCACCGACGGGCCCGGCCCGCGGTTCAACATCGCGCCCACCAACGAGGCGTCGATCGTGGTCCAGCGCGAGGAGCGGCGCGCGATCGTCCGCTACCGCTGGGGCCTCATCCCGCCCTGGTCGGACGACCCGCGGATCGCCTCGCGGACCTTCAACGCCCGGGCCGAGACCGTGGCCGCCAGCCCGATGTTCCGCGACGCGTTCCGCAAGCGGCGGTGCCTGGTGCCGGTGGACGGCTTCTACGAGTGGCTCCGCGCGGGGCGGGAGCGCACGCCGATGGCGATCTACGACCCGGACGGCCTCCCACTGGCGCTGGCCGGCCTGTGGACCGGGCGCCAGGACGCCGAGTCGGGCGAGTGGTCGCGCACCTTCACGGTGGTCACCACCCGGCCCAACGGGTTCATGGCCCGGATCCACGACCGGATGCCCGCCATCATCGGCCCCGAGCAGTGGGCGCTGTGGCTGGACCCGTCGCCCCGGGACCCGGGCGAGCTGCTCGCGCTCCTGGAGCCGCGCGAGGACCTGGCGCTGTACGCCCACGCGGTGCTGCCGCTCGTGAACAGCGTCCGCAACGACGGGCCGGACCTGCTCCTGCCGGCCGAGGGCGGCGCGGGGCCGCTGCTCCCCTGACCGGCGCGCCGAAAGCGGTCGGCCCGGCCGTCGGGAGCGGTCTCAGTCGGCGACGGCCGGCTCCCAGCCCGTGGCCCCCTGCGCGGCCTCGAACGCCTCCGCGGGCGACGCCCCGGCATCGAGAGACGCGGCGTACGCGCCGACCAGCGCCTCGAACGCCCCCGCATCACCGTCCGCGTCCGGGGCCGCGAGCACCGTCGCGTCCTCCGGCAGACCGGGCGGCAGCGTGCGGGCCAAGTCGCTCGGGGCGACGAGCACCACCGGCCGCAGGCCCGCGTAGACGGCGGCGCGGAGCGCCGAGCCGAGCGCGTCGGCGGGCACCTCGTCGGTGGCGACCAGCACGCCGCTGGGCTCCAGGTACCGGATGGCCAGGTCGATGTCCGCCCCCTCGAGCCGAGGCGCGCCGGCCGCGACCGGCGCGGCGGGCGCGAGCGGCTCCGCGAACGGAGACTCGTCGTCGTCCCGGGCGGCGGCGGGCGCGAGCACCGGCGTGGGCCGGGCTGGGTCACGCAGGAGCGCGGCGTGGCCGATGCCGGCCCGCGAGAGGGCGACGACCAGGGCCTCGCCTGCCGCGTCCTCGCCGATCCGCCCCACGAGCTCCACGCGCGCGCCGCGCGCCGCGGCGGCCAGCGCGATACC
>JAJXTS010000063.1 GCA_021783595.1 Chloroflexota bacterium | reverse complement strand
CACCGTCGGCAGGGCCCGCCGCGCCCGCCGCCCCCGCCGCCGCGGCGCCGCCGCCCGAGCCGATCGCGGCGGAGCGCCAGACCTCCGGCGCGCGCGAGATCGGGCTCGCGATCGCGGCGCCCAGCCAGCCCGGCCTGTACCTGCTTCAGGTGGACATGCTCGACGCCGACGGCGCCTCGCTGCCCAGCGGCGAGCGCGTCACCATCCCGCCCGCCCAGGTCCGGGTGTGGGGCGACCTCGCCGTCAGCGTTGGCGTGCAGCCCGGCGGAGCGGGCGTCGGCGCCTCCGTCGCCGTCACCAACACCGGACGCGAGACGATACCCGCCCTCCCGGATCCCGTCCTCGCGGCGGCCGACCCCGAGGGCGGCTTCGGGAGCTCGGTGGTGACGGTCATCGCGTCGCCGAGCAGCACCCCGGGAACGGGCCCGACGCTGCTGCTCTCGACGCCCCTCTCGGCCGACCTCCTGCCCGGGGAGGCCGTCACCTTCAGCCTGCCCGACATCGAGTCGTTCACGGGTCAGACCGTGAACTGGGTGACGGTCCGGGTGAGCGTGCTGGGCGACGAGACGCGGCTGGCCGCCTACGCACCGGTGGGACTCTGGCTGTCGGCTGCGACCGCCGACGGCGAGGTGGTGCTGATGCAGCCGGCCAGCCGCTACGAGGGCCCGCCGACCCCCGCGGGGTCGTCCGGGGCAGCGCCGTCGCCGGTGCCCAGCGCGCCGCCGGTGCCCAGCGCGTTGCCGGCGCCCACAGCGCCGTCGCCGGCGCCCACTGCGCCGCCGGCGCCCCAGCACGTCACCCAGACCGTCGAGGAGCGGAGCGACGCGATTGCCTACCAGGGCAGCTGGGGCAGCGCGGCCGGCGCCTACCTCGACAGCCACGTGGCCTACGCCACCGACGCCGGCGCCTCGGCCACGCTGACCTTCACGGGCGACGCCGTGCGCTGGGTCGGGCCGCTCGGGCCAACGCGGGGCGCCGCCGAGGTGCTGCTGGACGGCCGCGACGTCTCGACGGTCAACCTCTGGCGCCCCGGCTTCGTGCCGCAGGCGACGCTCTACGCGCATTCGTTCGCGAGCAGCGGGCGGCACACGCTGACGATCCGGGTGCTCGCCGCGCCCGGGCACCCGTACGTGGCGATCGACGCGTTCGTCATCCAGAGCTGAGTCGGCGCCCCGGGCCGTGGGCTGCGCACCGCCCAGCGCCAGCCGACGGCCCGCTCAACCGGCGGGCGCGGACTTCCAGAGGTGGCCGCAGTAGTCGCACGCCCGCTTGCCGGGCAGCTGCGCCAGTCCGCAGTAGGCGCAGGCGACCCATTCCGGCCTCGGGTCCGGCAGTCGGCTGTTGCAGCAGCCGATCTCGGTCGTGTCGTCCGCGAGGATCAGCAGCCGCTGGCACGGCCGCCCGCCGTGCTCCTGCCCGCAGACGGGGCACCGTTCGGTCCCGACCACCATGACCTTGCCTCCACGCGCGCCGCGGGCCAGCCTCGCTGTCCGGCCTAGCGTAGGCCGCCTCGCGGCTCCTGCCCAGCGGGGCCGTGGGCTCAGCCGCGCCAGTGCCGGTCGATCTCCTCGCGGGCGATCGACGCGGCCCGGCGGGCGTTGTCGAGGTTGTGGTGCAGCGTGTAGACGTCCCGGACGAGGAACTCCACCGAGCAGCCCCGGGTGGCGTCGAGCGTCTTGCGGATGTGGGCCGCCCACGCGTCGCCGTCGAGCGCCTCGTCCAGCGAGAGGTAGTTGGGGTTGGGCTTGCGCGAGTAGACGATGTCGTGGCCGCGCAGGGCCTCGCCCATGAACGCCTCGTCGGTCCACTGGCTGATCGAGACCTTCTTGAGGTGGGGCAGGGTGCGGATGTCGTCCCAGTTGTGGTGGACCGCCTCGCAGCAGCCGTAGTAGAGCAGGCCGACCGGCTTCGCGATCTCGTGCACGTAGGGGTACAGGAACTCCGACGCCATCGCCGGGCGCATCCCGGTGGCCTCCTGGAGGTTGGTGGCCTGCCAGCGGTGGGCCCAGGTCACGCGCGCCGGGTCGAAGCCCGGCCTGGGCAGGACGCTCGTGTAGTTGTGCCCGGACCACCAGACCTCCTGGTGGTCGTTGTTGAGCCCGAGGATCCCCAGCGCATCCTCCTGGGCCATGATCGAGAGCGCGTTGTCGCGCAGGTACGCCATGACCGCGTGGACCGCGTCGGGCTGCTCGTGGCAGGCGATGAAGAACGCCTCCATGCCCATCAGGTGCACGAGCCGCTGGGCGAGGGTGTTGAAGTCGTTCCAGACCACGACGAGGCGGACCGGGAGGATGTCGCCCAGGATCTCCTCGACGAATGCCTTCCAGGCGAGCGAGCGCCCCTTGTCCACGGTCACGCGGGCGGGCTGGAACCGCGGCAGGTCGAGCTCGAGGTCGGTCACCGGGTGGTGGAACCCGTAGCCGACCTCGTTGCCCTCCGCGTCGAGCGCCTTCTCGAGGCTGACCCTGACGTCGGGGCCGAACTCGTCGATGTCGAGGAACCACGAGAAGTCGAGCACGCCGGGGACGACGCGGTCGTCCTGCCAGGTCTCGTGCGGGAGCGTGTAGCGGAGGAGCTCCTTCTCGATGGCCTGGCCCGCGGCGGACTGGCAGCGGTACCGCCGGTCCGGGAGCAGCTCGAACATGAAGTTCGACGCCTCGAGGACGAACGGCGGGCGGACGCCGGCCCTGCCGTCGTTGAGGTCGAGCCACTGCCGGCGCCGCTCGGCCATCACCGGCAGCGCCGCGTACTCGGCCTGGCGCCGGGCGAGGTCGCGGAGGTGCGCGCGCTCGCCGGGCGTGACCGCCCACTCCACGTCGCGCAGCCCGGCGGTGGAGCCGGCGATCGGGGTGCTCATCGACGCGGTGGTCTCGGACACGGTGAACTCCTACTCGGCCCGCAGCCGGCGGGCGAGGCCCACGGCGGTCCCGGAGTCGGGCGCGTGGCCGTCGGCGCCGATCCGCGTCGCGAACGCGGCGGCGGCGAGGTCGGCGGGGTCGGCGGGCATCAGCAGACCCCCTCCCCGGCGAGCGCGGCCTCGGCCCTCGCCCGCTCGTCGGCGATGAGGATTCCGGCACCACCCGCGGCGGCGGACCTCTTGACCGCGTCGAGGACGAGGGCGTTCGCGACACCGTCGGCAAAGCTCGAGGCAATCCTGCTGGGGGTGTCGGTGGCGACCGAGGTCACGAAGTCGGCGGCCTGGAAGATGAACGCGTCTCCGAGGCCGAACCCGACGCCGGCGACCGGCATGACCAGGCCCTCGGCCAGGTACGGGTGCTGGTCGCCCAGGAGGACCCGGGTCCAGCCCTCCGTGTAGTGGTCGGCCGAGCCGTCTGCCCAGCCGAACTCCGAGACTCGCTCCCAGTCGAACGAGGCGGATGCCTCGGAGCCCACGAGCACGAAGCCCGAGGCGTTCTTGAAGCCGGTCGCGACGCGCGACGTGGTGAACACGCCGACGCAGCTGTTCTCGAACTCGGCGAGGAACGCGGCCTCGTCGTCGCTCGTCACGGGCCGCGTCTCCGCCGAGAGCGCGGCCCTCTCGTGGCCCTTCGTCGCCCCCAGGGCGAGGTGCCGCTCGGGGATCCGGATCGACAGCACCGCGCCGCGGATCGCCCTGACGTCTCCGAGCATGAACCGCGCCGCCTCCAGGCTGTGCGCGCCGAGGTCCACCAGCGACCCGCCGCCGGCCAGCGCCATGTCGTGGCGCCAGGTGTAGGGCGCCCCCGGGTCGCGGCCGTGGTCGGCGAGGTATCGGCTCGTCAGCTGCCGCGGCGCGCCCAGCCGACCGTCGTCGATGAGGCGCTTGACCGCCGCGACCGGCGGCGCGAACCGGTGGGTGAACGCGACGTTCGCGATGACGCCGGCACGGGCGACGTCGGCCGCCATCGCCATCGCCTCGGCCGCCGTCCGGGCGGCCGGCTTCTCGCACAGGATGGCCTTGCCCCGGGACGCGAGGCCGGCCACGACGGCGCGGTGCTCGCTGTTGGGCAGCACCACGCTCACCGCGTCGATGTCGTCCGCCTCGGCGACCGCCTCCCAGCTGGTCTCGACCCGCTCGAACCCGAACTTCGCGGCGAGATCCGCCGCGAGCACGCCGTTGGCATCGGCGACGGCAACTGGTTTCACACGCGGTACGACGTCGCCGTACAGCGACCGAAGGTTGTGGTACCCGGCCGCGTGCGCCCGGCCGGCCATACCGGCGCCGATGACTGCGACCCGAATCTCACGCTCAGACATCGTGATGAACCCTGCCTCAGCGATAGTGCAGTGGCGCGGGCGCTCCGGCCGACGCCACGATTGCAGGCGGTGTCGGACGGCGCGGCCAGACGGTCACTATAGCAACCGGTTTCGCACTCGGCAACCCCCGCGCCGCGCCTGCGTCAGCCGGACGGTGCCCCAAGCCACGGGTCGATCACCACCTTGAGCGACCCGGGGTCGATGGCGGTGGTCACGGCCTCCTCCACCCGGTCGAGCGGGAAGCGGTGCGAGACGAACTCCCGCCACGGGTACTCGTGGAGCGTCCGGGCCATCTGGCGCATCCCGGGCCCGTAGGCGCCTGCCTCCTGGCCGGGGATCCCGATCATCCGGATGCCCTTGCTGCACAGGTGCCGGTTCGGCGAGATCTCGACGGTGCCGAGGTCGCTGAAGTTGCCGACCTCGATGTACGTGCCGCCCGCGCGGAGGAGGTCGAGCGACTCCGGCACGGCGGCCGGCACGCCGGCGCACTCGACCACGACGTCGGCGCCGCGGCCGTGGGTGCTGTCCCGGACGAGCTGCAGCAGGTCGGCGGCGCTGGCCTGCGTGCGGTTGACCAGGAGGTCCGCGCCCAGCCGCCGGGCGAAGTCGAGCCGCCGGGCCGAGAGGTCCACCGCGATGATCGTGCCCGCGCTCAGCATCCGCGCCTTGGCGACGTGGCACAGGCCCAGCGGCCCGGTGCCGAACACCACCACGGTGTCGTCCATCTGGAAGCCCTCGGCCGGGTAGGCGCCGAACTGCTTCGCCCGGTCGAGGCCGATCGTGACCGCGAACACCTCCGCCAGCACGGCCACCTCGGACGGCAGGTCGTCCGGGACCCGGAAGATCCGGCTCCCGGGCAGCGCGTACAGGTAGTGCGCCCAGCCGCCGAACAGGTGGGGCGGCCTGGCTGCGGAGATCGTGTTCCCGTAGTCGAGGATGTTCTCGCACAGCGTGTACGGCAGGTCGTGCGTGCACGAGAAGCAGGTGCCGCACACGAGGTTGGGGCTGACGACCACCCGGTCCCCCACCGCCAGCGCCTCGCCGTCGAAGTCGAGCACGCGCCCGCCAACGGCAGCGACGGTCCCCACGTTCTCGTGCCCCTGGATGATCGGGAAGGGCGTGGACGAGGGCTTGGCGGATCCCGTGTACTGCGAGACGTAGCCCTCGTAGGTGTGCTTGTCGGTGCCGCAGATCCCCGACAGCTCGTTGCGGACCAGGACGGCGCCCGGCTCGGGCTCGGGAACCGGGAACTCCGCCAGCTGATAGGTGCGGGGCCCGACCAGCATGGCAGCCCGTGCAGTCATGCGCCCATCCTCCATTCGCGTGGCCGCCGGGCCACCGGCCGGGCCGATGCCGACGGGGCCGCCAGGCTGCCGGCCGGGCGGCGGGAGGGGCGCAACGTCCGCCGCCCGGCTCGGCTGTCCCGGCGTCGGCTACTGGTGCGCCTTGGCGTCCTCGGCCAGCTCCCGGGCCACCCTCTGCAGCCCCGGCTGGTCCGGGTCGAGGCGCTGCAGCTCGTGGCTGAGCTGGGCCAGCTCCTCGCCGCCGGCCATCATCTGGGTCAGCTCCCCGACGTCGATCTGGTCCTTGGTGTAGGTGCCCATCACCCGTCCCAGCTTGAGCAGGACGAAGCGGTCCCCGACCGGGTACGCGTGGTGGGGGTTGTGCGTGATGAGGATCACGCCCCGGCCCATGTCCCGGGCCTGGATGACATAGCGCAGCACGATGCCCGACTGGCGGACGCCCAGCGCCGAGGTCGGCTCGTCGAGGATCAGCACCCGCGCCCCGAAGTAGACGGCGCGGGAGATGGCCACGGCCTGCCGCTCGCCGCCCGACAGCGTGCCCACGTACTGGTTCGGGTCGGACACGTTGATGCCCATCTTGGCCATCTCGACCCGCATGACGTCCTTGGCGCGGCCCTGGTCCAGGAACCGGATCGGCCCGAAGGATCGGGTGGGCTCCTGGCCCAGGAAGAAGTTGCGCCAGACGGACATCATCGGCACCGTCGCGAGGTCCTGGAACACGGTCGCGATGCCGTGGGCCCTTGCCTCGCGCGGGCCCGAGAAGCGGATCGGGTTGCCGTCCACGAGGATCTCGCCCTCGTCGGGCGGGAACACGCCGGACAGCGTTTTGATCAGCGAGGACTTGCCGGCGCCGTTGTCGCCGAGGACGCACGTGACCTCGCCCGCCCGGACCTCGAGCGAGACGTCCCGGAGCGCCACGACGCTGCCGAAGTACTTGCTGACATGGCGCGCCTCGAGGAGCGGGACGGCCGTGGCGTCGGGCTGCGCGTGCGGCGCCTGTGTTGCGGTGGCGGGAGCCGGATTGCCGGTCATCGTCGTGCCCTCTGTGCCTGGCGGAACGTCACCGCGTTCACGATCACCCCGAACAGCAGCAGGATGCCCAGGAAGGCGAAGCCCCACTGGCTCGGCCAGCGCGCGTAGATCACGCCCTGGAGCGCCATCCCGATGATGGCCGCGCCGATCGACGACCCGATGACTGACCCGTAACCGCCCGTCAGGAGGCAGCCGCCGACGACCGCCGCGACGATGTAGTAGAGCTCGTAGCCGACGCCCTGCTCCGAGACGGCCGACAGTCCGGCCGTGAACTGGATGGTGCCCACCAGCCAGGCGCCGAGGGCCGTGAGGACGAACAGCAGGATCTTGGTCCTGCCGACGGGCACGCCGACGTTGCGGGCCGCGTTGGGCTCGCCGCCGGCCGCGAAGATCCAGTTGCCGAAGGTGGTCCGGGACAGGACGAGCATGCCGAGGGCGGTCACCACGAGCCACCAGACCAGGGCCACCGGGTAGGCGGGGCTGGACCCGATGGTGCCCCCGAAGATGGCCTTGGCGGTGTCGGCGCCGGCGGGCGGGTTGAGCACGGTCACGACGGTGCTGTTGGCGTTCAGCGCCTCGACGAGGCCGACCGACGTGCCGCGCAGCACGAAGAACGTGGCCAGCGTCACGATGAAGCTCGGCAGTTTGGTCCGCACCACCAGGAGGCCGTTGAACAGCCCCACGAGCACGGCGAACACCGCTGACACCGCGATGCACAGCCAGATGTTCCAGCCGAAGTTGTTGGCCAGCAGGCCCATCATGATGGCCGTCGACCCGGTCATCACGCCCGCGGACAGATCGAACTCGCCGCCGATCATGAGCAGGCCCACCGGGACCGCCATGATCCCGAACTGCCAGGCCTGGGTGAGCCAGCCGACGAAGCCGGCCTGCGACAGCCAGAGCGGCTGAGACGTCGGGTTGAGCGCGAAGATGAGGAAGATGGCGACCGCAGCGAGCGCCGCCCCGACCTCGGGCCTGCGGAAGATGCGGGTCACGGCCCGGGCCGCGACCACGCGGTCACCTCGGCCGGCAGCCGGCCCGGCCTGCATCGTCGGGTTGGGCACGTCCATGGCGCAATCGCCCGCCTCTCCTCGCTGGTCGATGGCCCGGGCCGGAACGTCGCCCGGCCCGGGCCAGCATCACACCCGGTGGCTCTGCTGGGGGCGCTTCGGCTCAGGACTCGCCAGCGGCGGCCCCGGCCTCCACGTTGGTGACGTTGGTCTTGTCAACGAGGAGCGGGCCGGTCGGGACGGTGGTGCCGCCGCCGACGCTGGCGCCGTAGTGGGCCTTGTAGAGCTGGAGGAACACGATCGGCAGGTAGCCCTGCAGATACTGCTGCTGGTCGACGACGAAGTCGACGGTGCCGGCCTTGACCGCGGAGATGTCCCAGCTGTTGAGGTCGAAGGTGGCGAGCTTGATGGTGCTGCCGCTCGGCAGCGCCGCCTGCACGCCCTGCGCGATCGCGTTGTTCAGGGTCATGACGGCGTTGACGCCGGGGTGAGCCTGGAGGTACGCGATGACCTGCTGGGCCGAGGCGCTGGGGTTGGACGCGGCGTTCGGAACGCTGAGGGTCAGCTCGGTGCACGCCGGGCCGCTGGCGGGCGCGTCGCCCGACGAGCAGGTGGCGCCGGTGCCCAGGGCCTGGGCGATGCCGTTGCAGCGGTCGAGCAGGTTCTGGCCGCTCTGGTGGATGACGCACAGGATGTTGTTGGCCTTCTCCGCCATGAACCGGGCGCCCGCCTGCTTGCCCGCGAACGCCTCCGGCTGGCCGACGCACGTCATGGCGCCGGACGCCGCGATGTCCGCGTCGTCACAGCCGGCGTTGATGAGCACCACGGGGATGCCGGCCTTCACGGCGCTGGCAAGCGTCGGGTTCATCAGGCTCGGGTTGTGGTCGGAGACCGCGAGCCCGTCCACCTTCTGGTTGATCGCGTCCTGGATCGCCTGGTTCTCAGCGTTGTCGTCAGGCTGCGCCTGGCCCTGCTGCTGCGACCCGTAGACCTCGCTCAGCGTGCAGCCCGTGGCTGCGGCGGCGTCCTTGGCCCCCTTGTACACCACGCTCCAGAAGCTGCCGGTGTCGCCGTGCGTGATGACCGCGAACTTGTACGGGCAGCTGGCCGCCGCTCCGCCGCTGGCCGCCCCGCCGCTGGCCGCCGGCGCGGTCGTGGGCGAGCTGCTGCTGCAGGCGCCAACAAAGAGCGCCGCCGCCATGGCGAGTGCCGGCAGGGTTCGTCTCGTTCCCATTGCTCCTCCTGTGCGTGCTTCCGTGGCCGGTGGGCCACGACCTGGCGCCCTGTGTCGGTGCGTCCGTGGGCATCGCCCGGCGCTCGACGCGGCGCGGGACCTGTCACGCGGCGAAACCACCTCCTCGCTTGGCCGACGGCGCCCGCGGCAGTCGTGGGCGGCTGCGGTTTGGCCCCAGCCGGAGCGCCCGGCCTGGAACGGGCCGCCTAAGCATGGCGCGTCATCGATCGGACGGCAACCGGTGTTGCACCGCCCCGAGACCGGGGCCGGCCCACGCAGGTTGCGACCCGCCGTGCGCGTCCCGGCCGGGGATGGGCGGGACGGGAGCGTTCGGTCCCCGGCCGGCCTCTGACGGTTGCGGGCGCGCCCCGGGACGGTTCCGGCCGCCTGTCGCAGCCGGCATGCCGAACCGCCCGGGCCGACGTGCTCGGTGGACAACCGGTTTTTCCATCGAGCACCACGCCCAGGCTGCAACGCCCCGACAGGGATCCGTTACGCTCGCCGCTATGGTCTCGATCTACGACCTCGCTGCCCGCGCCGGGGTCGCGCCGTCCACCGTGTCCAAGGCCCTCCGGGACGACCGCCGGATCAGCGCGGCCACGCGCGCCCGCATCCAGGCGCTGGCGGCGGAGATCGGGTTCACGCCGAACGTCGCGGCCCAGAGCCTCACCACGCACCGGACGATGACGCTGGGGCTCATCCTGCGCGACTACGCCGACCCGTACAACGGGCTGCTGGTGCGCGGCATCGAGGGCGCGGCCCTGCGCGCTGGGTACCAGCTCCTCGTCGCCAGCACCCACGAGGCGGGCGAGCGCGAGCTGTCCGACATCGCGCGGCTGTTCCGGCAGCGGCGCGTGGACGGGATGATCATCGTCGCCTCGCATGCCGACGAGCACCGCGCCCAGCTCGACCCGAGCGTGCCCGTCGTCTTCGTGGCGGACCACCCCGAGCTCGTGCCCGATCGCCCCAACGCCGGTCTGGTGACGTTCGGCGAGATGGCGGCCGCCCAGACCGCCACTCGGCACCTGATCGGGCTTGGCCATCGGCGGATCGCCTACGTGGGCCTCGAGCGCGCGTTCGTCTCCAACGACAACCGGCGACGCGGCTACGAGGCGGCGCTGCGCGCGGCCGGCATCGAGCCCGACCCGAGCCTGATCGTGGCCAGCACCCGGCGCGACGTCATCGCCGCCGGCGCCGAGGGCGTCGAGCTCGCCCTGCCGGCCGCCCCGACGGGCCTGCTCTGCTACAACGACCTCGTCGCGATCAGCGGGATCCGGGCGCTTCTCGACCAGGGCATCCGCGTGCCCGAGGACATCAGCGTGATGGGCTTCGACGACCTGGAGATCTCGGCGCTGGTCACGCCGCCGCTGACCACGATGTCGCAGCCGCGCCAGGAGATGGGCCGAATCGCGACCGAGCAGCTCCTGGCGATGATCCGCGGCGAGGCCGGGCGGATCCGCGTGGACACGGCCTGCACGCTGGTCGTCCGGCGGTCAACGGCCGCCCCGCGACGCGATGCCTGAGGGACCCAGCCCGCGGGCCAGCGCCGAGCCCGCGGTCCCGGCCGGCGACCTGGTCGCCGGGTTGCGTCTTGGCCTGCGGGATCCCGATGCCGCCCGCCGGCTGCTCGGCGAGCTCGCGGGGGCCGGGGCCGCGCCGGCGGCGCCAACTGCCGCACCGGGCGCGTCCGGACGGCCAACCTTGGCGCCCGGGGCGACGGCCCGGCGCTCGCGGCTGCTGGCGAACTCGGCCGGCGGCGCGGCGGCTGGCCACGACGGGCGCACCCCCAGCGGAGCGGTTTGCGTGGGCCTCGACGCTCACCCGGGCCGAGGTGCTGGCCATGGGCGCGGTCCTCGGGGCGATGCTCGCCGCCGGCCACGACCCCGACGAGCGAGCACCCTGCTGAGCCGCGACTACCAGGACGTCGGCTGGGGCCGACCCTCCTCGTAGCCTGCCGCGCTCTGGATTCCCACCAGCGCGCGCTCCTGGAACTCGGGGATCGTGCGCGCCCCAGCGTACGTGCACGAGGAGCGCACGCCCGCGACCACCTGATCGAGGATGTCCTCGACCCCGGGCCGGTCCGTGTCCAGGTACATCCGCGAGGTGCTGATGCCCTCTTCGAACAGCTCCTTCCGGGCCCGCTCGAACGGCGTCTCCTGCCGCGTCCGGTTGCGCACGGCGCGGTTGGACGCCATGCCGAAGCTCTCCTTGTAAAGGCGCCCGTCCGCGTCGCGCAGGCTGTCGGCCGCGCTCTCGTACGTCCCGGCGAGCCACGAGCCGAACATGACCGAGGCAGCACCCGCGGCCAGGCCGAGCGCCACGTCGCGCGGGTAGCGGACGCCGCCGTCGGCCCAGACGTGCTTGCCGTGTCTGGCTGCCTCGGCCGCGCACTCCATGACCGCGGTGAACTGCGGCCGGCCGACGCCGGTCATCATCCGAGTCGTGCACATGGCGCCCGGCCCGATGCCCACCTTGACGATGTCGGCGCCGGCGGCGATCAGGTCCCTAGCCCCGGCCGCGGTGGCGACGTTGCCGGCCACGACGGGCAGCGAGCCCACCACGCCCCGCACCGCCTCGATGGCGCGCAGCATCTTCGCCTGGTGCCCGTGCGCTGTGTCCACCACCACCACGTCCACGCCCATCTCGGCCAGGGCGGACGCCCGGGCGGCCGGGTTGCCGCTGATGCCCACGGCGACGGCGCTCATCAGCTCGCCGCGCGGGTTGACCGCCGGCCGGTAGATCGTCGACCGAAGCGCGCCGCGGCGGGTGACCACGCCCACCAGCCGCCCGTCGCGGCCCACCACGGGCGCCGCGCTGATCCGGTGCTCGCCGAGCAGGTTGAAGATCTCCTCGAGGCCCGCGTCCGCGTCCACCAGCACCAGGTCCCGGGTCATCACGTTCTGGAGCTGCGTAAACCGGTCGAACCCGGCCGCGTCCCTCTCGGCGAAGATCCCGATCGGCCGCTGGTCCCCGTCCACCACCACCAGCACGCCGTGCGCCCGCTTGTGGATCAGGTTGAGCGCCAGGCCCACGGTCTCGGTTGGGCCCAGGGTGATCGCCGTCTCGAACACCGGGTGCCGGCTCTTCTGGTAGCGCAGGTTCTCGCGGATCACGTCGAGCGGGATGTCCTGGGGCAGGACCGTCAGCCCGCCGCGCCGCGCCACGGTCTCGGCCATGCGCCGCCCGGCCACCGCGGTCATGTTCGCCACCACGACCGGGATGGTGGTCCCCAAACGGTCGGGCGTGGTCAGGTCCACCCCGAGCCGGGAGGGCACCTCGGACAGGCTCGGCACCATGAACACGTCCGAGTAGGTCAAGTCGTAGGGCGGCACGAGGTCGTTGATGAAGCGCATGGCGCTGACTCCTGGGCGGGCGGGCCCGCCGATCGTAGCGCGGGCGCGGGCGGCGGGCGGCGGGCGCGGGCGGTGGGGGGCAGGCCGGGAACGGCGCGGTCGGG